>DATKUU010000179.1:0-2645 GCA_035530455.1 Phycisphaerae bacterium | reverse complement strand
AGGAAATTCCAGGAAATATTCAAGAAAAGCCTGCCCGTGCAAAAGTGGTAAGTGAATTCCGGGTCGGTCCTAGGCGCGCCTATCTCGCTCCGATACGGTAGCCCACATGATGAAAGCCACGGAAGGCGGACGACTGCCGATGACGTGCCCGATCTGCAGGGACCGAATTGAGACAGCGTGGGGCGGCGCAGTATGTTATGGCTGTCGCCTAGATAGACTGGTCCCATCGAATTACCCACCGAAAGAGGACTACGGGCTAGACATTGTGTGGGGGCATCTCAACGCGCGGGCACACCCTCCTACGGGGGTTCCCATCCTGGATTCGACGCCTCCAAGGCTCTCACAGATGCCCGCGCTGCTCAAACTTAGCATAAATATGCTACGTCATAGGTAAGGAGTCCCCATGCTCTCCCTCACCACGCGACAAGAACAGTGCCTCACGCTGAGATTGCGGGGCATGAAGCAGAAGGAAATCGCGGCCTCGCTGAATATAGACCAAAGCGTTGTCTCGCGGTCACTTCGCGCGGCAGTTCGCAAAATGCAGGGACTTGGGATCCGCGAATGGCCAACCGACCCGGCCAGGCTCGACACGATGGACCCGCGAAAAATTGTGGCCGTGCTGTAGGGCTGCGAAACAAGATAGAACATTCGGAGAGGCTAGATAAATGACAATTGCAACTGACTTTGCGGCGTATCACTCTGCGACAAAGCGGGTCCAGGCGACGAGCACGAGCACGCTGCTGTTCGGGACGACCGGCCTGCTTGCTGAGGCATTGCCCGATAACGTCAGGCAGATAGCCTTAATCCCTGCCGCTGGCGGGGTTTATTACAATTGGGGCACGGCCAGCGCTGCGACCGGGGCGATCCCGGCCGGCGGGATCGTGCTGGATGTGGCGTCAGACGGCGTTCAGGCCGCCATCCTTCACCTGTACGCGGCAACGTCCACCTACGTTGCGGTGTCGCTGTTCGAGCACAGCGGGTCCGTGGTGGCCATCGGGGGCGGGCTGACTGTCCTTGAGGCGAATCTCGGCAACGTGGGGCTGCTGAACGCCGCCGAGACGGAGATTGACCCGTCAGAGGCGCAGGCGACGAATACGGCCTTTACCGCTGCGGATATGGTTACGCCGGCGGGGGCGGTGCGGAAATCGACGGAGGCCCTGCCGGAAGCTGTGGCGGATGGGGATTACATCCCACTGCAAACCGACGATACCGGCTCCTTGCGGGTCACGGACGACTCCGCGAACACATCCCTTGCGGCGATGGTGAAGGCGTCGAATGTGGCGTTCACCAACGCTGACAAGGTGCTTCCTGCGGGCATGGTCCGCAAGGACACTAGGGCACTGCCGGAAGCGGTTGCCGATGGGGATTACGTTACGGCGCAGGGAACGTCCACCGGTGAGCTTCGTGTCCGCGATGACGACATCAACACGGACATGGACACGCTGGTTGCGGCGGTCAAGGCCGAGGACGGCGCGTACTCCGCGACGGACAAGGGTATTCCATCAATGGCCGTGCGTAAGGATGCCCGCGCGGCTGTGGGTTCGGCCGCCAATGGGGACTATACCGCCTTGCAGACGACGGCCAGCGGCGAGCTTCGCACGCGGGACGATGATGTCAACACTGACATGGATACTCTCGTCTTGGCCGTCAAGGCCGAGGATGGGGCTTACGCGGCGACCGATAAGGGCGTTCCGGCGATGGCGGTTCGCAAGGACACAGAGGCCATGCCGGGTTCGGCCGCAAATGGCGATTATGTGCCCCTCCAGACAGACGCCACGGGCTCCCTGCGTGTCACTGACGACAGCGCGAACACCGTGCTTGGCACGCTTTCGGGCTCGGCGCTGACGTTCGGGGCTCCCGTTGTGATTGCCCACGGTGGCGGGGGCTCCCGCACCACGATAGCGCAGGGGGCCAGTAAGATTGCCCGATTGCATGCGCTTGTGGTCATGGCGGACGCGGCTACCACGTTCTATATCGCCTCTGACACTGACGGGGCGGGGACGGGGGAAGACCCTGTTACCGGCACGTACACGGTGGGGGCGAAGGGGGGCATGGTTATACCGTTCACGCCGCAGGCGGCAGGCTGCCCCAAGTGCCTCGCTGCTAGTGAGTACCTGACAATCGTGTCGGCGGCTGCCCTGACGGGTTACGCCATCGGCTCTACGGCGGATAGCTAATGGCTGAGTGGTATTGGTTCAACAACGCGGCCGACAACAAATGGACTTCCGCGAATTGGAACGCCCAGGGGGACGGGTTGGGCGCGTGGGGCACGCCTGCAGAGGGCGACTCCGCGTACGTCGCCGACGCCTACTCGGCCGACGACATCACGGTTGATGGGGCGACGGCGGCCCTGGCCTTGCTGGATGTCCAAGCGTATACCGGCCAGATCACCGTAAGCAACGCCATCACGACGGCAGAGTTTCCGGTCTCGGCCAGTGATGCTGCAACATTCGCGGGCGCGGCCAACATCAACGCCGCAAGCCCCTTCGCGGTTACCACCCCTGCGGCCGTTTGGGCGGGCTACACGGGCACGATGGTGGTCAACGGCGGGGCGGGCGATTGGGCCATAGGCGGATACGGCACGGAGACCTGGTTCCCGGCTGTGCAGATCAACAACAACCCGACAAGCCTTGCGGCGAATTCCA
>DATKUU010000178.1:0-3359 GCA_035530455.1 Phycisphaerae bacterium | reverse complement strand
CAACCTCTGGGAACGCTCCTTCAACCGGTTCTACCTGGCGGAACTGAAGACGTACCAGACGGCGTTTCCGCAGGTCTATCTCGTGCCGGCGGGCCGGAGCGGAAACACCATCGTCTTCGGGGCGATGAGCGAGACCCCGACCACACGCAAAGAGTGGGTCCTGCGGGCCGAGGAGATGGTGCGAGGCAAGGACTTCGGCTTCGAACTGCCGGAACTCATCGGAAAAGAATACGAGTATCTGACCACGCGCCGGATTCGCGAGGCGGCGCTGACCGACGACTCGGCGCCGGTGGACACGCTCCGGCGCGAGCACCCGAGGTTCTTCGAGGACACGGCCGAGGGGCGGAAGGGGGACGGCGAATGATGCGCGCGGGCGTGCTGGTGGCGGCGTTCGTCTCGGGGGCGGCGCTGATGAGCCTGGAGATGGCGGGGTTTCGGCTGGTGCAGCCGGAGTTCGGCAGCGACATCATCGTCTGGGGCAGCCTTATCAGCGTCTTTCTCGGCGGGCTGGCGGCCGGGGCGCTGGTGGGCGGCCGATTGGCGGACCGGGGCCCGACCCTGTGGAAACTCGGGGCGATCCTCGTGGCCGGCGGGGCCGTCGCACTGGCCATCCCCCTCTACGCCGATGCCGTCCTCGACTGGATGTTCCCGGGCGAAGGGGCCCCCCTGCCCCTGGAGTGGGACGCCGCCGGCGGCGGGAGCGAACTGGTCGTCTATCTGCCGCCCGACCTCCGCTGGCCGACGCTCGGAGCCGGGATCCTCTTGTTCCTCGTCCCGTCCGTGCTCCTCGGGATGGTCACCCCGTACGCGGCGAAACTCCTGATTCAAGCCATGCCGAACCTCGGCAAGGGCGTCGGCAACGTGAGCGGCGTCTCGACCATCGGCGCCATCCTCGGAACTATCGGCACAGCGTTCTATCTTGTCACGTGGATGGGGACGCGGTGGCTCATCCTCTCCAACGGCCTGGTGCTGGTCGGTTTGGGGTTGGCGCTGGCGTTGGCCGGACTGGCGGCGAGGCAGCGTGCCGCCGGGTCGCCGGCAACCCCTCGGGGCTGACGTTCCATCGCGCGAAAGCCGAGAGCCCTCTGCGGGAAGCAGAGAAGGAGGACGCAACAGGCATGGCATCCGTTGAAGTGAGTATTCCCACCAAGGACACCGAGGTCCTGCGCGGGCTGGGGCGGCGACTCCGCAAAATCGCCGACGACCCCGTCAACCAGGAGCGCCGACGCCTCTGGTACAAGCACGACGCGCTCCAGGGCGAGAGGCCGATGGTCCTGGCGGAACTCAGCGGCGTCCTGGACGAGGTGCTCCCCGACGACGCGATGGGCCTGGAGTGTGCCGGCCCGTGGGCCCGGGGCGTCGAGCACGATCTCCGGCTCCAGATCTTCCGGTTCGAGCGCCTCGCCGACGACTGGGCCGTCGAACCCTTCGTCAATGTGCCGTGGAATATCGCCATCAGCACCTACGGCGTGGAGGCGGTGCAGCATTACGCCGAGGGCGAGCGGAAACTGGGCGCTCGGCGATGGGACCCGGCCCTGGCGGACGTGGACCGGGATTTTCATCGTCTGCGCCCCCGCACGTTCTCCGTTGACCGTCCGGCGACCCTCGCGCGAGAGGCTGCCCTCCGAGAGGTCTTCGACGGCATCCTGGGGGTCCGGATCCGCGGGTCGTACGGCTGGACGATGGGCATGACGCAGATCGCCGTCGATCTCGTGGGACTTGAGAACCTGATGCTTCTGATGTATGACAATCCCCGGGGTCTGCATCGGCTGATGGCGTTCCTCCGGGACGACCACCTGGCCTACATCACGTGGCGCGAGCGGGAGGGCCTCCTGACGCTCAACAACGAGGACGATTACGTCGGCTCGGGGACGCTGGGCTACACCCGCGCGCTGCCCCAGCCGGATCATGCTCCGGGCGACCTGGTCCGAACGAAGGATCTCTGGTGCCTGTCGGAGTCGCAGGAGACGACCGGCGTCGGGCCGGACCAGTTTGAGGAGTTTATCTTTCGCTATCAGAAGGACCTGGTCGAGCGGTTCGGGGTGTCGTATTACGGGTGCTGCGAGCCGGTGCACACGCGCTGGCATGTGATCCGAAAACTCCCGAACCTGAAGCGCGTCAGCATCTCGCCGTGGTGCGATGAGGCGATGATGGCCGAGGCGCTCGCCGGGCGGTACGTCTTCTCGCGCAAGCCGCATCCGGCCCTCGTCAGCACCGAGCGCTTCGACGAGGACGCGATCCGCCAGGACGTGCGCCGGACCCTCTCGATCGCGCGCGGGTGCACCGTCGAACTTATCATGAAAGACGTGCATACGCTGTGCAACCAGGCGTGGCGGCTGGGCCGGTGGGTGGAACTGGCGCGCGAAGTGATTGACGAGTTCGTATGACTCTAGCGGCACGTGAGGCACGGAGGGCTGACGATGGCCAAACTGTGGGAAAAAGGATACGAACTGGAACCCGAAATCGAACGGTTCACCGTCGGCGAGGATTACCTGCTCGACCGTAGCCTCGTGCGGGCGGACGTCGCGGGCTCGGCCGCACACGCGACGATGCTTGCGAAGGTCGGCCTGCTCTCCGAGAAGGAGCGCGACCGCCTGCTGGGCGGCCTGCGCGCGCTCCTCAAGGATTTCGCCGCCGGCAAGTTCTCCATCACGCCCTCCCAGGAGGACGTGCACACGGCGGTCGAGGAATATCTGACGGACCGCCTGGGCGCCCTCGGCAAAAAACTCCACACCGGCCGCAGCCGCAACGACCAGGTCCTCCTGGACCTGCGCCTGTGGGGAAAGGAGCAGTTGCACGCGCTCGTGGAACGGGTCATCGCCCTCGCGCGGGCGATCGAGGCGTTCGCGAAGAAGCACGAGTTCGTCCCGATGCCCGGGCGCACCCACATGCAGGTGGCCATGCCGTCGAGCCTCGGCCTGTGGGCAGGTGCGGCGGCCGAAGCGCTCCTGGACGACCTGGAACTCGCGAAGGCCGCCCACACCCTCTCGGACCAGTCCCCGCTCGGGTCGGGCGCGGCCTACGGCTCCGCCCTGCCGCTCGACCGTAAGATGGTGGCCGACCTCCTGGGCTTTGCCCGGGTCCAGAACAACGTGCTCTACTGCGCCAACTCGCGCGGCAAGGCGGAACTGGCGATCCTGGCCGCCTGCGCACAAATCATGCTGGACCTCGCGCGCCTGGCGACGGATTTGATGATCGGCTCGATGCCGGAGTTCGGATACTTCCGCATCCCGAAGGAACTCTGCACCGGCTCCTCCATGATGCCGCAGAAACGCAACCCCTGCGGCCTGGAACTGGTGCGGGCGAAAGCGGCCGCGGTCCTGGCACGCGAGCAAACCGTGGCCGGCATCCTCCGGGCG
>DATKUU010000177.1:0-2030 GCA_035530455.1 Phycisphaerae bacterium | reverse complement strand
CCATCAGGATAGCGCCGGGCTTGGCCACGCGGAGGGCTTCGGTCCAGAAGGGGATACCCGGCACGCCATGATCCCAATTGCGCCCCATGAACAAAATGCCGTATGGCGGATCGCAGACGATAGAGTCCACGCTGTTCGCCTCCATGCCGCGCATGACCTCTAGGCAGTCGCCTTCGATTATCTGAGATGCTAGGACGTCCTTGCCCATTCAGCCCCCTTCAGGGTATGTGCGGCGGCGCCGCGGCGAGTAGATCATTCAACGAATAGTATACCGGGATTCCCGCCTGCTTTGCCAGCACGATTTCACGATCCGTATCCGCAGACTCGCCCGGTAAACGATACAGGCAATCGCAGACCAGCAGCCACTGCTCATCGTATTCGAGCCATTCCATATAAGTCATCGGGCACATCAGGTGCCAGAGATGGCTTAGGTGGGGAACGAACGGAGCATATCCAAGGCACCATAGATGATCGGCCGCACTTACGGCGGCGCGCACATTCGTACCCACATCGCCCTTGGTGTATGGCCCTGCTACGTAGACCCGTCGTCGCCTGCTCATGTTATCACCCGCCAATCCCTGATGACGGGCAGATGCCGCCGCGTCTCAGGATCGTACTCCCGGCTATCCCATAGGAAGCCGTCCATGATTACCATCTCGCCGCAGCACTTGAGTAGGCGGACCACCCGCTCACGAACATGGTCGATGGCCTTGCGGTCGAGCAGACGCATCCTCGCTACGGCCGTTTCCCGAAGTGGGCCCGCGACCCCCGCACGATGCTTGGCCTCCTGATACTGACGGCACGCCCTTACCAGTATCTCGTAATCGACCCGCCTCGCTACATCTCCAACCGCTATCTCACTCATGGGCTCGCTCCAATTCCTCGGCCACGCCATTGCCCGAACACCGGACGCATAGATGATCCCGCCGGTCCCTATCCTGACCGCTGCGCGCCGGACGAACCGTGATCCTCCGCCCGCAGGCGGCGCACCGAACGGCTATCGTCGTCGCGGGCGGCGGCTGATAATTACCCAGACAGCGGTTGCAGATTCCACATCGCGCCGTAGTATCGCGGCCGCAGAACGTACAGCACTGGGTATCGCGTCGTCGCCTGCTCATTCGCCTCGCCCGTCGAGCATGAGGCAGTATTCCCAGAGCCCATCGCCGCGGTATCGCTTGGGGACCTCGTAGCCGCCGAACTTCGGCTTGCGGAAGTCGCGGAGCCGCGCCTTGATCCCGCTCTCGCTGCCGCCGGTGATGGCCCGGATCTGATCCACCGTGCGCCACGCGCCGTCGCCCATCACGCGGAAGACGCGGCCATAGAGACTGGCAAGCCGCGCGTAATCCCGTTGCGGCTCGTATGTCACGCCGTCGATGTCCTGGCGGCCGGGAAGGATCGGCTTGGGCGCCGTCTCGAATAGCGTGGGCTGCGTGTTCATTTCCGTGGTTTCCCGTCGCGGATCATGTGCGCGATCCACTCCCAATCAACAGTAAACGGCTGCTTGCCATAGGCCGATAACAGTGAACCGACATAGTCCCGAATCGCCCGCCGGGCATTGCGCCGAGAAGGATGGCCCTCGCCGTGGGCCTGAATCCGTCCGTTCGCGGCGACCCATCGCCAGTTCCAGGGCTGTGTGCCCTTGCCTTTGAACACCTCGAAATGTCCGAATCGCTGTGTCATCTTTCAGGTCTCCTTGCAGGTCAGCTCGATTACCATTCCCTCGCCGAGCCGCCGGGCCGTGCCCGGGTCGATCCGCTCGGCGAGTTCGTCCAGATCCATATTGGCGGTGACAATGGTCTTTTGCCCGGGTGCCGACCAGTCGTACCGCTCATGCAGCAGGAACAGCAGTTGCTCGATCACGTGTGGCTTATCCCTGTGC
This sequence comes from Phycisphaerae bacterium, assembly GCA_035530455.1. GTDB lineage: Bacteria > Planctomycetota > Phycisphaerae > FEN-1346 > FEN-1346 > JAPLMM01. The sequence goes on along the minus strand of DATKUU010000177.1, from coordinate 151 downwards.
TTGCCGAGGTCGTCCAGTACCAGAAGCGGCGATGCCGCCCAGGTCCGGAGAACTGTCTGCGTCCCCGGGTTGGTCACGTTCCGGATCGTTCGGGCCGCCGCATACGCTGTTACGAAGTTGCCCCATGCCTCCGGCCGCCGGCCCCGGGCTT
>DATKUU010000176.1:0-2117 GCA_035530455.1 Phycisphaerae bacterium | reverse complement strand
GCCCGCCGCGAAGCGTGTCGGTCTCGCCGGCCGCCCCGGCCAGCTCGATCACCGCCCGCGCCTTGGCCGCCGCCAGTTCGGTCACGCGCTCCCTGGACAAGAGCCGCTGGCGGTCGCGCCACGGCGTGTTGCGGCCGACGTTCCCGCCGTGGTCCTTGAGCCACTTCCAGACGGCGTCGATCGTGTACGTCTGCGCGTCGCGAAGCTGCCGTTCGTACTCCTCCCACATCACGTCGCGAAGCGCCCGCGCCTCGGCGTCGGCGGCGCACGCCTGGGGAGTGGGCGGCCGGAGCTTTTCGCTCCCGGCCACGTGCACCGCCAATGCGTCGTAACCGTTGGATCGCGCCTGTCTCATCCTGATATGCCCGGCAGATTCTGGTCGCCCGTGTATTCATCGACCCGGCCCCAGGGGAAGCGGGCGAGGACGAAGTCGCGCCCCGGGCCGGTGACCTTGTAGAGTTTCTCCATGGGCGGGTCGCCCCAGCTGGCGTTTTCCTGGACGATCAGATTGTCGTCGGCCAGGTCCAGAAGGGCCGCCTCGATCTCCCGGGCGGTGTACCGCACGCGGCTCGGGGAGAAGCCCTCGGCGATCTGCTCAAACGGCACGCCGACGTCCGGGCTGCCGGCGTACGCGGCGTTGAGCAGTCGGAGGATCGCCTCGCGGACCGCGCGGCGGCGTCTGACTTCCGGTGTAATCATGATAAGCCTTCTCCTTGTGCCGCAGTGGCGCCTTCGAGGGCGGCCGTGCGCTCGGCGACGTTGGTGACCCGGGAGTGAATCTTGTCCAGGCCCTTGGCCACCTCGCGCCACTGGACCGTGTTCTCGCTGATGATCTGGGCGACCCCGGCGTGGGTGGCGAAGCGGCTGGCGGCGCGGAGCTCGCACTGGCTCCGGGCCTCGCGGATCCGCGAGACCTCGCCGAAGAGCCTGCCGATCTCCTGCTGCTGGTCGTGGACGGTCCCGGCCAGACGGCTGACGCTGTCGGCGAGGGCCTTTTGGCCGGCCTTGAGCAGGCGCGTGGCCACAAGGGCCGTCAGAACCCCAACGACGATCGCGACGACAGTCGCAACGATAAGCTGGCCGATCACGTACCCGGCGGTAAGCCCGGTCGCGGCCAGCATCGTCCATGATGAACACATCTGAAACTCCCTGTTCCAGGATAATTATTTACACTCTATAATCGCTGTGTCGGCATTCTCAAGGTAAATTTTACAATTTTCTGGAATTTGTCCAGACCTTTACGCCAATATGCCCTACCATCAACCAAATGAGCCCTTGTCGTCGCTTACGGGGCATGCTGGGGCCCCCTAAGGCCCTTGTGGGGGGTCGGGGGCGGATTCCCGGCCGGCGACGCCCTCGCGGTCCCCCCGGCGCTCATCGAGCAGCCTGGTGATCCGCTCCAGCTCGTAATTAATGTCGCCAAGCGACATCAGGAGGCACCCGCCTATGATAAACGTGGCGCCGGCGACGTGATCGTAGCCGATCACAGCAAGGCCGATCAGGAGGAAAAGGACGGCGAGTATCTTGGTCGTATAGTACGGCATTGTTGTGCTCCTTTAGCTGGTGTTCTCATGAGCCTTTTGTCGCTTCGCCCATTTGATGGAGGGAGGCGTGGAGTGACGCGAGGACCTCCGTGACGAGCCCCCGAAGATCGGTGCTCCCGAGTCCCTTGGGGCCCCGGCCGAGAAGCAGCCAGGACAGGGAGAAGCCCTTGGACTCGCACAAGCTCGCCAATCGCATCAGCATGCCGGTGGATATGCCTCGCGCGATGCCCCGCTCCAGGCGGCTGACGCTGTCCTGGCCGCCGCAGCCTTCCCATAACAGGCGGGCGAGTTGGGCCTGCGTGAGGTGGAGATCGAACCGGAGGATGCGGAAGCGCCGCCCGAAACTGGTAATCGCCTTTTTGTCGGGCTCAGTGAGGTTCATCATTCATTCTCCCATCAAGCGGCCCATGTTACGCCGTGCGCCGTGCCGCCGCCAGGAGCTTTTGGCGGGCGGCTTCGAGGTCGGCGGCGACGGCTGTGAGCGTCTCGGCGGGCAGGAGGATGTCGGCGTGTTTCTGGCCGGCGTCGGCGAGTATCTTCTGGCCCTTGTCCGTGGCGGCCAGGCGGGTAACG
>DATKUU010000175.1:0-2369 GCA_035530455.1 Phycisphaerae bacterium | reverse complement strand
TGGAGGTTGTGGTCAATGCCCGGGATGTAAGCGGTGACCTCTTTGCCGTTCGAGAGGCGCACCCGCGCGACCTTCCGCAGCGCCGAGTTCGGCTTCTTGGGGGTCATGGTGCGCACGAGGGTGCAGACGCCCCGTTTCTGGGGGCATCGCTGCAGCGCCTGGCTCTTGGACTTGGCGCGCCGGTGTCTGCGGCCCTTGCGGATCAGTTGGTTAATAGTCGGCATACGTCGCGTCTCCCTTCACGTCCGTCGGCGTCGGGTCAGGACGTCGAGTCCGGCAACGGTTGTCGCACTTCGGAGCCGAGACCCACGGCGGCCTGTTCCTCGGCGCGTCGCTCGGCGGCGATGGGCGGCTCCGCGTGGAGTCGCACCGTTGCCTCCAGATACGGTTTGAAGCCGGTCCCGGCCGGAACCAGGTGGCCGAGCACCACGTTTTCCTTCAGGCCCAGCAACGGGTCCACTTTGCCCGCCAGCGACGCTTCCGTCAAAACCTTGGTGGTTTCCTGGAAACTGGCGGCCGAAAGGAACGATTCGCTCTGGAGGCTGGCCTTGGTGATCCCCAGGAGCATGGTCTTGGCGGTGGCGGGCTTGGGCCGGCGTTTGGTCGGCGCCTTGCCGCCACCCTGCTCCGCGATAGCCGCCGCCTCCTCAAACTCGTTCTTAAGGACCAGTTGACCTTCCTCAAACTCCGTGTCGCCGGGGTCCACGACCTTGGCCATCTGGGCGATGCGCTGGTTCTCCGCACGGAACCGGAACTTGTCCACAACCTCGCCGGGGAGGAAGTTCGTGTCACCCGGACGGTCCACGCGGACCTTGCGGAGCATCTGGGACACGATGGTCTCGATGTGCTTGTCGTCAATCGGCACCTTCTGGGAACGATAGACGTTCTGGATCTCCCGCAGGAGGTACCGCTGGAGTTCCGCCTCGCCGGCGATGCGGAGGATGTCGTGCGGCACCAGCGGGCCGTCGGTGAGCATCTCGCCCGCCCGGACGTGGTCGCCCGTGTGGACCCGCAGGTGCCGGTCGTGCGGGACATAGTGCTCCTTCTCGATGCTCGTCTCCGGGTTGCGGACGATGATCGTCATCTTGCCGCGCTTCTTCTCCTGCGACAGTTCCACCACGCCGTCAATCTCGCTCATGACGGCGGGCTCTTTGGGCTTGCGGGCCTCAAAAAGTTCGGTGACGCGCGGCAAGCCGCCCGTGATGTCCTGCGTGCCGCTCACTTCGCGCGGCCGGCGGGCAAGCATCGTGCCGGGAACAACCTTTTGCCCCTCCTCGACCTCCACGTAAGTCCGGGCCGGGATGTAATGGAACTCAAGGATCTTGCCTTCCTTATCCTCGACGATGATGCGGGGGTGGAGTTCGCCCTTGTGCTCGACCACCAGTCGGCGCTTGAAGCCGGAGCGGTCCTCCTCGAAGCGCATCGTCTCGCCCTCGACGATGTCGGCGTAGCGTGCGACGCCCTCCTCTTCCGCCAGGATGGGGGCCATGTGCGGGTCCCACCGGCACACGAGGTCGCCGGCCTTGACCTTGGTCTCATCCCCCACCAGGAGCGTAGCGCCGAGCGGAATCCCGAAGCGTTCCAGTTCCCGCCCCTTGGCGTCGAGGAGAAGGATTTCGCCGTTGCGCTTCAGCGAACCCCTCCTCAGCAGTCTGCGCTGGAGGTTCAATCGGAGTTCGCCGTGCGTAAGGTGATGATCCGCTAGTTTGCTGAAGTCGTGCGTCTCACCAACATAGAGAAAAACTCGCTCAGCTGACGTCTGCGGTAGGCTTGTGCACAGCAACCACAACCCTCCCCCCCCGGGCAAGTCTTCGCCCGTAGGGGCCATCATCTTCAGGTTGTTGCTCCTGTCCAGAGCGAATTTGCACTTGCTCCAGCCCGTATCCGACCACATTGCACTCTCTGCCTGCCGATAAGCGAGCTCCACCTCCTGACCAGCGCTGAGTTGTTCAAGTGCCTTGTCGGGGGCCTTGCGGCCACCAGGACACCACTTTGCGTCAAGGGCCTCGCGGAGGCGGGTTCGGGCAGTCTTGTCAAGTGCATCTAGCCTCACGAAGTGCACATATGCGACTTCATTGAGTATCGGCACTATTTGCTCGGGGTGGTCGGCCCCCACTCCCAGCGGCAGCGCGGTTGGCTTGGCGATATCGGGCGCATACACCGCCCGGATGCCGTGGTATTTCACCACGCCGTCCTGGCTGGTGCGGTGCTCGCTCTGCAGCACGGCGCGGTGGGCCGTCCCGCCGATGTGGAACGTCCGCATCGTCAGTTGCGTTCCCGGCTCGCCGATGGACTGGGCGGCGATGATGCCGACCGCCATGCCCTCCTCAACCGGCTTGCCGGTCGAGAGGTCCACGCCGTAGCACTTC
>DATKUU010000174.1:0-3815 GCA_035530455.1 Phycisphaerae bacterium | reverse complement strand
TGGACAAGGTCTCGGGCGTGACGCCGCTGGCGGCGGGCCTCCTGAAGGACCAACTGGGGAACCTTTCGAGCGCGACGGCGCTGCGGGTGGTGCTGATGGGAACGCTGGCGCGTCTGGAGCGGAAGCGGCTGACGTACGGGGTCGGCCTGGTGGAAGCGAACCGGATGATTCTGGAGGCGCTCGACCGGCTGGGGATCTTCGAGACGCCGCCCGAGGCGCGCGGGACGCGGCTGCACTGGCCGTCGCCGCTGCCGGAGAACCTCGGCGAGAAACTCGCTGAGGCGAAGGCGAAGCGCGAACTGGGCGTTCCGGCGGAGACGGTGCTGCGGGAATTGGGGTACGGGCCGGACGACTGATGCGAACCCGTCGCCGTGCCGGTCGCCACAGGCGACTCGACGAGGCGAGCGGCGGACCAGACAAAGGGAGGAGGACGAGATGTCCACGGAAGCAGGGACCCAGACGGGCCAGTCCGCGTCGAGCGGAGGGCGGCAGGAGCCGCAGGCAGTGATTCGCGAGAGTGCGAAGTACCGCAGGCGTGCGCAGGAAGCGGAGCGCCGGGCCGAGGCACTGGAGGCGGAACTGGAGGCGATGCGCCGGGATCGCGAGGAGGAATCGTCGCGGCTTGGCGCGGACCTGGCGGCCGCCCGGGGCGAGGCCGACTCTCTCCGCGGCCGGGTGGAAGCGATCGAGCACGACCGCCGGCTGGAACGCGAGTTTCTGGCGGCGGGGTGTGCCGACGTGGAGGCGGCCGTGGCGCTGGCGCGCCACCGGCTGGCCGGCCAGGAGCCGCCGGAGGACCTGAAGACGTTCGCGCGGGCCTTGCTGGCCGAGAAGCCGCACTTGCGCGGGGAGCCGGCGGTGGCGGCCGGGGCCGCGGCGCGCGGACTTGGGCCGTGCACGACGGGCGTCAAGCCGGCGGGTGCGAGCGGGCAGCGACGCGTCCTGGATCGGCTGGCCGATCAGGCGCGCCAAACGGGAAACGCGAAGGACGTGATGACCTATATGCGGGCGCGGCGCGGCGGAATATAGCGCGGCGAGCCCGGAACCAGAGCAAAGGAGCCGAACATGCCGTTTACGGGGAAAGCGACTTACTCGGCGGGCGCGAGCCTGCCGGAAATTGCGGAAGACGTGGCGGACCTGGTGAGCATCATCAGCCCGTCCGAGACGCCGCTGCTCGATGCGCTGGGCGACGCCCAGGTGGAGGCGCGCTCGACGCATCATGAGTGGCTGGAAGACGAACTGCTGCCGAACACCGACGCACTGACGGCGACGCCGTCGAACCCGGAGACCGACACCGTGTTGGAGGTGGCCCACGCCGACCGGTTCCGTGTGGGCGACCAGTTGCGGTGCGAGGATGCCGAGGAACTGATGCTTGTGACAGCCGTGGGGGCGGACACGATCACGGTCGCGCGGGGTTACGGCGGGACGACGCCGGAGGCGGTGGCTTCGGGCGACGTGCTCAACATCCTGGGCAACGCGTCGCTCGAGGGGCAGGACGCCGACGCGGCGCGGTTCACGTTCCGAGCGCGTCGCGGCAACTGGACGCAGATCTTCTCGAAGGCCCTCGTCGTGAGCGGGAGCGAACTGGCGGTGCGGCACCTGGGAGTCGCGGACGAACTGGACTTCCAGAAGACCAAGGCCGTCCGGGAACTCCTGAGGGACCTGGAGAACACGGTGGTGAACGGCGTGGCGCCGGCGGCGGACGAGGAAGGTTCGGGGACGGTGCGGCGGACGATGAACGGCATCCTGCCGCAGGTCGCGACGAACCGCTTCGTGCCGGGGACGGGCGGATTCCCGAGCGGGGCCGACCTGGACGAGGAGAAGTTGAACACGGCACTGCGCCTCATCTGGGAGCAGTCGAGCGGCCAAGTGGACCTGATTGCCGTCAACGGGTACCAGAAGCGCGTGATCAGCCAGTTCGGCGCCGACTCGCGGGCGTACGCGGCCGACGATCCGCGGTACGCGAGCCAGATCGCGATCTACGAGAGCGACTTCGGCGTGCAGCGGGTGATCCTGTCGCGCTGGGTGCCGAGGGACGCTTGTCTGCTGCTCGATTCGAGCCGCATCCAGGTCCTGCCGCTGGCCGGCCGGAGTTTCCAATACCGGCCGCTGGCGGTCACCGGTGACTTCGAGAAGGGTCAGGTGCTGGGCGAGTACACGCTGGAACTGAGGAACGAAGGGGCCCACGGCGCGATCCGGGGGCTGGCGACGTCGTAAGGCTTGAGGTCGGTCGGGGGTCGGCCGCTTCGGCGGTCGGCCCCGCCGGCCGACGCGTGGGGCGCCTCGTGTTGCCCGTCGAGAGCCTCTGGGTCGAACGAGATGCGAGCGGCACAAAGGAGAGCGAGGGATGGCCAACTTTTCGACCGACGCGGACCTGCTGAAGTGGGAGCCGGCGCTCTTTCGCGAGATCGCCCCGGAGCATCAGTGCCTCACGCGCGGCGAGGGGGCGTCGAGCCTTATCTACCAGGTGACCGCGCCGGGCGCGGCGTTTGTCGCTGCGCGCGTCCGGCCCGGCCACGTGGTGCATCTGGCGAATCCGGACCAGGGGGTGGACGGGTACTACGAGGTCATGAGCGTCGAGGGGGAAACGGAACTGCTGGCGACTCTCGTCGGCAGCCCGGTGGACGAATGGGTGCCGCTGCCGACGGCGACGGACCTGGACTTTGCGATCCACACGTTCGATCCGCAGCACGAGGAGGCGCGGTGGGCGCTGCTGGCGCGGTTCGGCCTGGAGATGGATGCTTCAGACGGCGCCAAGGACCTGGAGCGGTGGATCCTGGAGCACCGGAGCCTGCGGCGGGCGAGCGTCGCGCTGGTGCTGGCGACGGTGTTCCGCGGCCAGGCAGCGGGCGGGCCGGCCGACGGGGCGCTCGCGCGCAAGGCCGAGCATTATGCCCGCCTGTACGAAGACGAGGTGGCGAAGGTGCGCCTGGCCGTGGACCGCGACGCGGATGGCCGGCCGGACGATGTGCGGTCGCTCGGCAGCCATCGGCTGCGGCGCGACTGAACGGCGCGCGGCAGGCGCCATGAGGCAAAGAGAATGAACGCAAGCGACGTGGCGATTCTGGAAGCGATTTCGGAGCGGCTCGGGCAGGTGGCGGGCGTCCGCACGGTCCGCGTGAAAAGCGCGGGGCAGAAGGTGGAAGTTCCGCTCAGCCGCTATGTCGCCGTCACGATTGAGCCGGCGGGCGCGGAGACGCTTGCATGGCCCGAGGTGCCGACAGGGCGGTACCGCCTGGTGCACTGGCGTGCGGCGGTGCTCGACCGGGCACTCGTGGGAACGAAGGCGTTTGAGGCTCTGGCGTCGGTGGCCGAGGCGTGCCGCGAGGCGCTCCTGGCGGAGCCCTCGCTCGGCGGCCTGGCGGAGGATGGACCGCCGGCCGCGAGCGACGGTGAACTCGTGCCGCCGGTCGGCGCAACGCGGGTCGGAGCCGCGCAACTCTCGGAGGCCGTTCCAGGCGAGCCGACGGCGCTCGCGTTTTGCGGCGCCTCGGGCCGGTGGGAGGAGCCGATGGCAGGGGCGGCGGCGCTGGACGACGAGTTGCTGTTTTCGTCCGGCCCGCACGTCGTGGCGGTCGGCAGCCCTGTACGCCGCGTCAAGGACGAGGCGTTCAACGGCCTGGCGGGCGGCTTGGCGCTCGACCTCGGCGACGGGCCGCGGGAGATCCTTCAGACGGGCGTGCTTTCGGCGGTGTCGCTGTCAGCACTTGTGCAACTCGAGCAGGCCGTGGAATCGTTCATCGATGGGCGGGCCTACATCCTGACGGCCCCGGACGGGACCGATTACACGAATTGCCGCATGGAACGATTCGAGC
>DATKUU010000173.1:0-3627 GCA_035530455.1 Phycisphaerae bacterium | reverse complement strand
ACTCGGCCCGTACTGCTGGGGCGACCTAGCCAGCACAGCGCAGAACGGCCAGCGATGGCACCGGCGCTTACTGGCCACGCGGGACTGGCTCCGCGGCTGCGCGTTGCCCACGCTTCATTGTGATACGCACGCGCCGATCCCAATGGACCGGGTGAAGTTCCTGGAGATTGCCCGGCGGAGCGTGGATGCCTGGACAACCGGCGACGGAGTGACGGTCGGAACATGGTATTGCAACCAGGCCGCCGAGCCACAGCCGATGGGCCACCGTAAGGCAACCGTCGAGGCGGCCCTGCCATCCCCCGAGCTTCGCACCAGGCTGGCAGGGCGGTGGTTTGTCGGGTTCAACGATGTGGGTTTCTCGGGCGAACTGAGGGCCCTGCTGAACGAGCTATTCCCTGAGAAATGCCGGTGGGAAGATGAATGATACTCCTGCGGACACCCTTGTGTCCTGGCAAAACCGCACGCTCAATTATCCCTATTTGATCGACCGCGAGCGAGGGAAGCGCCCGCCTCCGCCGGGCACCGAAGTAAATCCGCACTTCGAGGAGTTATTGATCGACTTCCGCCGCGGCATTGAGCCATACCCCGCGGAGCGCTTCGCCGGCCGGGGCATCGTCACCTGTGCCGGTGGCGATCTGTACAACGCCAATGCTTATGTCCTCTTCCGATTGCTCCGCCACCTCGGCTGCACGCTCCCGATCGAATGCTGGTATCTGGGCGACCCGGCAAAGTCCGCGCCGGTCTGGCCCATCGAAGATGACCCCGGGTTTCGCGAGTTGTGCGAGCCCCTTGGGGTGGAGTTCCGCAACGCCTACGCTGCCGGCTTCGCACCTCACGAAACGCAACCCGTCGTACACTTCCCCAAGCGATCCCCGTATCCTCTCCGCGCCGTCAACGGTTACCGCCTCAAACCGTTTGCTGTGCTTCACTCACGTTTCCAAGAGGTTCTTTTCGCCGACGCGGACAACACCTGCCAAGTCGATCCCACGTTTCTTTTTGAGTGCCCCGAGTTCCGTCAGTCTGGCATGTTGCTTTGGCCGGATCTTGGCTGCGAATCATATTTGCCAGGTTTCGCACTGCATGATAGCAAGACGTGGGGGACGGAAACCGGCCAGATGCTCTTTGACAAGAGCCGGGCTTGGGAAACCATCGTTGTGGCCGCCTGGTTCGCCGATTGGGCGGATTACACGTTCCAATTCTCTTGGGGCGACAAGGAGCTACATCACGTAGCGGCCCTTTGGTGCGTTCAGGACTTCGGTTGTCTTCCGTTTCCACGCCGCGTTCGTGCTGCCGGGTACGTTCAGCACGCACCGGACGGTAGCCCTCTGTTCTTTCATCGTTGCTCCCCTGGAGTGAAGTGGCCACTGGAGGGTCCAGCCAAGGAGCAAGAAGGGTTTCGTTGGCACCGCGAGTGTGTCGAGTTCCTGGAAGAATGGCGGGTGTGGAAGCGAGGTTCCACGGTACCATCGAGCCGCGCGGCGGCCCCCGCATCTGTCTGTCAGGCCTACGGCCTATCGCGTTCCGGCATCCACACACTGGCCCACTGGATGGCCAGCAACCGGCCGGGGACCGTGGTGTTCCGCAACTGGCCGCGCAGCGACGGCTACGATCTGACTGTGTACCGCGACGGCATTGTCCAGACGAGTATCGCGCGCGGCCAAGCCCGGGGCTCGCAAGAGCCAACCCACCCGGACCTGCGTATCCAGACGTGGGAAGAGGCGATTCCCGAGCCAACGGAACCGGGCGACACGATCACGGTTCTTCTCTTGCGCGACCCGCTCAACTGGTTGGCCTCCCGGGTCCGTCAACCCGGGCGCGAAAACCCCTGGGGGGACGTACCCCTTTGGAACACGTTTGCCAAGCGGTGGAGGGATGCGGCGGCGCATGAGATCCAGGTCTTGTACCCGGAGTGGTTTCGATCCCCGCAGTATCGCGAACACCTGGCGAGACGGTTGGGCGTGGGGGCGGGGGGTCGTGGGCTGGATCATGTTCCCGCCTTCGGCGGTGGGTCGAGTTTCGACGGCATGGAATTCGATGGCCGCGGCCGGGCAATGAATATCCTCGGGAGGTGGCGAGACCTGTTGGGCCGGCCGGAGTTCGCCGAGCTGCTGCAATCGGCCGATTTCGCCGAAATGCTGATGCTGGGGCTGACGCTATTTGGACACCTCCCCGAGGTCTGCGAAACACTGGAAAGCGTCCAAAAGGCAGCCAGCCTGGCCCTTCACCGTCCCGAGGTTTTTTCTGTGAAAGCCCCGACGGATTGACCCGTGCCTGGGAAGCACCCTCGCAGTTCCCCGCTGGGCAAGAGGATGAAGATATTTGCCCCGATGCGAACTACAGGTCTCGTCTCGACTGACCACTGCCCGGGGTTCCAATTCTTCACGCCGCCTTGAACGGTGACCGTTCCATCCGGAGCCAGCAGGCAAGACTTCGGCGCTTCGCGCTTGTCGCCCCAGTAGACGTGCCATATCCGACCTACCAGATCCGCGCGCAACTGCGCCAATTCGGGATCTGCCGGCCATCTCAGCTCCCGCAGCCGCTTCTCGACGGCCGCCCGCTCGAAGCCCTTTTCATCAATACCCGGCAGCGCACGCAGGTAGACCTCGGCCGCGGACAGCTTGCCGGCCAGGTCCCGGGCCGCCGCCCAGAGGCGGTGTCCCTCCGCGGCGTCCGACTGGCCCGCGAACCCCGCCAAGCCCTCCACCGCCTCGACGCCGACGGCCGAATCCTTCGCGGCGATCGCCAGCTCCCGGGCCTGGACCAGTAGGGCGTAACGGGCGGCTGGCCTGGAGCCCTCGGCAGTGTCGATCATCCGGCGGGCCAGGGCTGCCCGATCGGCCGGCTTGCGGGCAGCAGCCAGCTCCCGGCCGAACACCTCTTGGACCTCCGCCTCGGCCGCGGCGAGGGCGGAGGCTTCAGGGACGGGCAGCGGCGCGGCGGCCAGCAGAACGAACGCCAGAGCGTATAGCATGGCAGGGCCCTCCTGCCAGCATCCTGCGCCCGGGCCACGGCCGTGTCAATCCCCCGCTCGCGTCCGCCCTCTGCCCCAGGGTGCGTCCCGGCGTCCTCCCCCGACTTCCCGGCACCTCCAGGGCTCCCGGCGATCCTGGGCGATTCTAGGGGCCCCGCGCCTGCGGGCTACCTATGGGGGGGCGGGGTTTGGCAGGGTACTAACTGTCCAGTTGGCACCCGCCGGGGGGTTCACCCGAAGAGACCGTTGCCGTTACGCCTTACCGTATAAGGCTTTATGGCGATTGCCGAAAAACGTGGTATCGTTCTGGGCTCCAGGGACTTGACCATTTACGCCCCGGCGTAATAATTACGGTAGAGAGGAAAAAAGGAATGATCGGCCAGCACACCACATCACGCCGAACCAAATCTGAGGTGGTCGCCTTGGGCGAGCCCATCGGAGAGCCGGGAGCCGTCCCCCGGATCACCAAAAACAACCGGCAGGTCCGCCCCCAGCCTGCGAAATTGGGGGACGTCTTTTCAGCTTCCTCGGCGCACTCCGCCAGCGCCGAGGGAATCAACCAGGCGGGAGGCAAGGGAGATGTGAAATGACGATCACGGCAAAATTCCCGGGCCAGTGCCGCAAGTGCGGCGGGGCAATCATCGTCGGTGAGAAAA
>DATKUU010000172.1:0-45842 GCA_035530455.1 Phycisphaerae bacterium | reverse complement strand
GCCGGGGGGACGGAGGCCGGCCAAACACCCATCGCCGTGCTGTTGAAGTTGGGGCCCGCCGGCCCCGACGCAGCCCGTTCGACAGGCTCAGGGCAAGCCGCGCGGACGCTTGTGATCGTCTGTCGGGAGGACCGGTCGGCCGTCATCGAACTGCCCGCCGAATCGCCCGGCCGAGCGGGCCTGCGGGTGTACCTCGCGCCGCGCACCGTCAACGGCAAGGTGGAGATGCAGTACGCCATTGCCGTCGATGGGGACGGGCGGCAGCCGACCGTCGCCAGCCTCGCGGGCCGGCGCCGCATCGGCCTGGCCGAGACCTCGCTGGGCCAACTGGCCTTGGGCGAGAAGGTGCTGAACGTCGAGGCGTCCGCCTGGCCGATGCGGTAGGAGCGGAACTGATGCGGCCACTGGGTTCCATGTTGCTGGCGGTGATGGTTGCGATGCCGTTCACGGTCGCTCGCGCCCAGGCCGTGGATATGGAAGTCAAGCCGCCTCCGCCGCCGGTGACGTTCGCACGGGGCGGACAGGAGATGCGCGTCTGGCTGCATCCTTTCGGCTGGCCGCATCCGGGGCTGGCGAAGTTGAACGTTGTCCTGAGCGCCTTCGGCCGAACGTGGTCGAAGCCCGCTCCTGTCGCGGTCTCCTCGGCCTCCGCCTCGGCCGACATGGCCGTGCCGAAGGTGCGCGTGCCGACCGTTTTCTCGATCATCGAGCAAAACAGCAGGCACATCGTGGGCGAACTCGTCGCCTACCCCGACCAGGACGTGGCGTGGGACGAAAAGATCGTTCTCTACTCCTGCGGGGTGCCCTCCTGGTTCGACCAGTGGGCGACGGCCACAGGACTCCCGTTGAAGACCATCACGCCGGCGGGGTTGCCGACCGCCGAACTCGGCCAGGTTGGCGAGGACACTAAGACGCTCTTGATCCTCAGCCCAAACGCAACCGGCAGAAGAGATCCGGTTCACGTGGTGAAACTCGCGAACGAGAAAGCCGTCAACATTCTCTTCCTCGATTTCTTTACCGAGTGGTTCAGTAAGGGGGGCGGCGATTCCGCTAGCCCCGTGGCTGTCGGAGGGGGGCAGATGCGAAGAGATTTGCTGGCAATCACCGGCAAGCAAACGTGGGCCGGCGCGCTGGAGTTCCGCTCGCGTCGGCAGCCCTGCGGCATGATAGCCAACCGATGGGCATGGATCGCCGACAGGGACAGCCTGCCGCTGGTGGAGGCGGTTGCCGTGGCCGGCAGCCCCCCGGCGGCGATGCGTCCCGTGGTCTTGAGTTACCTGCCCTGGGCGGAGCAACTCGGCCGGAGGGAGGAGGCCGACGAACTGCTGCGGGCAACGCTGGTCGCAGCGGCCGAAGCGTCTCTTTCGAATGTCGCATGGCGCAGCCTGAACTTCGTCCACCCGAAGCGGGACAGAATAGACCGCAAGGATCGGCCGGTGCTCGCGGCAGCCGCTTCGACGCTCGTCGCCTTCAAGGACTTGCCGTGGGCGGCGTATGTGTTGGATGTCCGCGGAACCGATCGCCTGCCTGAAGGACTTCGCGAAGAGTTGAAGGCCCTGGAGAGGCGAATCGGCGCGGATGCCGACAGTCTGGTGATCCTGGGCGATGACCCGATGCTGGACGAGTGGGAATGGCTGAAACTCGACCGCGCGAAGAAACAAATCGGCGCCGCCGGCGTCCAATGGTTGCCGGACGATGGCCTTCCGCCTTCAAAGGAGAGTCAAATACGACTGATGTTGGCACTGACTGAACTCGGGGTGCCTCTGGCGCCCCCGGACCAAGAGGAGGAGAGAAAATGATTACCTACAGGCGTTCCGTTTGTGTCGCATGCATCGCCATCGCAGCCCTGCTGTTGGGAGTGGCCCAGGCACGGGCGCAGGAAAAGGATACGCCTGCTGCCGCCCCGTCGGCCAAAAGCACGACCGAGGCAGCCGACAAAGCAGACCTGCGAGCCATCCGAGTGGCCGTATTCGACTTCGACGTGCTCAAGGGCGTGGACCTGGAGCCGGCCGCTCTGACCGACCAGGTCAACACGATGCTGGCGGAAATGCCCAACGTGACGATCGTCAATCGCGACCAGATCAAGAAGATCGCCGACGAGCACAAGATGGTGCTCGCGGGCCTGGTGGACAACGCCTCCGCCGCGCAACTCGGCAAGTTCCTGTCGGCCAACTACGTCATCGTCGGCCGGGCCAGCCGCATCGGGCAGACCAACTACCTGGTGCTCAAGATCGTCGACGTGGCCACGACCGTCCAGACGACCGTCTCGGCCAAGGCCGTCGCCGAGAAAGGCCTGGAGGCGCTGGTGGAGCGGCTCAAGGACTCTCTGACGCCCCAGGTCCGTGAACTTCAGAAGCCCCTGGAAGCGGAGGACGATGCCGCCCTGGCCAAGGTCCGCGAGGCCGCCAAGGCACTGATCGGCAAGGTGATTCTCGTGGACGTGACGGAAACGCACGTGAACCGTCCGCTGGCCGACCCCGCCGCCCAGATGGCCGTCGCCAACCGCCTCAAGGCGCTGGGGATCGAGGTGATCGTGCCCAAGGACCCGGTGGACGGTTGGAAGCAGGCGCTGCTGGAGACCGGCCGCTACGGCGAGCAAAAGGTGGACCTCCTGCTGGAGGGCGAAGGCACCAGCGCCTATGCGGCCGCGATGGAGGGCCTGATCTCCTGCCGCGCCCGCGTGGAACTGCGCCTGATCGCCGTCCCAGGCAGAACCGTCACAATCAGCGACAAGGGCGTGGCCGCACGCGTGGACCTGGTGGAAGCCCTGGCCGCCAAGGCGGCCCTCGAAGACGCCGGCGTCCAGGCCTGCGACGCCGTCATCACCCGGTTTGCCGCCGGCCAGGGGGGGCAGAAGTGATACGTCGCGGGCCAGAGCATCCGGCCTGGTGGGTTGGCGCAGCGCTGGTGCTGTTGGCGGCCCGGGCCGAGGCGGCGCCGGCACAGGAGGCCGCGCCGGAACGTCTGGTCTGCGCCGTGGCCGCAGGCGCTCTGGCGGTGCCGCCGGTGCGGGCAGCAACCCCGGCCGGCACCGAACCCGGGGCCGACCGCGCGTGGTCCATCGGGTTGCTGCCGGTGACAGTCCGTCTGCCCGGCGCCGATGAGAACCTTCGCGGCGCGGTCGAACAGACCCTGGACGCCGAGACCGCTTCGCTCCCCAACGCCGAGATCGTTGACCGGACGCAGCTCGGGCGGATTTTGGACGAGATCGTCCTCAGCCACCTCGGCCGCAAGGACCTTCAGGCCGGCCGGATCGTCGGGGCCGAAATCCTGATCGCCTCGCGCCTCGCGCCCCAGGCCGACGGCGTTCGCCTGACGCTCGACGCCGTGGAGACCGCGACCGGGAACGTGCCGCTGTCGCACTCCGCCACGGTCTCCGACGAGGCGGACGTGCGGCAGGCCGTGCGACGCTTCGTCCGGGCGCTGCCGGAGCACCTGGTGCGCCGGCCGGAGGCCGTGGACGTCGCCCTGCTGCCGATCGAGCACGAGAGTCCGTTTCCCGGGGAGGGCGGGCTGGCCGAGGGGCTTCGCACCCGCCTGGCCGAACGGCTGGCGGCGATGCCTAACGTGCGCATTCTGCACCGCGAGCTCGGGGAGTTCGTCCTGGTCGAGGCGTCGCTGGCGGCGGCGGGCCTGGTGGACCCGGAGCGCACATTCGCCCCCGTCGCCGGCGCAATCGCCGTCCACGGAAACCTGACGCAGACGTTTCCGAGCGGCAAGGCGGTGGACCAGTCGCAACTCGCGCTGGAACTGAAGGTCTCGCGCGGCGGGGAGGAGAAGGAAATCCGCGTCGCCGGCATTTTGGCCGGGGCGGCGGCGATGGAGACCGAGGCCGTCCAGCGCCTCGCGGAGGCCATAGCCGCGCTGACCGGCACGCCCGCCCCGCCGGCCGTCGAGACGGACGATCGGGCGCGGCGGTACTGGGAGGCCCAGAAATACCTCGTGCTGGCGAAGCAAATGACGGCCACGTACGAGTTGCTGCAGGCTAACTCCGAGGTGGCGAGCGCCCTGGTCCTCAAGGCCGCCATCCTCATTCCCGATTCCCCCGAGCCCTACGAGGTGACCTGCAAGGTGATGCGCAGTTGGATACATAAGCGGGTGCCGACCAAGGGTCTAGTCTGGCGCGAGCCGGACGACCCGGCTGTCGTGATTCGCCGGCAATTCATCGAGGCCTTCCCTGAGCACCCGCTCTGGCCGGAAGCGGTCGGGCGCGAACTGGTGTTCCTCACTCATGGCTTCTCCGACCTCGAAAAGATCAACAAGGACGATTTTCAGCGAGCGGCCGCGCTGGCCATACGCTTGGCTGACAGCCTCATTCAGGGGCGTAACCGAATCGGCGACGCCCGCTCGGGTGACATCAAGCCGGCTGTCCGCGTGTTGGTGATGGCGGGTCGGCCCGACAAGGCATTCGACCTGTGCGTGGCGGCAATGCCGGACGCACAACTGTGCGGCTGGTCCCCGTTCAGTTGTCTGGTTTGGATGGCCATTGATTACGGACAGTTCGAATGGGCCTTGAAGGCGGCGGAGTTCATGCAGGAAATGTACCCCGGCTATGATGTGGGGGACCTGCACCTGAACAAACGCGTCGACGTCCTGAAAGCGTCGGAACAGTGCGACCGGTGGCGCCCCATCATCGAAGGGGCGGCGCGGAAAGCGGCGCAGGAAAAAGAGACCTCCCAAGGGATCGAAAGTCAACTTGTCCTGCCGCCCTGGGGTTCGACCGTCCTCGTGGATGCCAGGCCCCTGGAGGGCCTCGTCAGCCATCGCGTACCCAAGGGCCGTGCTATGTCCGTCTCGGCTGAAGGGGGGACGCCGTGGGCAGTCCTGCGAAACGGTCAGGAGTACTTCCTGTGGCGGATCGGTGACTCGGAGCCGATCGCCCTCGACGGGATTCCTCCGCTCTACCCGCCCGGCACGATCTATATAAGTTACGTCATGCGGCCGCCGATCGCGTCGTTCGGCGGGCGCGTGTACGTCGGGGCCGAACAGCACGGCCTGTACGCCGTTGATCCCGCGACGGGGAAAACGACGAAGGTAACCGACGGTTTTCCGGACGGGTCGGTCTATTCCCTGGTCGTGCGCGACGGCGCGTTGTATGCCGCCGGCGGAGGGGAGAAGGCGGGCTACATCGCGCGGCTGACGGAAGGCCGGAACCAGTGGACGGTCTGGATGGCGCCGAAGTCGTGCGGCTATGTCCGCCGCCTCCTTCCGCGCGACGCGGAACCGTGGCGCGTCTTCCACCCGGAGTGCACGGGCGACGGGAACCGCCCCGATCGCCTGAGCCGGTTCGACCCGGCCTCCGGCCAGTGGGAAGAGGACCGGGTCATCGGCGCCTATTCTTTCCAGCCCTCGCTTGTGGCGGCAACCGAACGGCTCGTGCTCTTCCACGAGCGGTACTGGGACTCCCAGGACCCGTTGTACTTGCTCGACGAGGCGACGGGGGATTATTCGCCTCTTTATTTCCCGCCGGCGAACCTTTCCGTGTACACACCGGATAGGCATGAATGGCTCTGGAACCCGAAGATTTGCCGGACGATGCGGATGGCCCCCCTCCAGGGCTATCCTACCGACGTGTTCAGCGACGGCGATGCGTTGTGGGTGCTGGACGCGAGCGGGTGCCTGAGCGCCACCCGGGACGGGGATTCATTCCTCGGGCCGCTGAAGGTGGCCCCCTCGGGCCACAGCCTCGCCCGCACGACGGACACGCTGTTCGTAAGCAACCAGGACACGGTGGTCCTTGTGCCGATGGAAACGCTGCGGGGTCTCGTGCGCCGGCCCGACGCGTTTCGCAGTTCCGAGGAGATCCGCGAGGAGGTCCGGCGGCGCCTGGAGGCTTGGCTTGACCAGCAGCCGCCCCTTCAACAGGCTGCGTATCTGATGAGGTTTGCCGATGCCCGCGCCAATCCCGACCTGCGGCGCCGTGTCCTGGATGCTTATAAGCAAGCGGCCGTTGAAGCGACTGCGCAGGGCTCGCCTGAAAAAGCGATTCGTCTGAGCACTGCCTTGGGCGAACTCGGCGCCTACGACGAAGCCGCCGCAGTGTTCATGCCCTTCACCGAAGACCCCGGCAAATTGGACCGGCCCAGTGCGGAATGCACCATGCTTTACTATATGCAGCAAGCAGGCCAATGGAAGGAACTGGCCGAACTCGTGCCGCGCCTCTGGAAAGAAAGCCCCCTGCGCAACGTCACTCTCTATCATGTGGCGCCTCCACGTGTGAAGGCGTACCTGCGGGCGCTGTACTACACCAACCAGAAGGAGGCGTTCGAGAAAGCGGCCTGGGCGTACGTACACGGAGAGATACCCGAACTCCAGGAGAACTGGCGAGAGAAACCCTACCTAAAGTACCTTGGCAGGTATGTCCACGACGAAGCCGCGGGCATCCTCCGCTGGTACCTGGAAAAAGAAGGCCGCGGCGACGAAATCCGAGGCAACCCGCTGTTCAGCAAACCGGACTGAGCCGGCCGCAGGTCGCGGGCGTTAACGAGGCGCCATCCGATCGAGGAGAAGTCATGGTCCGACGCGGCGGTGTTTGGCTGGCGATTCTCGTCCTGGCCGCGACGGGGGCCGCAGCCGAGGAAACGCCGTCTCGCCCGGCCGTGACGCTGGCGATCCTCATCGAGCCCGCAGGGGCCGAGGCGGAGGCCATCCGCGCTCGTCTGGCCACGGCGCTCGAGGCCGACGCCGAGTTCCGGGTCCTCGACCGCGATCACATTTCGAAGGTCCTCCGCGAGCACGCGTTGTCGCTTTCCGGCGCGGTCCGGGCGCCCGTGCAGACAGGACGCATGCTCGGCGCGAGTTATCTGGTCTATGCCGTGCCTCAGACCGGCGGACCTCGCCCGACGCTCGGCCTGCTGTGCATCGAGGTCGGCAGCGGGAATGTGCTGTACGAAAAAGCGGTCGCCCTGGGCCTGCCCCAGGACGACGCCGCGGCCCCGGCATGGGTTCCGGAGATCGTGGCCGGCCTGAAGGCCTGCATCCACGAGGCCGAACAGTCCAGGGACCGGCCCTCTGCAACAGTCCTCTCGGTGACCAACAAGAGCGAGTCCCGGCGGCTGGAATTCCTGGAGGACTCGCTGCGCGGCATCCTGGAGGACATGCTCGAGGCCAAGGGCTACCGCGTCCTGCGGCGCCGCTATGCAGGCGTCCTGGCCGGCGAGACGGCGCTGGGCGTCTCCGGCCTGGTGCGGCCCGACGCCGCCGTCCTGGCCGAGGCCGCCGACCTGGTGGTCGCCGCCACGCTCACCGAGACGCCCTCCGGCGACACGCCCTTCGAACGCACGCCCATCCGACTCCGCCTGACCGTCGCTCCGAAGGGCGGTGCGGCGGCCGACCGCGTCATCCCGTTTACGCTTGCCGGCATGAAGGACCTCTTGCCGGAACTGGAGCGAATTATTCCTTCGAGCGGCGCAAAGGGGCCGGGCCAGGACTGGATGCTCGCCGAGCAGAAGATCGAAGCGGCGCGCCTCATGGCCGACCTCAAGCCGCTCGCGTTTATCGCATCATTGGAAGACCATCGGCGGCAGGTCGAAACCGCCCGACGCATCATCTACCTGGACCCCTCGGCCAAGGAGGCGTACTACTGCCTCGGCATCTCCTTGGACGCCCTCATCCGTGGCGATCCGGCGGGATTTCCATGGACGCCCCAGGCCTCCAGGCAGGTCGTTGACGTCCTGAAGACCTACCTGAGGTTCCCGGACATCGCCCCCGAGAAGGGCAAATGGGCCTACCGCTACGCCATGATTCACTTGGCGGCGAAGTTTCAACAAGAGCCGTGGGAGGAGCACCGCGCACTCATGACGGACTGCGTCCGATGGCGCCACAGCCTGGACCCGGTCAACCCGCCGGAAATCTGTTGGCCGAAATACCGTTTCTCAGACTGGTGGGATGCGCATCCGGCCGGGCGGCTCGCCTTCCTGAAGTGGATGGATGGACTGTACACCGAGAAAAAGTACCTCTCGCTCTTCCCTTACAAAGTGGCTGCCGCATACGCCCAACTGGGGAACCTCGACGAAGCGGCCCCGTACCTTTACGACGCGTTCGTGACCCAGGCGCCGGGTGAATACGAGTTCAACTCCATCACCGCCGCGAACCGGGGAGGCTGGTGGCGCCAGGCGGCCGAGCGACTGGACCCTGAGCAGCGCGACCGGGTCATCGCCCGCATCGAATGGCAGGAGCGCCGCTGGAAGGGCGGGCCGAAGATCGCCGAACTCTACGGCCAGGCCTTTGAGGATCCGGACGCCGGCGGCGAGGACGTCTGGGGATACTATCTCGGGGGCGCCGACCGGTTTCTACTCGGGCGTCTCGAGTGCCCCGTTATCACGCCCCAGCCGGTCGAAGGGGCGCCGGGCGACCTTCTCTACAGTTTCGTGGTGCGCCGAACGGCCGCGGGCCTCTGGATGCAAGGGATCACGGCCGACAAGAACCTCACGCTTGCTCTCTTGCCGGCTCAGGGTCGGTGGCGGCCCATCGCGCTGCCCGAGAGAATGCAGGACGTCGCCCACTTCATCATTGACGCCGCCCAGGTGGGCAAGGAGGTGTTCTTCGCCCTCTCCTATCAGCAAGGCGTGGCCATCTACGACGTCGAGGCCGACTCCTGGCAGTTCCTGGGCATGAAAGAAGGCCTGGGCTCGGACTGGGTCTGGGGCCTGGCCGCCGACGGCCCCGACGTCTGGGTGACCGGCGACGGGTTCCTCAGCCGCTATACGGCCGGCAAGGTCTTCCTCCATAAGGACAAAGTGCCCCGATGGACCGAAGGGCTGGCGATGGTCGCGGGGGACCTGTGCTTCCTGCGTTACGAGCCGACGGAGTTGACGATCCTCGATCCGGCCGGCAAGAAGCCCCAGCGTATGGTGACAGAAGATGACTTGCGGCGTCTGTATCCCGTGCCGGAATTTTTCCGGCCCCCCTCGCGCCACTACAACGCCGGCCGTGTCGGCCGGCGCCGCCTGCTGGCGCGGCCGGAGGGCCTCTATGTGGCGACGGAACGGGGCCTTGTCCTCATCGCTAGCGACGGCAAGCCGCAGCGGCTGTGGTACCCGGCGGGCTTCTGCTACTGGAAAAGCCTGGTGACGTGGGTCGAGGGCAACTGCCCCCTGCCGCCGTGTATCGTCAAGGAAGTCATCGCCGATGACCGGAATCCCGATCTGGTATGGATCGTCAGCAAACGCGATGTGAGTTACCCCCGCCGCGACCAGAGCCCCGTCGGGTACATCGACTATTATCTCAGCCAGGCCGAGGATGCAGCCACGTTCATCACAGCCTTTGATGTGAAGAAGGGGGCTTTCTCGGCCCCGGTCCGAACGACGGCTCCTTTCCTTCACGCCCAGCCCTTCGGTGATTTTCTGTACGTGACCGGGAAGGAGTTCGGCCGCATTCCCAAGACGACGTGGGTCCTCGACCAACCCGCACCCGCGGGGGACCAGCCGGTCCGAGTGCATTGCCCCGACACGCCCCTGGGCCGCGCGTCGCAAGCCCTTTTCGATCAGGGTTTTGACCGGGCGAGGAAACACCTCCTGGAGGCGCTCGGCGCCGGCATCGCCCCGGACAAGGTGAAGGAAATGCTTGCAGAGATAGAGCGGATGCAAAAAGCCGGTCAGCGTGCGAAATCTGAAGAAGCCCTCCGCTCCCAGGCCGACGACGACAAGGAGTAACCAATGGCCGGTCCGGCGATAGGGGGTCAGGGCGATGTTTGGGCTTCGGAGTCGTCTGAACGGTCGCTGAGCCGCGGGATGAATCCTAGCATGTGGCGCGTGCAACGTCGCCGGATTGGCTGGTTGTTGATGGCGTTGGCTTCGATCCTGCCGGGCCTCTGGTTGGTCCTCGGGGGCGCCCGGGCCTTCGCCGAGGATTCGACCTCCGTCCCCTCCCAAGCCAGGGCGGAACCACTCGCCGCTGCTGAGGACGAAGGGCCCCGGGTTCGCGTCGCCTGCACCCCTCCGGCGACCGAGTTCCTGGGAACCCTGGGCGAGGCCTTCGAGGTGATGCCCGAAGCTCTCGGCTTGGACGGAATAGAGTTCCTCAACGCCTGGGGGGAGAACGACCGGGCGGACGTCGTGTGCCTGTTCGGAGTTGACGCCGAGGCGATCGACGGCTTGCGGTCGCGCGGCTACGAGCAGGTGTTTCTGGGACGTGCCATCGCGGGGTGGCGCGGCTGTGTGGTGGTCCATCCGGACTCCCCGCTCCACGAGATTGACACCGACACGCTGGCCGCCGTCGTTGCGGGGGAGATCACCTCCTGGAAGGCGCTGGGCGGTCCGGACCGGCCTCTCCACCTGGTGCGCGGCGGGCAAAGTTTCAACCTCTATGTGCCGCTGAAGGAACTTTTGGACGCCGCCGGGCGGCGCACTCGTCCTCCCAAGATGGACGGTTTCAATGACTCGTGGGGCGCGATGACGGCGGTGGCGTCCGACCCGGAAGCCATCGGGTTCCTGTTTCCGGAACGTCCGGTGGACGTGCTGGACTCCGGGCTGCGCATCCTCACCGTCCGGTCGTCGCAGGGCGAGGAACGGCGGAACCCGTTCAACGACCGGATCTGGCTGGGGGTGCGGCCCGGCGCTTCGGCGACAGCGCGGGCCTTCGCGCAGTTCGTTCGAGACCGCCTGCTCGTGGGCGGGCGGTACCATTTGAAGGTATTTTACTGGTGTGGACACATTGCGGCCAAGGACGATGCGCCGGCCGAGGAGGTCGTCTCGCCCGCGCCGGGTGCGCCCCTTCCGCCTGACAACCTGACGGCCGTGGTGGCGCTCCTGCCCACGCTTGACCTGACGGGTTTCCGCCCGCTCGGGGGGGACGCGTTTCTCGACGCGTGGGAGCGCGAGATCCTGGCCGGCATCGAGGCAAGCCGCCGCGTCACGCTCGTAGATCGGGCGGAACTGGTCCGGGTCCTGGACGAGCACGTGACGCTCCTGCTCGGCGAAGCGCCTCGGGAACCGGTCGGAGCGATCCTGACCGCGGAGGTGCTCGTCCGCCCCGCGCGGGTCACGATCGGGCACCGCGACTACCTGGAGGTCCAGGCCGTGCACGCAGCGACGGGCACCTTGCTGGGCCGGCTGGCGCTGCCGGCGGACCCGGTCCGGCCGACGGAGTTCGAGCCGACGCTTCGGGACCGCGTGGCCGCGTGGTGGCCGACGGTCCTGGGCCGGCTGCACGAGGCCCGAACGCGGCTGGTCGTGACGGTGCGCGGAATCTATCCGGGCGAGTCGGACCTGGAGCGGGCCCAGAGGGTGCGGCACCGGCTGGAGGGAGGGCTGGCGGACGACCGCGGCTTCTTCCTGGCCACGTACGAGCCGGCGGAGGATGCGCGGATCGAAGTCCTGCTTCGCCTGATGGGACTCTCGCGGACAGGCGCCGCGCGGTTCACTCCGGCGGCGGATTACGTCCTGGAAGGCCGACTCGTTTCGCCGCAACGACTCTCGCTCCATCTCTGCCGGACCTGCGACGGGCGCGAAATGGCGACGGCCCTGGTGACGGGCCCGACCGACGATAAACTGGCAAGCCAGGCGCTGGCCTGGGCGCGGACCGGGTTGCGCGCGGCCGCCGAGGAACCTCTTCCGCCGAGCGCCGGTCCCGAGTGGCCGGATGAGTGGGCGGCCGAGCAGTACCGTATCGAGTTCGACAAGGCCGAGGCCCTCGGCCGGCAGATCGAACTACTCGACCAGCGATGGGAACAGGAGTACCTCCGGAAGTCGCGCGAGCTAATGGCCCTCGGCATCTACCAGCACTCCGGGTTCCAGCGCCCGCCGGAGGATCAGTGGCAAAGGCATCGCCTCAGCCAGGAGCGGATCCGCCACCTGGAACGCGCCGCCCAACTCGATCCGACCTGGGAGGACGCCGCCTACGGGGCCGCCATGGCCTACCGCATCAACTACAATGATGCGTGCCAGGCCATGGACGACCTGCCGGCCTTCCTGCGGGCCGCCGAGCGGTACCTCAATATGTTCCAGCGCTCGAACCGATACATCGAGGTCCTGACGCCGTACCGCATCGCGCTCCAGCAAATAGTGGGAGAACGCGGACGGTCCAAGCGCGCGGGCGAGAGCGCCGTGGACACCCTCTACTACCAGCGCCTCCTGGGGGCGCTTCACGCGTATCACGAGCGGTTCACCCTGAACGGCAAGGAGCACCGCGACTACGCCTACTATAACTTCTTCAACCACTTGCACATCCTTCGCCAGTACCTGCGTTATCGTTACGGCCGGCCGGACCCGGCCGTGGTCGAACCTCTCGTGCAGGACTGGTCGCGGCGGTACGACGATCATCCCGACAAGGTCTTGCACAGTGAGTTCGTACGCCTGATGGTTGACGAATTGCGGAGCGACAAGGCGGCGTTTCTGGGGCGGCTCCGCCGGCTTCAGGAGCGCTGGCCCGATCCGAACCATCCCCAGTGGCAACTTATGTTCATGGGCTTGTATTTCCAAAGTGCGGTCGGGCAACTTTTCCGCGTCGATACGAAACGCAACAGTTTCGCCCAATGGCTGCGCGGGGAGCGCGGCATCGGCGATCTGCCCTGGGCAGGTTACAACCCGGAACTGGACGAACAGCCGTGCACGGAAAGCCTGGGGTTTATGACGGCGAATGTCCCGAAGAAGGTTTACGATGCCATTTCCCGCACATCGTATGAATACACCCAACTGCATCCACACGTGTCGCGCGGGTTTAACACGTTCTCTTCCGTGCATCACGCGCTCCAATCAGGATACATCCTCGTGGCCGTCGGCCCCTTGCCGGCCGATGAACTCCCGGCCATCAAGGAACTTTATAGCGGCGACGTGGCAACCAAAGAGCTTCTGAAATTCAAAGATCTCTACGACGGCGACTTGCCGGTACACAGGCTCGGACTGTTCCGTGATGCGCCCGATTCGGCACCGCAAGAAATCTTGATCGTAGCCCCGCCCGGCAGAGGCACGTATGTGGTACTCAACGACTTCCTTCGATTCCTCCATGGCCCGCAGGGCGCAGAGGCAATGGCCAAGTTCGGGGTGACCGTGTCTGCGGGTGACACAGCGACAGAGAAGCCCCCACCGAACCAGTCAAACCAACCGTAAAGCAGGACCATCAAAGAAGGCGCCATCCAGTCGAGGTAAGGTTATAGTCCGAGCACATTTTATTCCCCTGGCGATTCTCCTGTCGGCCGTCTGGATTGCCGCCCCGGATGGCTACACGGTAGGTCTTGCCGCTCTGGGGATTCGTGATGTGGAACTCGGAGAAGACAGGCTCGGCGCCGACGTTCTTGACGCGGAACTTCTGATCCCGGGCGAATTGCCTGCGCAGGGTGCTGCGGTTCCCTCACACGGCCTTCGGCCACCCGCTCCCGCAAGGAGAGGGCAGACAAGCCGCGCGGGCCAGGGCGGTGGCGAGAAGGCCGAGGGTGGTCGAGGTCGGGGGAGAGCGATGGAGCATGTGAAGCCCCTTTTCCGCGAAGGCGGGCATATGGTGCCGTGGGTTGGTGACGCCGCCAGGAAACCGGCAAGATGGGAAAATGTCCATGCCGTCAGCCTCCTGCTGGAGCGCACCTGAAAGTCCGGCGGTCCGGGCAGCGATAACAGTTTTCGGAGGCACGTGCGGAACTTCCGGCTTTCCACAACGTCTAAGGCAGCGAGGAAACACTTGGGGGCAGACAAGTTTCTGGTTTATGATAGGCGGCATCCAATCTGCCACAGAAAGGGTAACTATGATACGGTCAAGGCTGGGCTATCTCTTGGCGGCTTCCACCCTATCGGCCCTGTTGGTCTTAAGCGCGTTCGGCGCCAAGGACGCGCCGCCCGACCGCGAGACGGCCGCCAAGCAGATGAAGGATGGCAACTGGAAGGATGCCTACGAGGGCTTCTCTCGCCTGGCGCTGGACCCGGCCGACGATCCGATGAAGGTCGGCGAGGACCTGGCCCACGCCCTTAACTGCCTCGCGAACCTCGGCCGGCAGAACGAGATGGACGCCTTCCGCGAAAAGGTCATTGCCGCACACCGCGCGAACTGGCGACTTCTGAGGGCTGCGGCCAGGGAATATATGAATGTGGGCCATGAAGGCTTCATCGTGGCCGGCGTCTTCGAGCGCGGCGGGCATCGGGGCGGCGGCACGTATGCCAGCGCCTACGAGCGCGACCGCGTCCGCGCCCTCCAACTCATGCGCGACGCCATGAAGGCCGCCGACAGGGATGCGAACAAGGCCGCCGTGGGCGACTTCTACCTGGACCTGGCCCTGATGCTTATGGGCCAGCGCAACTATTACGAGGCGTGGCGGCTCCAGTATCTGACGGACCTCGCGACCCTGCCGGATTACGAGGAAGGGTATTACGGCGGGTACGGCGGGAGAGGCCCGCGCGGGGCGCCGGTCGATGCCGACGGGAACCCCGTCTTCTACCACATTCCGAAGAGTTGGGAGGCCGCCGCCAGCGACGGCGAGCGGTGGCGCTGGGCCTTGATGCAGGCCGCGGAGTGTGGTCCCGGCAAGAAACGTTCGGCCGATTGGCATTTCGCGATTTTCCTTTGGCACCAGTTTGGCGTCCAGACGATGGCGGAGTATCGGTGGTTCTTCGGCCGCGCCGGGGAGGCCGACGAGACGAAGAAGGACGAGAGCGGCACGTGGGCCCTCCACACGCTCGGCGAGGACGAGACGATTGCGCGCCTCGCGACGGGCATCAAGCGGTTCAAGTTGCCGGAGGAGTTCAACTATATCCGCATCTTGAAGGAGATAAATGATACCCTGAGCAAACAAAAACTCGCCGAGATTTTTCAGAACCGCCGCCAATATCCCAAGGCGGCCGAGTATTACAAAAGCACCAACATGACATACCAAGTCGACCAGATCGTCGGCAACTGGGGCCAGTTTGAATCCGTCATGACCCAGCCGGCCGGCCAGGGCGCGACGGTCGAGTTCCGGTTCCGCAACGGCCGCAAGGTCCGCTTCACCGCCCACGAGATTGACGTCCGCAAACTCCTCGACGACGTGAAGGCGTACCTCAAGTCCAGCCCCAAGCAACTCGATGGGAAGAGGATGCAAATCGAGGATATCGGCCAGCGCCTGCTTCAGGAGAACCAGAAGCAGTACGTCGGGCGAGAGGTCGCCGCGTGGGACCTGGACCTTGAGCCGCGGCCGGCCCATTTCGACAAGCGCATCACCGTGGCGACCCCGCTCCAGAAGGCCGGCGCGTACTGGGTGACGGCCGAGATGGACGGCGGCAACACCAGCCACATCGTCCTCTGGGTGGCCGACACGGCCATTGTCAAAAAGGCCCTCGACAAGGGGACGTACTACTTCGTGGCCGACGCCGCCACCGGCCGGCCGGTCGCCAAGGCCAACCTGGAGTTCTTCGGCTACGCGCAGAACTCCGTAGAGGGGCCGAACAATCGCACCGTCCGCTACGAAATCCTCACTCGCGATTTTGCCGAGTTCGCCGATGCCGACGGCCAACTCATCCTTAGCGCCGCCCAGCATCAGCAGGACCCGGGTTACCAGTGGCTCATCATCGCGACGACGCCCGAGGGACGCCTGGCCTACCTCGGCTTCACGGGCATCTGGTTCAACGATTACCGCGACCGCGAGTACAACGAGGCCAAGTATTTTCTCATCACCGACCGGCCGGTCTATCGGCCCAAGCAGAAGGTCCGGTTCAAGGTCTGGGCCAACCAGGCCCAATACGACCGCGAAGGGAAGTCGCCGTATGCCGGCCAGAAGTTCGCCGTCCAAATCAATAATCCCAAGGGCGAGAAGGTCTTCGAGAACGCCTACACGGCCGACGAGTACGGCGGGTTCAATGGCGAGTTCGAGATCCCCGACCAGGCCACCCTCGGCGTCTACGGGGTCAGCCTGCCGGGCCGTGCTGGGATCGGCTCGTTCCGCGTCGAGGAGTACAAGAAGCCTGAGTTCGAGGTCAAGGTCGAGGCCCCCGCCGAGCCGGTCGCCCTGGGCGAAAAAATCGAGGCCCGCGTCCAGGCCAAATACTATTTCGGCGCGCCTGTCACGGAGGCCAAGGTCAAGTACAAGGTCCTCCGGTCCGAGCACGCGGCCACGTGGTACCCGTTCGGCCTCTGGGACTGGTTCTACGAGCCGGGGTACTGGTGGTTCGCCTACGATTACACGTGGTGGCCGGGCTGGCGCGACTGGGGATGCCGCCGGCCGATCCTGTGGTGGTGGCCGCGCTGGCAGCGCGAGCAGCCCGAGATCGTCGCCGAGGGCGAAGCCGCGCTCGATAAGGACGGCTCTTTCAAACTCCCGATTGACACCGCCCCCGCCAAGTTGATTCACGGTGACCAGGACCACCGCTACGACATCACCGTCGAAGTGACCGACGCGTCGCGGCGGACGATCGTCGGCCAGGGCCGCGTCCTCGTGGCCCGCCGTCCGTTCAAGGTCTATGCCTGGGTGGATCGCGGCCACTACCGCGCCGGCGACGTCGTCCGGGCCTCGTTCTCGGCCCAGACCCTCGACTCGAAGCCTGTCCAGGGCGAGGGGACCTTGCGCCTGTTCAAGGTGACCTATGGCAAGGACGCCAAGCCCGTGGAGTCGGAGGTCCAGAAGTGGGACCTCGCGACCGACGAGGAAGGGCGGGCACAGATTCAACTCAAAGCATCCGAGGCCGGCCAGTATCGCCTGAGTTACACCGTCACCGACTCGAAGAAGCATGCCATCGAGGGCGGTTACGTCTTCTGCATCCGCGGCGAAGGGTTCGACGGCGGCCAGTTCCGCTTTAACGACATCGAACTCGTCACCGACCAGCGCGAGTATAAGCCCGGCGACAAGGTCAATCTGATGGTCAACACGAACCGGGCCGAGAGCACCGTTCTCCTTTTCATCCGCCCCTCGAACAACATCTGCCTGCCGCCCAAGGTCCTCCGCCTCAAGGGGAAGAGCGTTCTTGAGGCGATCGAGGTCGAGAAGAAGGACATGCCGAACTTCTTCGTCGAGGCCCTCACGGTGAGCGGCGGCAAGGTCTATAGCGAGATGCGCGAGATCGTCGTCCCGCCCGAAAGCCGCGTCCTCCAGGTTGACGTGAAGCCGTCGGCCGAGAAGTTCAAGCCCGGCGAGAAGGCCAAGATCAAAGTCCGCCTCACGGACCCGACGGGCGAACCGTACAGCGGCTCCACGGTCCTCGCGCTCTACGATAAGAGCGTCGAATACATCTCCGGCGGGTCCAACGTCCCGGAGATCAAGGCGTTCTTCTGGAAATGGCGACGCCGCCATCAGCCCGCGAGCGAGACCAGCCTCACCAAGGGCGGCCACAACGTGGTCCCGCCGGGGAAGAGGGGTATGGGCATCCTCGGCGTGTTCGGATACCTTGTGCCGGAGGAGACCGGTGAGGGCCAGGAGCAAGCAGGAGCCGATTGGAACGGCGCCAGGCGAGAAAGCGGCGGTGGGGGACTTTTTGCCGGGGTACCGTTCGCGGCGCCGGCCACAACCATGTCAATGCGCGGGGCACGCATGGCGGAAGTGGCAGGGGATAAGGCGACCGATGCACTGGGGGCCGGCGTCGGCAGCGGGATGGGCGGCGAGGGGCCGCCCCCGCCGCTCCTGGAGCCGACCGTCCGGACGAAGTTTGCCGACACAGCCCTCTGGGTGGCGGCCCTCCAGACCAACGAGAAGGGCGAGGCCGAGGTTGAACTTACGATGCCCGAAAACCTCACCACCTGGAAAGCCCGCGTGTGGGCGATGGGCGGCGGGGCGCGATGCGGCGAAGGCACGGCCGAAGTCGTCACCGCCAAGAACCTCCTCGTACGCCTCCAGGCGCCCCGCTTCTTCGTCCAGAAGGACGAGGTGGTCCTATCGGCCAACGTCCATAACTATCTGAAGATGAAGAAGAACGTCAACGTGGTTCTCGAAATGTTTGGTGGCTGCTTGGAACACGTGGGACAGGATCAACCAGTTGGCTCTTATGGAAAGATCGTCGACATCGAAGCCGGCGGCGAGGCCCGCGTCGATTGGCGCGTCAAGGTCGTCCAGCCCGGCGAGGCCATCGTCCGCATGAAGGCTCTCACGGACGAAGAGTCCGACGCCATGGAGATGAAGTTCCCGGTCTACGTCCATGGGATGCTGAAGACCGAGAGTTTCTGCGGCGTGATCCGGCCGGAGAAGACCGCGGCGACGATTGACCTTCGCGTCCCGGCCGAGCGCCGGCCCGACGAGACGCGC
Source organism: Phycisphaerae bacterium (assembly GCA_035530455.1). Lineage (GTDB taxonomy): Bacteria > Planctomycetota > Phycisphaerae > FEN-1346 > FEN-1346 > JAPLMM01. The sequence continues at coordinate 27,718 of DATKUU010000172.1, read as the reverse complement.
CTGGAGATCCGCTACTCGCCGACCCTGGCGGCCGCCATGGTGGACGCCCTGCCGTACATGGCGGAGTATCCCTACGGGTGCACCGAGCAGACGCTGAACCGGTTCCTGCCGAGCGTCATCACGCAGAAGGCCCTGATGCGGATGGGCCTGGACCTTAAGGACATCGAGAAGAAGCGGACGAACCTGAACGCCCAGGAAATCGGCGACCCGGCGGAGCGGGCCAAGCAGTGGCAGCGGTTCGGCCGCAACCCCGTCTTCGACGAGAAACTCCTGGCCGACATGGTCAAGGCGGGCGTCGAGCGCCTCGGCAGCATGCAGTGCTCCGACGGCGGATGGGGATGGTTCAGCGGATGGCGCGAGCGGTCCTGGCCGCACACGACCGCCGTCGTGGTCCACGGACTCCAGGTCGCCCGCGAAAACGATGTGGCGATCGTGCCGGGCGTCTTGGAGCGCGGCATCGCGTGGCTCAAGCGGTACCAGGCGGAGGAAGTCGTCAAACTCAAGAACGGGATGAAGAAGGACCCGCCGCATTCGTGGAAGGACCATGCCGACAACCTCGATGCGTTCGTCTACATGGTCCTGGCGGACGAGAAGTCGGATGACAAGGACATGCGCGAATTTCTCTATCGCGACCGCAACGACCTCTCGGTCTATGCGAAGGCCATGTTCGGCCTCGCCCTGCACAAACTCGGGCACCAGGCCGAGCGCGACATGCTCATCCGCAACGTCGAGCAGTACCTTGTCCAGGACGAGGAGAACCAGACCGCCTATCTCAAACTGCCCGAGGGCACCTGGTGGTGGTGCTGGTACGGCAGCGAAATCGAGGCCGACGCCACCTACCTGAAACTCCTCGTCGCGACCGACCCGAAAGGCGAGAAGGCGTCGCGCCTGGTCAAGTACCTCCTCAACAACCGCAAGCACGCCACCTACTGGAACAGCACGCGCGACACGGCCCTCTGCATCGAGGCCTTCGCCGACTACATCAAGGCCTCCGGCGAGGATGTCTCGGACATGACCGTCCAGATCCTCTTGGATGGGAAGGCCGTCCGCGAGGTCAAGATCGATAAGACCAACCTCTTTACCTTCGACGGGACGGTGGTGCTGGAGGGCAAGGGCGTGACCGACGGCAAACACACGCTGGAGTTCCGCAAGAACGGCCGCGGCCCCCTCTATTTCAACGCGTACCTGACGAACTTCACCCTCGAGGACCCGATCACGCGGGCCGGCCTGGAGATCAAGGTAGACCGCAAGTACTATCGCCTGGTCCCGGTTGACAAGACGATCAAGGCCGCTGGCGCGCGCGGCCAGGCCGTGGACCAGAAGGTCGAAAAGTTCGAGCGCGAGCCGCTGAAGGACCTGGCGCTCCTCAAGAGCGGCGACCTCGTGGAGATCGAATTGGAGATCGAGTCGAAGAATGATTATGAGTACATCATGTTCGAGGACATGAAGGCGGCGGGCTTCGAGCCGGTGGACCTCCAGAGCGGCTACGGCGGCCGCGGGCTGGGCGCTTACATGGAACTCCGCGACGAGCGCGTCTGCTTCTTTGTGCGGTGGCTGGCGCGCGGCAAGCACAGCGTGAGTTACCGCATGCGGGCCGAGATCCCGGGCCGGTTCAGCGCCCTGCCGACCCGTGCCAGCGCCATGTACGCCCCCGAGTTGAGGGCGAACTCCGACGAGATCAAGCTTCGTATCGAAGATTGATCGTGTCCACGGGGCGGATGTAGGGTGCCTTTCGAAAAGCATGTAGAATGGGGCCGACGGGATTTACGGGAAGGGCAGCTGGCCCAACATTCGGACGAAGCTGGCGCATGCTTGGCCGCCCCTTCAGCAGGCCCGCGCAGCGCTCCATAATACGCAATCCGAGTGAGACACTACACTAGTACATCCATCCATCGGTCGAGCACACAGGTTTCCAGTCGTCACCGTCCCGGCGGAAGAGGTAGATGGTGCCGCCGGAGCCGAGGCTCAAGGTCAGAACCAGGTGCCGGTCCGTGGTGCCCCAGTCCAGGCGGCCGGAGACAAAAGGGCCGCCGGGGCGCAGGTCCGAGCCGTCGGGGGCCTTCGGCTGATCGTGAGGACCCAGGTTCACGACCGTCAGCGACCGGTTCTCCTTCTTGTAGTGGAGGCACTGCAAGGTGGGCAAGGCGAAGACGCCGCCCTGGAGGTCCTTCAGGTCGCCGCCGTTGGGGAACGGGTCGTCGTCGGGCTGGATCTTCTCGCCGAAAAAGGCATACGCGAGCAGCGACCGGATGGGCGGCAGCAGGTTGTCCGGCATCGTTGCAACGACCGCGGAGATTCGGGAGGTCGGTTTCTTCTTCGTATCGGCCAGGGAAGCCATGATAGTTGCCGCGGCCAGCCGGACGGTGGCCTTGTCGGGGTCGCGGAGGAGCGTATCCAGGAAGTCGAGGTACGCGGCGTCCCGCTGTTGGGCGATCAGCATGAGCAGGTTGCGGCGGGTCTCGCCGGTCGCCTCCCGGCAGGCGTCCATGAGTTGCCGGCGGGTCTCGGGCGCTGCAATGGCCTTGAGTGCCCCGCTGACGCTGTAGGAGTACGTACCCTGGAAGAACTTCTCGGCGGAGGTCACATCGCGGATGAGGACGGCGGCGCCGGAGGTGTCGCCCAGGGGCCCGAGGGCCGCCGTGGCATGGACGCGTGTCCAACGGTCGTCGGCCTTCAGGAGTTCCAGCAAGGCCGGAAGGGCGGCGGGGTCGGGAAAAAGGGCCATCAACTTCAGCACGTCGGACCGGGGTCCCTCGACGTCGTCGGTCCCTCCCTTGGCCTGCGGGAGGAGGCGGGTCAGTTCCGGCGCCACGCGACTGTCGGCCACGCTCTCAATGGCCTTGCGGATGGCAACCCGCTTGTTGTGGTCGGGTTCCTTGACGAGGGCTTCCAACAGGCGGGGCAGGACAACCCCGGCTGCCTCGATCTGCGCCAGGCCCGCGGCGGCCCTCTGGTCTCCCTTGGCAATGACCCAGTTGGCGGCCAGGATTTCGACCGCCCGCCGGTCGCCTTCCGGGCCAAGCGACAGGGACTGCGCCAGGGACAAGGGATCGTTCCATAGGTGGGCGGCGGCCGGCTCGGTCTCCATGAGTTTCAGCACCATCTCGACGGCCCGCGGGTCCTTCGTCCGGGCCAGGGCGCTGCACAGCAGCGCGGCCTTGGCCGGCGGCTGCGTGCGGCAGAACTCCAGCAAGGCCTCAACGGCCGGGCCGCGCGCCGGGCCGGTCATCGAGGCCAGCGTTCCCATCACGTTGAGCCGAACAATTTTCTCGGGAGAGTCGAGCAAAGCCGCCAAGAGGGGAACGACCTCCGGGCGGTCGGGGAACCAGCGGCTGATTTTGCGAACGTCCTCGTCGTCCATCTGGCCGGGAGGTTCCGCCAGGAACGCCTTGAGCCGCTCTTCCAGGAATGCCTCCTCTGAGAGGCTGCGGCGGTCCTTCCACCAGTCCTTCCACCACGCCGCGCGCTCGGCGGGGCCGCGCGGGCTCTCGCGCAGTTCCGCGAGCTGCTTCTGGCGGAAATAGGCCAGGCCGCCGAGTTGATACTCCGCGGCACCGCGGACCTCCTTCTCGGGGTGTTCCAGCAGCGGAAGAATCAGGTCCAGGTGCGAGCGGTCCGTAACGTAAATGAGTTGGCATACGTCGATGATCTTCATGCCGTCGGTGTGGGCGAAGAGGTAGCGCCACGTCTCCGGGTCGGGCGCCTGCCGGATGGCGCGGAACCCGCACACGCCTCGCTGGCGGTCGTTCGCGTCGGCCGATTGCAGGAGCCGCGAAAACTCGGCGACGGCGCCCGGCCGGTCCAGGCGGGCCATGGTTTCTGCCCATCGGCCGGCCTTGTAGTCGAAGGTCGGCTCGCGCAGGAAGAGGTCGCGGGCCTCGTCGTACGAGTCGATGCACTCGGCCGCAAGGCGCGCCACCCACTCGAACCAGCGGTTTGCCTCCTCCAGCGGCGCAACGGCCACCAGCAGTTCGCGGGTCTCCGCCTCGCGGGCAATCTGCCGATCCAGTTCCCAGGACGACAGGCCCTCCTTCTTGACGCGCGCCGCGGCCTGGAGGCGGGCCGACTGGATGAGGTCCGCCATCTTGTAGTGGGCGGGCAGGCCTGCGCGGAACTCGGCCAGGAGGAACCGCTTGACCTCGTCGGGGGGGAGTTTCGGGAGGACCTCCTTCCCGAAGCTGAAGCGGGCGTTCTGCTCCCTGGTCGCGAAATGCCGCTTGAACGTCTCGAGCGTGGCGGCCGGCTGGCGAACCAGTGCCGCGATCGCCTCGGCCCGGCGCCCGCCGGACGAACCGGCTAACGCGATCTGCCGGCACAGGGCGGCGTCGTCGAGCGCCGGAGGGGCTGAGGCCCCTACGACGGCAACCGGTGCGAGGGCAACGCAGAGCAGACAAGCGAAACCAAGCCACAGGGTGCGGCACATGGTTGGGTCCTCCTGTCTTACCCGATATTTTCCAGATGACCGCTCGCGGACGACCACGTCGAGACGTTCCTCTCGCGGCCGCAGGCGGCGGCCGATGTGTCCGAACACATTGAGGACGGTCCCGATGCGGCTGGAGTGACGCGCTGCGCTCGGCTTTCGGGCTTCTTCTCGGCCTCCGGCTTCTTTTCGGGCTCCGGCTTGTTCGGAGGCGGTGCCCACTTCAGCAGTTTCTCAACGGCGGGCGTGTGATCCTCGGGGACGCCGACCTCCTCGATCACCCGGCGGGTGAGGTTCTGGAGGCCCTGCATAGCCTTTGGCTCCTGTGCGATCCCCTCGTCCAGAAGCCTGTCGAGGAGGAGCCACATATGCGGAAACTCTCCGATCTGCCACATTTCGATGTAGGCCCATATGCCCGCCTTCAGCCGTTTGGCCTCCGGCAGGGAGCGGTCCGCGAGTTGCGATTCCTGTTTGGATACCTGCGTCAGCATTTTGTTCCGCCATTCCTCGGTGACGTCGCGGCAGGCGTACTGGTCCACCAGCGTCTTGCCGTTGACGTCGACAAAGCGGAACGTCTCCTCGGTGATGTGCACCTCACGTTTCTCGCGGACGCCTTTCATTGGTATGGCGATCCACGTGGATCGGATCTCGATGACGGCGGGGTCCGCGGGATTCTTGCTATCTCCCGGGCTTGTGAAGAACACCCACCCCCGACGGTCGCCCGCCATCGCCACCGTCTCCTGGAGCGACGTCTGCCCTTGCCCGGCGACATCCTTGGCGAAGGATTCCTTGCATCCATCGTACTTCTGGGTGCGCAGCGCGTCCTGGATCGTTCTGCAGAAGGCTCGGGCAGCCTTGCGGTCTACCGGGCGCGGCGTGGACGACGTCTCCGGACGCACACCCTGCGCGGAGAGGACGATCCCGATTGCCAGCAGAATCAGTCGCCCCATGGGGTTCTCCTTGCCCGGATCAAACTGAAGAGACTCTATCCGTCACTTGAGTAGCGACAGAGCACTAGTTTTTCGTTTGGACTCCGGCCGGGCCGAAGACGGCCAGGACCGGCAGGTGGTCCGACGCGCCACGGTCAATGACGCGCGCCTCCAGCGGCTCAAGCCCCGGCCCGTAGAAGATGTGGTCGAGCGTCTTTCGGAGCGTCCCCACGCCCGTCCGCCAGCGCCAGGTCCTGGCCGAGGGTTCGTACTCTCTGAGCACGCTCTGTATGCCGCGCTCGTAAAGCACCCCCGCCGCCTGCCCGTCGTAGTTCTCGTTGAAGTCGCCGAGGACCAGGGTCGGCATCCCCGGTTCGAGCCGTTCGAGGAACGCCTCGATCTCGCGCTTGCGGACCGGGCCGGTGGTCAGGTAGCCGCTGGCGACGCTTCCTCGCTCGCTCACGGGCGGGTGCAGGTGTACCTGGAGTGCCTGGACGGGGCCGAGGGGCGACTGAAGAACGACCCGCATTGCGGGGAACCACCCCGACGGTGACGGGACGTAATCGCGGACCTGGAAGGGGCGCCGCGAAAGGACCGCCATCCCGCCCGCGCCGCGGCAGTGGCGGAATTCCATGTATGGATAGGCGTCCGAAAGTTCCCGCCGGATGGCCGATTCCCAAAGGGGCGTCGTCTCCTGGAGAAAAACGGCGTCGGCCCCGGCGCCGCGCACCGCGGCCAGCGTGCCGGAGTCGCCCGCCAAGCCGAAGTTCACGTTGAACGTCATGACCGCCAGGGCCGGCACCCCCTCGGGCGCCTTGCGCGGCCGGCGCGCCGGCCCCGAACACGCCAAGAGGCAAAGGCAGCCGGCGAGCGCCGCACAAAGCCCCGTGATTGTCAACATCACACCGCCGGGGGATGTGGCTTTACGTGTCATCCGACATTTCCCAGATGACTACTCGCTGACGACCGCCGTCAGTGATGTTCACGATTCTACCGGGCTTGGGCGTTTAATTCCAGGTGTCCCAAGCCCTTTGGCAAGCGGGCCTTATCCGCACAGAACCTCTGCGCTTCAAGTTCCTGATGCTCACGGGAGGCACCCGCAAGGGGCTGCCTCCGTAAACACAACGTCCGCTGCGGCCGCTCGCGGCCGGGGACCGCGCTGGAAAACCTTTTGACCGCCGGGACTGCTCGGACGGCCCTTACGGGCTGCTTTCCCGGTCCTGGAGTCCGTCGCCGACCCCGATCTCTCCGGCGGGGTTCAGGGCGAACTGTTCTGAACCCTTTCCCCTTCGTCGGTCAGCAAGGCAGCTCATCGCGGGCGTTTGACTGGCGAGGTGCCATCGAGGGTCAGGCCGAAGAGACCGTTGCAGACAAGTTCTGTAGGTGCGTGTAGAATAAGGCCGCCGGGATTTACAGGAGGGGCAGCTGGCCCAAAATTTGGACGGTGCGGGCGCATGCTTGGCCGTCCCTTCAGCGATCCTACTGCGTGCGATGAGAGATTCGCCATGCTTATACTGCGATGCACCACCAAGGTCTTCCGGAAGGTCGGCAGCAGACCGCAGGCCGCCGAGGTCGTTCATGCCGGCCCGACGTTCGGCGAGTGGTATGTGAACACCATTGACTTCCTTAATGGTGGCAATCTGCTAACGGCGTTTCTGCATGCCAGAAGCCGATATGTCCTGCTCGTCCCGATCAAGCCGGTTATAGACGCCGAAGGCCTCGTGACCGCTTTCTGCACGCACTTTCTGGGCAGACTCATCGAACTGGAAACTCCGCCGGAATCCGCCCATCGCGTTCTGTCGGCATACTTGGCAGGGGCGGTTCTGGCCAAGACGACCTGCCGCAAGACCCTGGGCCATCTCAACGCCGTCATCAGCGAAATGGAGTTCATGCTGGATGCTCCTGAACCGTATGTGGGTCGAGGCAACACGCTTATGGTTTCCCGGATCGAGCATCAGCTGAACGCCGCCCCACGAGGCGGCCGGAAGGACACCATCTGGCCGTTAGAGGAGTTCTGGGATTGCCTGCGAGACCTTTGCCCGGAGTTGCTGCCCCGGCGTCCGATTCATCTCTTGGGAACTGAGAATCCCGAAGTCCTTGAAGTGAGCGAGAAAGTGTTCCGAGAACACCTGCCGCTTCGGTTGGCAAGCAAACTGCACGCCACGTTGCAGCAGATAGATGTGCTCTACACGGTCGACGAACTACAGGTGCTGGAGAAAACCACTCGTGGACTTTCCGCTCCGGAACACGGGCTGCCGCCGAGCCTGATCGAAGACATTCACCGTCAAGCCCGGCTTCAGCGGGAACGACTGCTTCAGGAGTAGTTCTTTGGAAGACGTGGTTTCTGGGAGACGATCGCACATCGGACCCAAGCGGCAATCGTAAAGCAGGGAAGCCTCACGGACAAGACAGGTAAGCGCTTGTAGAATAAGGCGGACGGAATATTTGGGAGGGACAAGTACGGGAAGGCCAAGCCCGAAGGCCACAACAGAGAAGCCTTGGTCGCCCTTCGGAAACTGGGGAAGCGCGAGGTGCAGGGAATCCTTGCCACGAAGGCCGCGGAAGTGCAGCCGGAGGCCAAGGGAAGAACCAGGGGCCGGAAGAAGCGGCGGTAACTTTCCGAAGGTTCCGTGCCGGCGGGTGGAACCTCGAATCAGCCGTCCGCCATCCGCCGCGGTTTTGCTCCGCCCTTTACAAAGGCTGCTGTGAAAAATCGCTGGATCAGGTGTGACCGCTACGTCTTGCCGGCAGCCCTAGCCTTTAACCTGTTGACCATCTGTTTTCGGGCGGATCCTGCGACGACTATTAAGGTTTGTTTCTGACGACGGGTCAGTTGCTTGATGGCGTACTCTAGCGACAAAGCGGCGCCACGGCTCTTGCAGGGCGTGCTCCAGGCCAGGACGACCGGTCGTCGGGCCCGGGTGTATTTCGCGCCCCTGGCACCGTTGTGTGTTTTCAGTCGGGCCGCCAGCCGGTTCGTTATGCCCGTGTACAGCGTGTCGTTGGCACAGCGGAGGATGTAGACCTGCCAGGAACTCATGCCGAAATCCTCACTCCGGTTCCGGTGGCAACGCCCCCGGGGCGGCCTGTGTGGCCCTGGCCGATCCGGCGATCACCCGCTACTAAGCCCTGTGCTAGGCGAAGCATCACCGTGCCATCCGGCACGAGGCCGGGGGCCGCGCGGGTTGGCTGATCTCGAAGCCGAACCTGATCGCCCCGCCGAACAACGGTCGCCTTACTTCTTGCCATCGTTTTTCTTGGGCTTCTTGACTTCCTTGCGACGAACGTTGCTGCCTTTCCCCATTTGAGTCTCCTTCGCGTTTCAAGAGAGGCCCGTGAATTCTGCAATACTTTGAGCCATGCAAGTACGGCCCTTGCACCCGGCCGCCCCGATCGCGTATCCGCACGGCGAGCCGCGGCCGATTGTCCCTTTACTTCGCCATGTCTTTGAGGGCCTTGAGGGCCCGGACCTTGATGACCTTGCGGGCGGGCTTGGCCTTGAATATCTGCTCCTGCTTGGTGAAGGGATTGATGCCCTTGCGCTGCGGGGTGGCGGGCTTATGAATGACCATGATCTTCAGCAGGCCCGGCAAAGCAAAGACGCCCGGGCCTTTCTTGCCCACGGCGGCTTTGATCTGGCCGGAAAGGGCCTCAAGGACGGAGACCACCTGCTTGCGCGACAGTTGCGTCGCCTTTGCGATGTTGGATAGAATCTCACTCTTCGTCGCGGGTTTGGCACTTGCGGCCACGATGCGGCTCCTTAAGAGGGTTCGAAGACCAGGTAACAGCCGTTCCACGCGGCGGCATGCTACAGGAGGGAGCACGAAAGAGCAAGGAGATGCTCGTGCAGCCCCGCCGCCTCGGCACGTCCGGCTTCAGGTTCGATGGGACACATTCGAAGTGGGAAGCCAGTACCGCCGCTTCTGGACACGCGGCCATCGGGTCCTCAACCCGACGGTAAATGATCACTATGCCCCTATCCAGCCTGGGTGATCTCGGCGAACCGCCGCGCGTTCTTGGCCGCCTGGCCATGACGGCAGTTGTTGAAGAACACGAAGACGCAATCCGCCCACTCGGCCAGCGGGTTCCACACCCCGCGGATGGCCGTCAACTCCGCGTCGCTGTAATCGTAGTCGTACCGCTGGACGCCCCCGGCGTACCACTGAGCGGCATTTCGGGAATGCAGCCGCAAATAGCCTATGCGGCTGGTCACGGTCGCTTCGGGATGAAACAGGTCCCCCAGCGGCGGCACGTCGGGCACCACCAGCGTCAGGCCGCGCTCGCGCAGCCCCTCGTAGGTGGCCGGGTGGTCCCAGGACCCGTGCCGGAACTCCACGGCCAGCGGCACGGCCTTGAAATCCTCCACCGTATCCCGAAGCACCTGGCGGTTGGCCACCGTCCGATGGAAGTTCTGCGGGAACTGCATCAAGACCCCGGCCAGTCGTCTGCCGGCGCGCAGCGGCTCCAGGTTCGCCAGGAACTCCGCTGCCGCCGTGCGGTCATGCTCGTGGGTCGTCCGCTGGTTGGCCTTGACCCAGAACAGAAAGTCCGGCGGGCTGGCCTGGACCAACCGTTCCAGCGTCCGGGCTGCGGGCATCCGGTAGAAGGTGTAGTTGAGTTCGACCGTGCGGAACTGCCGCACGTACTGGGCGAACATCTCCTGCCGCCGCGTGCCGGGCGGATAGAACGGACCCACCCAGTCAGGAAACGAGTAGCCGCTCGTGCCGATGCGGAATATCGATGCGGGGTCCATACCCCTTGATGATAGCATCTGGCCGGTTCGGACGGTCGGCAATTCGTCCATTGTGTGGTTGCACAGGCAAAATAACGTGCAGAGGATGCAGGCTCCTGCACAGCCTTGGTCTTCTCGGCTACGGCCCGCAGGTGATCAACCCACGGACCGCCCGGCCATTCCTATCGCCTACTATTCCCCCACGCGCGCCGGAGGCAAGCAAAGGACTTCAGTCCGGAAGCCGAAATGGTACCAGATGTAGACCCTCGGCGCGGCTGGCGGCAAGGAATCGAGCGACCCACCCAACGCCGCCCGCCTCGTGAGTGTGATTGGCTACTTCCCTCTGCGGCGAGATAGAACGCCCAGGCCGCCTAAGGCCAAGAGGAACAGCGTCGAGGGCTCGGGCATGACCGCAATCTCGCCCGTCGCGTACAGTGAGGATGTGTCCCACGTCAGGGGGCCATTGAGGGTCGGGAGACGAACGGTTTCAAAGGTGCCCGAGAGCGTTCCCCAGTCAAAAAGGTCGAACCTGTCGCCAAACCGCGGTCCAAACCCGTCGATCAGTGTCATCTCAAGCGAGCAGGCCAACGAGAGGTTGCCCAAAACGCGGATGACGTCGTATTCGGTTCCCGGTGTCCTCCCGCCGATTTCCATAAGGAGCCACGAGCCTTTCGCAAACTCGGCGTCTCCCTCAAACAAGACCTCAGCCGCGCTTCCCCCAGGGGAATACGTCCCCTCAAAGCGGACGGTACCGCCGCCGGTAAATCCGCCCGTTCCGCTCACGTCTCCAAAGAAAACCGTCGTATTGGTGGCCGATGTTCGTATCTCGGCGCCATTGTGCATGATCCGGTCGTATAAGGTCACGAGGTTCCCCGTGCCCGAGTTAATGACTTTGCCGCCGGTGATCCCCCCGGTCAGACTGACGGGACCGCGGATGTCGGTCAGCCCGCCCGAAAACTGCATCAGACCCTCGTTGGTCATACCTCCGCCAAACAGTAGCGTCCCGCGCCCGCTGATTCTCCCCGAACTACCGTTGATGAACGCCTGCGCAAACTGGAACGTTCCGCCGGACAGATGCAGGGCTCCCTGATTGGCTGCCACGGCGGCGTTGAAGAGGACCTTGCCTCCTGCCCCCGCCGTGACAGAACCGCTCGATGTGTTGGTGACGGGCCCGCCGAACAGAAGTATCCCATCGCTGCATTCGATTTGCCCGTGGTTGATCACGGCATTGGCGATGCTTCCGTCCCCCTGGATGGTGCCCAGATTTGACATTGCGCCGCCCGCCAGTCCCATCCCGGCTTCGATGCGGATCAGCCCCGTGTTCGAGAAGGCTTCGGCGATGTTCAGCGTGTCAGACGCTACGCGCACCGTTCCGCCGGTGTTGCTGAAGGGGGAAAGGATCGTCCCGCCTCCGTTCAGCGTGCCCCCGGTGATATTGGCAAAGGCTGCCGTCCCCGCGACGACACCGGAATTAAGGTTGAACGTCCCTGCGTTCCCGAGCGGGCCACCCGTCAGGCGCAGTTGCATTCCGGTCCCTAGGGTGACCGTCCCCATGTTGGAGTTGCTGCCCGTATTGGAAAGGGTGAGACTGCCGGAAGTGACCGAAAGGAGCGCTCGGTTGGTAAATCCGGCGTTGCCTCCGATTGTACCGTAACCCGTGAAAGATGTGTCGTTCACCAGCGGCTGGTTACCGGCAATCGTGCCGCTCGACAAGCGGATGGCCGTGCCGCTCAGCCCCCAGGGAGTGTCGAAGTTCACTATTCCGCCGCTGATCGTAATGCCGCCTGCCACAGAGCACAAGCCGTTCAGCGTGGTCGTACCCCCACTGAACGTTGCGCTGCCCGCACCGGTAACCGTGACCCCTGCCCGGAGCAGATGGTCTCCGGCGAAGTCGAGACTCGCGTTCGTGGCGACCGTAAAGGCACCGTTCGACGTGCCGCCCCCAGAGAGTCTCAACGTGGTTCCTGCCGCAGCCTCCACGGTTCCGGTGTTATTAAAAGGACCCGCAACGGACAGCGCACCGGTCTGTACCTGAAATATGCCCGTATTGTTGAACGTCCAGGCACTGCCGATGGTCGTCGTGCTCGTGCCCGCGGATTTCTTGAACGTGCCAGCGTTGTTGAAGACCGCCGGCGCGGTACCGTCCAGGCCGTAATTGACCTGCACGTCGAACATGCCTCCGGCCAGGTTGTTGATCACCGCCCCGCTGCCGCCCGCCGCGCTGGACAGGTTCGTGCTCGGCATAAACGTGACCATTCCCCCGCTCGTGATTGTCCTCCCAAGAGACTTGGTTGACGACCCGCTGATGCTCAAAGACCGGTCAGCCGGAACCTCCGTCGTTCCCGTCCCGGTCATGGTGCCGCCTGTCCACGACAGGGCCTCGGCGGTCACTGCTCCGCCCCCCGTCCACGTCCCCCCGCTGAATGCAACGGGGAGGCTCAGAAGGGTAGTTCCGTCGAACCGCAAAGTCCCTGCGCTTGCGGTCATCGCGCCGCCGGTGACCGTGGCCCCTGTGTTGAAGGCGTGTTCGCCGCCCGTGAATTGGAGCGCTGCCCCGCTTCCCAGGACGAACCCCCCGCTGGACGTACCCCCTCCGGACAGAGTGAGCGTCCGTCCCGCCCACACGTCCACCGTGCCGCTGTTGTTGAACGGACCCGCCGCGCTGACCGTGCCGCTTTGCACCTCGAAAAGCCCCGTGTTGTTGAACGTCCAGGCGCTTGTGATGCTCGTCGTGGCGGTCCCTGCGGATTTCTTGAACGTGCCGGCGTTGTTGAACGTGGCGGCCTCCGTGCCGGCGAGACCGTAATCCGCCTGCACGTCGAACATCGCCCCGGCGAGGTTGTTGAAGACTGGCACGGCGCCGGCGGCGCTCGACAGGCTGCTGCCGGTGAGTGTCGCGCCGCCGCTTTGGTTGAGTGTCCGAGCCAGGTATTTCGCCGACGAGCCGCTGAGGGCTAGGGGTAACCGTTCACGGCCCGGCGGGTAAGTGGGTGGGGGTGGGTTGATGGGCGAAGTGGGCCAGGAGGGTCTGATGCAGGTAGTCGAAGACGCTGCGGCCCTGCTGGGCGCAGGTCGCGGTGGCCGTCCAGATGCGTTCACACCAGCGGCGACCGCGTTCGCTCCGGGTGCCCTGGGTGACGTGGCGGTCCTGGACCACAAAGCGGATGGCCCGTTCGGCCAGGTTGTTGGTCGGCTCCAGCCCCGGCGTGGTGATGAAGCGGAAGTAGTCGCGGCCGTGCCAACGGAACCGTTCGGCCAGGTTCCGGGCCTCCGCGCGCGGCGGGGCGCGCTGGCCCACGGCCAGCACCTGGTCCCGGGCGCGCTCCAGGGTTCGCTGAAAACGCACGGCGTCCATCCGTTCTCGCCGGTGAATCACCTGGAACAGGCGCCGCAGGGCCGCCAGCAGCCGCCGGCCGTAGGCGGCCGTCACCCGGTCCGGCAGCGTGGTCAGGAACTTCACGTCGCGGATCAGGTGGGCCAGGCAGAACTGCACCAGCACGTCGAAGTCGCCCATGTACTTGCGATAGGCCGAGAAGTAGTCGCAGCCCAGCACCCCGGCAAACTCCCGGCCCAGAAGGTCGACCAGGACCTGCGAGCCGCGCGACGGGGCGATCCGAAAGAGCGTGTAAGGCTCGGCCCGGAAACACCAAGTCCACAGCCCGCGCCCGTTTTCCTTGTGGCCCGTCTCGTCCACGTTCAGCCGCGGCTCCTCGGGCAGCCGGGCCGCCAGGGCCTCGTAAGCCGTCTGCATGGCCGCGCTGGTCTTGGCGATCACCTTGGCCAACTGCCCCCGCGAGAGGCTGAGCCCCAGCACGTCGCGGCAAAACTTGGCAAGGGTCGAGAACGAGCCGTGGCCGGTCCCCTTGAGCCAGGCCACCAGGGCCGAGAGCCGCGGGCCGACCAGGCCGGCCGCTTGCACTTCCGGCGGCAACGGGGCGTAGTGGATTCTCTGGCAGCGCGGGCACCAGGCGGCGTGGGCCTGGTGCTCGGTGACGGTCAGGGGCACCTCCGGAATCTCCACCTGCTGGAGCGTCCGCGGTGGCCGCTTCATCGGCCGCAGACGAGCCCCGCAGTCGGGGCAGCGGTCCAAGCGATAATCAGCCAGGTGGTCGATCTGGTCTGGGGCGAAGGGGAGGCGTTCATGCCGCCGGTGTCCCGGCTGGCCGCCGATGTGACGCCGGCCGCCCGTCGGGGCCGGCGGCTTGGGCGGCTTGACAATGTCGCTGGAAGGGGGCTTGGAACTGGTGGAGGAGTTCTTCGACAACTGGGCCACCTGGGCCGACAGTTCCTCAACCCGGGCCGTCAGTTGGGCGACCCGTTGCTCCAACTCGGCGATGCGCGCCTGCTGCCGCGCGATGATCTGCTCTTGTCGCCGGATGGTCTCGGCCTGCTGGCGGATGATTTGCCGGTGGTCCGGTTCCATGGTCGAACTCGCGGAAGCGTGCGGGTGGATTTGGAATACTTATCGGACTGTCGGCAGGCACACGTCCATCTTTCTTTTCTGGATTTTTTCCTTGCTATTGTGCGGGGGGGGGGGGCGTACATACTACTGATAAGGCTCAACGTTAGCCTGGCCGGCCACAAGGCCGTGAACGGTTACCCACTTTTTTATGCTGCACCCCACCAGACCCACCCACCGCCTTGCAGTTCTCATAGCCTCTCCCTTGCCTTCCTCTTGGTCATTGCCTTTTGCCTTTTGCCACGGCGTAGTCCCGGCGCGCCGGGACGGCAATTCCCGGTAACATAGAACTTATCTCCTCATTCCCGGCTTCGGCCCCGGCTTGCGGGGGGAGAGCGGACGGGACAGGCGCTGTTCCGGATCGGTTACGAAGCTCAGGGTGATGGGGTACGGCATTCCTTCGACTACCACTCGGGCCAGACGGGTCATAACCGCACGCTACCCCGCTGACCTTCTTGAGTCAATCCAATTAAGTTCTATGTCACCGGAACTCCCACGGAACTCCGGAATTTTGTGCACTGGCGGGCAAGCCGCCAGTGCCACCCGCGCCGGAAACGGCGCGCGGGGCGGATTCGTGGGCGGCGAACGGGGGGACGAGCGCGGGGTTCAGAGGTTCTCCGGTTGGCCGACATGGGCGATGAAGGCGCCGAATCGCCGGAGCGATCCGTCGGCGAGGCGCACTATCAGGCCATAGTCCGCATCGAGGTCGGCGACGGTGCCGCGGTAGGTCGCGGCGCCCTCGACGATTCCCACTTCCCGGCCGATGGTCCGGCACCTGGCGGCGGCGGCGCGGCGGACGTCGTCCGGCCGCTCGACGGCCTCGGCAAACCGGCGGTCGAGGCGCGCGAGGAGCGCGCGAGCGAGGAGCGTCCGGTCCACCTCCGCGCCGAGCATCGCCAGGCTGGCGGCCCCGGGCCGGATGGACGGCGGGAACGCTTCCGGGCCCTGGCAGCAGTTCAGTCCGATGCCGACGACGGCGGGGGCTTCCGCTTCCCCGCCCCCTCGCACCTCCACCAGGATCCCACCGACTTTGCGGTCGTCCACAACGACGTCATTCGGCCACTTGATGCCGACGTCCAGGTCCGAGAGTTCCTCGACGGCGTCGGCGGCGGCTACGGCTGCGGCGCGCGTCAGGAGGGCGGCCTCCGCGCCCCCCGCCGGCCACCACACGAGGACCGAGCAGAGGATGGAACTGTGGGGCGGCGCGAGCCATCGCGTCCCGCGGCGCCCCCTACCCTGCGACTGCTGCTCGGCAAAGACGGCTAGGCCGTCGGCGGCATCGCGGCCCTCGCCGGCCGCCTCCCACGCCAAATCGTTGGTCGAGTCGGTCGCGCGAGCGCACACAACGCGGCGGCCGATGCGAGCGACGTCCAGGTCGCAGGCGATTTCGGCTTGCGACAGGCTCTCGGGGACTCCCGCCAGATGCACACCGAGCATCGGATGGGACTCCAGGGCGAACCCCGCCTCCTGGAGAGCCGCCAGCGCCTTATCCACCTGGCGGCGCGACCAATGCAGGGCCTGGGCGAGTTCCTCCGGCTGTATGGGCCGGCCGCCCCGCCGACGAAGCGCCAAGGAGACGCGAGGGTCCATGCGAAGCCCCTTTCCGGTCGGAAGGCGCGCTCTCCCGGCGCGCCGGGATCGCGGCTAAGCGTGAACGGCGACGGCTAAACGTAAACGGCGCGCACCCCCGGTGTCAGGCCCGGTGGATCTCCAGCGAGAGGTCGAGGATGGGGGCGCTGTGCGTCAGGGCGCCGATGCTGATGCGGTCCACGCCGGTCTCGGCGACCTGGCGGACGTTGGCCAACGTGATGCCGCCGGACGCCTCGAGGGCGGGTCCCGCGTTGCCGAAAATTCGGTCGCGCAGGGCAACGGCCCGGCGCAGGCTTTCCAAATCCATATTGTCCAGGAGGACGACGTCGGGCCCGGCCTTGAGGATTTCCTCGAGGTAATCGGTGCGTTCGGCTTCGACCTGGATAGGGATTTCGGGTGAGATGCGTCGGCGTGCTTCGCGCACGAGTTCGGCGATGGTCTCGCCGCCGTGGTTCGGCGCGCGGACGGCCAGGTGGTTGTCCTTGATGAGGACGCCGTCGTGCAGGCCGGTGCGATGGTTGACACCACCGGCGACACGGACGGCGTACTTTTCGATGTAGCGCCATCCGGGAGTGGTCTTGCGCGTGTCGAGGATGACGGCGCCGGTGCCCTTGACGGCATCCACGTATCGGCGCGTCAGGGTGGCGATGCCGGAGAGGCCCTGGACGAAATTGAGCATGGTCCGCTCGGCCGTCAGGAGCGGGCGGACCGGGCCGCTGATGCGCCCGAGGAGTTTGGCGGCGCGGACGCGGGCGCCGTCGCGGACGAGGGGCTTAAAGCGCAGGCCTGTGTGGACGCGATGGAGGATGGGCGTGACAAAGAGCAACCCCGCGACGACGCCGTCGGCACACGCCAGGAGCCGCCCCTCGGCCTCGGCCTGGGTGTCAATGAGGACGTCGGTCGTCAGGTCGCCCGGGCCGATGTCCTCGTCGAGGGCAAGGGTGAGCAGCGGCTGGAGGCTTTCCAGCGCGAGGCGTTTGAGTCGCTCCATGGGGATAGTGTTAATGGGACGTTTGGGTTTCATGGAGGAGTCCTTCAATGCGGTCGCGGAGGAGCGCGGCCCGTTCAAACTGGAGACGTTCGGCCGCGCGATGCATTTCGGCCTCAAGTTCACGGACGAGTTCGGACCGGGCGAACTGGTGTTCGGACAGGTGGACGGCCTCGCGTGCGGTGCGGCGGCCCTGGACCTCGGCCTCGATGCCGGCGCGGACAGCTTTGTGGATCGTCTCCGGCCGGATGCCGTGCGCGCGGTTGTAGGCTACTTGCGCGTCGCGGCGGCGGCCCGTTTCTTCGATGGCTTTCTGCATGCTCGGCGTCACGGTATCGGCATAGAGGATAACGCGGGCGCTGGCGTGGCGGGCACAGCGGCCGATGGTCTGCAAGAGGCTCGTCTCCGAGCGAAGGAACCCTTCGCGGTCGGCATCGAGGATAGCGACGAGGCTGACCTCCGGCAAGTCCAGGCCCTCGCGCAAGAGGTTGATGCCGACGACCACGTCGAACTTCCCGAGCCTGAGGTCTCGCAGGATTTCGCTCCGCTCGAAGACCTTGATTTCGCTGTGGAGGTACTCGCACTTGACGCCCGCGCGGCGCAAGTACTCGGCGAGGTCCTCGGCGAGTCGCTTGGTGAGGGTCGTCACAAGCGTGCGCTGGTTGTCCTGGGCGCGCTTCCGGATTTCGCCGAGGAGGTGCTCCACCTGGCCGCCGGCCGGTTCGATGCGGATGTCGGGATCCACCAGGCCCGTGGGGCGGATGATTTGCTCGACCACCTCGCCGCCCGACTCACCGACCTCCCAGTCGTCGGGCGTGGCCGAGACAAACACCCCCTGACGCACCAGACCGAGCCACTCGTCGAACCGCAGCGGCCGGTTGTCCAGGGCCGACGGCAAGCGGAACCCATGCTCCACCAGGACTTCTTTTCGGCTGCGGTCGCCGGCGTACATCGCGCGGATCTGAGGAAGGGTGGCGTGGCTCTCGTCCACGAAGAGGAGGTAATCGTCGGGAAAGTAATCGAGGAGACAGTACGGCCGCTCGCCGGCCGCCCGGCCGGAGAGATGGCGGCTATAGTTCTCGATGCCGGCGCAGTAGCCGACCTCGCGGAGCATCTCGAGGTCGTACTTCGTGCGGGCCTCCAGACGTTGGGCCTCCAGCAGTTTGCCCTGGCGCCGCAGTTCCGCCAGCCGCTCGGTCAACTCGTCCTCAATGGAGGCGCAGGCCTGTTCGACGCGCTCCTCGGGCATGACGAAGTGCTTCGCCGGGTAGAGGAAAAGCGAGTCCTCGGCGCCGAGGAGTTCGCCGGTCGTCGGGTTGAGGAGGGCGATGCGGTCCACGCGGTCGCCGAAAAACTCGATGCGATAGGCAAACTGCTCGTAGGCGGGCTGGACGTCCACGCAGTCGCCCCGGACACGAAACTTGCCGCGCCCGAACCCCACGTCGTTCCGCTCGTACTGGAGGTCCACGAACCGGCGCAGAAGGTCGTCGCGCTCCACCGGATCGCCGACGCTCAAGTCCACCACCATCTCCGCGTAGTCCTTCGGGCTGCCCAGGCCGTAAATGCACGAGACGCTGGCGACGATGATGACGTCGCGCCGGCGGGCCAGGGCGCTCGTGGCCTGGAGCCGCAGCCGGTCAATGTCGTCGTTGATGGAGGCGTCCTTCTCGATGTAGATGTCGCGGGCCGGAATGTACGCCTCCGGCTGGTAATAGTCGTAGTAGGAAACGAAATAGGCGACGGCGCTCGAGGGGAAGAACTCCCGGAACTCGCTATAGAGTTGGGCGGCGAGGGTCTTGTTGTGGCTGATGACGAGCGTCGGACGCTGGACGCGGGCGATGACGTTGGCCATCGTAAACGTCTTGCCGCTTCCCGTGACGCCCAGAAGCGTCTGGAACCGCTTGCCGGCCTCCAGGCCGCCGACGAGGGCCTCGATGGCCGCTGGCTGGTCGCCCTTCGGCTCGAAATCGGAGACGAGTTCAAAGCGGTCCATGGGTTCTTCGGCCCTCTCGCAGAAGATACATCATACCATCGCGGGGCCGCATCGGCAACGGCGCGAAGGGGGGTCAGGGAGCGCCGAGCATCCGGATCGGCTCCTCGTCGCCGGCGGAGTCGCCGACGAAGAGGTAAGGGCGAAGTTTCGCGAGCGTCTTCTCCCCGATGCCATCCACTTTGAGGAGGTCATCGAGGGAGTCGAAGCGTTGGCCGTCGTGCTTCGTGCGCGCCTCGACAATCGCGCTGGCAAGGCCCCTACCCAGGCCGGGGACGAGCGACAACGTCACCCAGTCGGCCGAGTTGACGTTGACCTGGAAGTTCGGCCCTTCGGACGGGGGGACCGTTTCAAGCGGGTCGGCGCCGAGGCGATAGGTGTCGGCGATCCGCCATGCGACGCCCGCCACGACCGCCAGCGCGAGCACCACGAGCACCACCTGCTCGGCGCGGGCGACCAGGGGCGGCGGCGCGGGCGGCTTCGCTTCGGGCGGTTCGGCCATGGCCGCCATTATGCCGACGGCCCGCCGCCCCGGCAAGGCCGCAAATACCATGGGGAGGAATCCGCACGCGGCCTGGGCGTCAGATTTCCGGCCAGAGGACGTTCGTCTCGGCGCCCTGCGGGCCGCCCGCCGGCCAGATCTCCTGCCGCAGTCCCACCAGTTTCCGATAGGCGATCTTCGGATGCAGGTCTTTGCGCAGAAGGCCGCTGTGGGGGAAGTAATGGGGCTGGTGGTCGGAAAAGTCGCGCCAGGAGATGGCGGTGACGAAGGGCTTGGCGATGGCAATGTGGTAGAACTCGTCGAGCCAGTCGGACTGGACGATTTCGTCCCAGGGCTTTCGCCACACGCCGCCGGCGCCCGGCTGGTGGGCCTGGCCGCCGACCGTCGCCGACGCGTCAGGGTAACCCGCGCTCGGCACACCGACCGCGGTCACATGCACCGGCTTGCCCAGGCCGCCGAAGAGGCTGAGGATCTCGGAAACGGCCAGCATATCGCGACAATAGAGGCCCTCGCCCGCCGTGCCGAAAAAAATCTGTAGCCCCACGGCGTCGAACTGGATGCCCGCGTTGATGCACATCTCCGCGTAGTGGTACGGCCAGATGGACCGCTGGTTGACGCTGAAGTACTCGCCCCACGGGTACACCAGGTCCAGGACGACCTTGGCGGCGGGGTCGGTCCGTTTGATGGCCCGGGCGCAGACGCGCGTCACCTCCAGAATGCGGTCGAGCGGGAAGTTCATGCAATTCTCAACGTGCAGGCCGGTGATGGCGTCCCAGTGGTCCACCCGCCCGCGGTACCGCTGCACGCACCGCTCGACGTAGTCGAAGAGGTAGTCCCGGATGGCGTCGAAGTCGTTCTCCCAGATCCAGAGCCAGTCCGGCAGATAAGGCTCGGCGAAGCGGACGAGCGAGCCGCCCTTGATCGCAATGCCCTTCGCCTCGAACCAATGCATCCACCCGTCGTGCCAGCCCCATTGAAACTCCTGCTCGCGGGGCTCAATCTGGCGCCACGTGAAGGGGAGCGTTACGTGATTGAACGCCTCGACGAAGCGTTTCTGGACGACGGGCTGGTCGCCGAAGAGTTCCCAGTGGCAGCCGAAGTCCACGCGCTTCAGTTCCCCCCGTTCCCGCCGCAACTCGATCCCCCGGTGCGCATCCCCGAGCGCCAGTTTCTCACCCAGCGCCACGGCGCGACCCAGAGCGTCTTCCGCCAAGTCCGCCGACGCCCTCGGCGCGTCCGCCAGCGCCATCGCCCGGGCCAGGGTTAACTTCACCTCCCCCAACTCCGCCTCGATGTCTTCCGTCGGGCCGCCATAGACGTACCCCCAGTTCTCTTTCTGGCGCCAGACGTCGGCCACCCGGCCGCGCGCCAGTTCCAGGGGAAGCAGATACGGTTCGGGGGCGTCCGGCAAGAGCGCCGTCCGAAGCATCAGTTGCCCCCCGCCGCGCACCGCCCAAGGCAGGTTCAGCGCCGCCAGGCCTTGCGCCCGACGGTCGCAGAACAGCAGCGCCTCCTCCGGAACGTACCGGAACCGCACCCGGATCGGCTGGCCCTCCAGGCTCGTCACGTACATCCGATCCAGATCGAGCCGCTCGGGCGGCTTGCCGTTGACCAACACGCGAAACGAAAGCACGCGGTCCCCTGCTCCTTCCTGACCCGGTCCGGCGCCGGAACCCCCTTGGTCTCGCGGCGGGGCGGCATTATAGGCCCCCGGCCGCGCGCGCCTCAACCGAAAAACCGCCCCATCGCCCGCGCGCCTGCGACGCGGATAAGTCTTGACGCCCCGTGCCGCCAAAGGCTAAAAGGAAACCCGTAGGCGGGTGATCCGCCCGCGCGCGCCCATCCGGTCCGGGGAGCCTGTTATGAAACCCGTCGTCCGTGAAACGCATCTGGAAGGCCTCGCGGTCCGCCGAGGCAAGGTCAGAGACGTCTATGACCTCGGCGACCGAATCCTCATCGTCGCCACCGACCGCATCAGCGCCTACGACGTCGTCATGCCGACCGGCATCCCCGACAAGGGCCGTCTCCTGACGCAAATCAGCCTCTGGTGGTTCGAGTTTCTGGCCGACGTGACGCCGAACCACCTGGTGACGGCCGACGTGCGCAAGATGCCGGAGGCGGTCCGCGACCAGGCCGAGACCCTCGAGGGCCGCTCGATGCTTTGCCGCAAGGCGGACGTCTTCCCCGTCGAGTGCGTCGTGCGAGGGTACCTGGCAGGGTCGGGGTGGCGCGAGTACGAGGCCCACGGGACGGTGTGCGGGACGCTTTTGCCGAAGGGCCTACGGCAGTGCGACCGCCTGCCGGAGCCGCTCTTTACGCCCGCCACCAAGGCCGAGAGCGGGCACGATGAGAACATCTCGCTGGAGCGCGCCGGGGAAATCGTCGGGGCGGAGACGGCCGAGGAACTTCGTCGGCGGAGCGTCGCGGTGTACGCGAAGGCGGCCCAGGTTGCACGGGAGCGCGGCATCCTTATCGCGGACACGAAGTTCGAGTGGGGCCGGGCCGACGATAAGATCCTCCTCGTGGACGAGGCGCTGACGCCGGACTCGTCGCGTTTCTGGCCGGCCGACTCGTACGAGCCCGGACACGACCAGCCGAGTTTCGACAAACAGTTCCTTCGCAACTGGCTCGACACGCTCTCTTGGGACAAGAAGCCGCCGGGACCCGACCTGCCCGACGACATCGTCTCGAGCACACGCGCGCGGTACGTCGAGGCGTACGAGCGGTTGACAGGGAAAAAGTTCCGCTAGTCTCTGTCTGAGAAGCCGCGCGGCGGCCAAGAATGGCCGCCGCGCTATCCCCGATTCGAGGGCCAGTGAATGAAAAGCGCGGTGGGCATTCCTGCCCACCGCGCAGGGCACGGAAGGCGGTGGCGGCCTGGGAAGGCCACCACCCAAGAGGTGTTTCCGGACAGGGACTTGACGCAAGGAGAGGAGCGGTGAGCAAACTGAAGGTGCGGACGGCGGGCGAATCGCACGGCCCGGCGGTGGTGGCAATCGTCGAAGGCCTCCCGGCCGGCGTGCCGGCCGACGCGGCCTCAATAGACGCCGACCTGGCGCGCCGCCAGGGCGGATACGGTCGCGGCGAGCGGCAAAAAATCGAGAGCGACCGCGTCGAAATTCTCTCCGGTGTCCGGCGCGGGCGGACGCTCGGCAGCCCAGTGGTGCTGCTCGTGCGGAACCGCGACGTGCGGCTGGAGGAGGCGGAGGCACTCGTGCGTCCTCGGCCGGGACACGCCGACCTGGCGGGGGCCCTGAAGTATCTGACGCGCGATTGCCGCGACATCCTCGAGCGCGCCAGCGCCCGCGAGACCGCCGGCCGCGTCGCCGCCGGTGCGCTTGCCAAGGCGCTCCTGGCGGAGTTCGGCGTCGAGGTGCTGGCGTACGTGGTGCGGATCGGGGCGGTGGAGTCGCACGTGCCGGAGAAAATGGAGGAGCGCCGTAAGTGCCGCGATGCAAGTGACTTATACTCGCCCGACCCGAAGGCCGACCGCGCGATGAAGGCGGCGATTGATGAGGCGCGCGAGGCAGGCAACACGCTCGGCGGCGTCATCGAGTGCGTGGCGACCGGCCTCGTGCCCGGCCTGGGCAGCCACGTCCAGTGGACGCGGAAACTGGACGGCCGACTCGCCCGGGCCGTCATGAGCATCCAGGCCATCAAGGGGGTCGAGATCGGTCTGGGCTTCGCCGCCGCCGCCAAGCGCGGAAGCGAGGTCCACGACCCAATTACATACGACCCCTCGAAGCGCGACGGGCCGACGTTAGGGTTTGTGCGCCCGACGAACGGGGCCGGCGGTCTGGAGGGCGGGATGACGACGGGCCAGCCGCTCCTCGTGCGCGCCGCGATGAAACCCATCTCGACGCTCCGCAAGGCGCTCGCATCGGTCAACCTCGCGACGAAGAAGGCCGAGGAGGCGGCGTACGAGCGGAGCGACGTCTGCGCCGTGCCTGCCGCCAGCGTCGTGGTGGAGGCGGCGGTGGCGACGGAACTGGCCGGCGCGATGCTGGAGAAGTTCGGCGGCGATTCGCTCGGCGAAATGAAGGCGTCCTACGACGCGTGGCGTCGGTCGGCACAGGAACTGTAGTTCATCCGCGAGCCCCCATGGCCCTGCGCAAGAAGCACGTTCGCCGCTCGGTTTTCGCCCTGCTCTTCCTTTGCGTCCTCGGCCCGCTCGCGGCCCTCGTGCTCTACGGCGTCTGGCTGCGGACGGGCGGAATGGATGCCCGGCTGGAGAGGGACCTTGCCTCGCGCCTGCGGTGCAAGGCGTTCGTGCGCGGCGCCCACCCCACCGGCCTCCAAACGGCCGTCGCCGATGAAGTCGAACTCCTCTGGCAGGCCGGCGAGGGGCGCCTTCTGGTCGTCCTGGAGGATCTTAAGGCCGAGGCGATCGCGAGCGGGTGGTCCGTCCGCGCAGCACGGGGGTCCGTCAAGATCGCCGGCCCCGAGCCGATGGCCACGCTGGCGGCCGTCAATCAGCGTCTCGTCCAGGCTGAGTCTGCGCAGGCGCCGGCGATTGCGTCGGTCGTCGTCGAGCGCCTGGAGGCGGACCTCGACCTGGGCCTGGCGCGGCTGTCGGGTGAAACCGTCGCCGTCGCCGTCGCCGACGGCGACACCAAAGTTTTCCGCGTCACCTTTCGCCCGCCGCTCAGCGCGGACGCTGTCCTGTTGAGCACAGATACTCTCCTCGCTCCGAAGTGGAGGGTGACCCTGCTTCTCGATCCGGCGTCCGACCGGGGCGTGTTCGGCGGGTTGTGGGTGAAGGCAAAAGACGTGCCGGCGGACGCAATCCGACAACTTCTCGGCGAACCGGGGAACGAGGCAAGCCAAACAGCGGGAACATTCGACGTGAATGTCCACTGGCACTGTCCGGGGTACCTCCTAGACATGGCCGCCGTCACCGTGAACGGCAGCGAGATAGACCTGGCGGATTGGACGCGAAGCGTTCCCGGCGGTCCCATCACAGGCAAGGTTCAGTTCGAGGTTAAATACGTGAAGCTGGCCGGCGCCCCGTCGGCGATATTGACGTGCGACCTCCAAGGCAACGAAGGCGGGATGGTGAGCGCCGAGACGCTGCGATGGATCGAGGAGACATTGCCGCCGGTCCGCGGCTACGGCTGGCTGCTCACGAACTCCATCGGATACGAAGGGCTGGCCTTGAACTTCCGCACAACGGCCGAGGGGCTCGGCCGTCTGACCAAGGGCGACGATTCGCCTCCACTCCTCGTGACCAACCTCTTCGGCGAAGAGGTGCCGATCCTGTGGACGACGGCTGAGCCGTTCCAGGGACAACCGGTCCTCGAAAAACTGCTTCCGGCACTTCTTCCGTCGCGATGAAAAGGCCGTCCGGTTCATGCCAAGAAAGCGGCCCACTCTTCGGTGAGCGGGCCGCTCATTTTCTCCAACGTCTCAACCCAACCGCGTTTCAGGCTCCCATGGCGAGGAAGATTTCGACGCGACGGTTCCTGGCCTTGCTTTCAGCACTCCGGTTATCGGCGATAGGCTGGCCTTCGCCCATGCCCTGGGTGATGATGCGCGTCGCTTCGACGCCGCCGGCTTTCAGAATCTCGGCCACGGCCTCCGCGCGGGCCACCGAAAGGCCCATGTTGTTCGTCGGCTTGCCGAGTTGCTGCAGCAGCGCGACAGTCGCCGCCTTCTTGACGGGGTCGGAGTCCGTGTGGCCGATAATAGTCGCGTGGACTTTCTTGGCCACGTCGCCGGAGAGGATGGCGGCCAGTTTCGTCAGGGCTGTCCGCGCATCGGGCTTGACGGCGTTCGAGCCGGAGTCGAACGTGATGTCCGAAGCGAAGCGCAGCCGGCCGCTCGCCTTGTCGAACTCGAACAGGTTGGGATACTCGCGAGCCAACTGTTCGATCTCCATGGCGACCTCTGCGGGAATGGCACCGCCGCTCCCGGCGGCGGCCCATTTCTTCCACGCCTCCATCAGTTCGTTGAAGGCCTTGCGGACCTCATCGCGTTCCTGGCTAACCGCGGCGAGGAGCCGCTCCTTTTCATCGAGCATCCGCTGGGCGTCGCCCGCGCGGGCCTGCATCGCGTCCACGCGTTCCAGGAGGCGCGCGATGTCTGCGTCCTTTTCCACGAGCAGTTTGTCCTGCTCGCGGTTCCTCAGGAGAACAGCGTCGTACTTGGCCTGGTCCACGCATCCCGTGCTTGCCAGGGCCAGCACACCGAGCAGCACCAATCCCGCCGCCACGAAAGAGCGTCGCATCGCAATCTCCTTTTCTGGGTGAGCCATTTCGTCCCGCAGATCTGTGCACGCGACCGGGTGCCCGGCCATGCGTGCGTCGTGCAGCCGAATGCGTTCCCGCTTACTGCCCGCCCGCGGCCTCGCGGGCGCCCCGCTGCTTTTCCAGCACGTACCCGATGACGGCCACGACGGCGGCGACCACCGCGCCGCCGAACAGGATGACGACGCCCGCGTTGCCCTCGCCGATGCTGACGACGACGCCAGGCCTCGCGCCCGCCAGCAGCGCCAGCAGGGCGAACATCGTGAACCCCAGCGCCGCCGCCGTCATCCCCAGCAGCACCGTGAAGGAACCGTGATGGGCAGGCCCTTCCACGAGGGTGACGATGCGAGTGCGGCTGACGGCGATGCCCGACTTCGTGGACGACGTGGCAACCACCGCCGCCACCCCGCTCTCGGTGTCCACCGCGATGACGGGCTCCTCGGCAAAGACGCCGGCCTCGCCGGCCACCTCTTCCTCGCTCAAGACTTCCTGGAGGCTGGACTCGTCGGTTTCGGGACTGAGGGCCAGGGGTGCGGGTTCGGCCTCAGGGGCGGCCATGGCCGCCTCCACGCCGATCGGTTTCTCTTCGCCCGGGGCCGCCTCGCCCGGGAAAACGCCTTCGGTGTCGGCGGCAATCCAGGTCTCTGCGGCGCTGTCGGCGGGGACCTCTTCCTCTTCCGCAAAGAGGATGTCCGCATCAATGCTCATGAGGGTGTCGCCGGCGTCTTCTTCCTTTTCTCCGGCCGGGGGCGCGGCGGGCGCCGCCCCGCCGGCGAGCGCAGCGACGTCTTCCTGGCGGAACTTCCACGTCCCTGCGTCACGGAACGCCCGGA
The DNA here is from genome assembly GCA_035530455.1 of Phycisphaerae bacterium. Classification (GTDB taxonomy): domain Bacteria; phylum Planctomycetota; class Phycisphaerae; order FEN-1346; family FEN-1346; genus JAPLMM01. The sequence goes on along the minus strand of DATKUU010000172.1, from coordinate 1,030 downwards.
CCTGACCGTTCTTGATCATGTCCTGCAACTGCTCATCGGTTTTGCCAAGGCGTTTTTTGGCTTCTTCGAACGTGACGAATTCCAAAACGTGCCCTCCTCGCTTCCGGCGCGTCCGCACCGCGCGGCCGCTCCATGTCCCATTATACCGCTACGGCGACGGCGGCGACACGTCCGATTCTTCCGCCGCAGCCGGGGCCGCCGGTTTCTCCGTGACGGCTTCCACGCGCGCCCGGATGTCCTTGGGCAACGGCGGGTCGTTGTTGTAATCCGTCAGCGCCCAGTCGGCGGAAATGTCGCGCACGGCCAGGAGTTTCAATCGGCTCCGCCGCGCGTCCGCCACATACACCGCCAGGCGATCCTTCGTCCGATCCACGAGGCACACCAGGACGCTTCCATCGCCCATCGGCGTCACGGCCACGACCACGTCGTCCGTCGCCGCAGCCGCCCACTCCGCCGCATCCGCCGCGCGGGGCGACCCCTGCGCCATCACGAGCACCACGCCCAAACCCGCCAACCCGATGGCGCCGAGTCCGAGCGCGACACATCCTCGAGCGCGTAAACGAGAAATAGCCGCCACCTCCCGCCGCTTTTGCGCCCAGCGCCGCACCGCTTCGCTTACCACGGCTTTCGTTCGCGCAAGCGAACGAAACCGGGGCCGGCGCACCGGGGCCGAGTCGCCTTCCTCCCAACCCGTGCATTGTAGAATCGCCAACAGGCATTGCAACCCAATTTTTGCCGGAGAATCTGATCGGGGGACCCCGGCACAGAACCCTTGCCGCAGCCCCGAATTCCCCCCGCCGGACAGTCCGCGACCGTCTTTTCGCTAGACAGCCTCCCGCGGACGTTCCTATGATGCCGTCCGGGCATCCACTATCACGTGGGGAAGGCGTTTGCGACCCATTCTCCTGATGGAGTTGCCGATCTGGAGTGGTCCTCTGCTTGGCGGAGCCCTCGGGGCCTCCGCAGCGGTCTTGCTCTGGCTTCTGGCACGGTGGCGGCAACAGGGGGCCTTGTTGCTTCGGTTCCTTGC
>DATKUU010000171.1:0-25398 GCA_035530455.1 Phycisphaerae bacterium | reverse complement strand
GTTCTTCATCTGTCAACACGATCGGACAAGCGACGCGCATCGGCTTCACCTCCTGCGGAGGAGTATAGCCGATGAGGCGAACATAAGCAACACTAATTCTGAAGCACTACACTAGTGTCGGCGAGAAGCACGCGGCCCGCTGCGCCCGCGTGCCGCTTGCCGTTTTGCCTTGCAAGGGTCCGGCGCGGCTGATAGATTGCCCCCGAGTCGCGTGACGGCGAGAACACATCCGGCGGCAGGGGATCGGTGGACCGCGAATGATCGAGACCCTTGAGCAGTGGGCGACGGCCTGGCCGTTCGGCATCTTTCTGTTTCTGGCGGGTCTGTGCGTCGGCAGTTTTCTGAACGTCTGCATCCACCGTCTGCCGACCGGCAAGAGCCTCCTCTGGCCGGGTTCGCACTGCCCGGCGTGCCTGGCCCCCATCGCGTGGTACGACAACGTTCCCATCGCCAGTTACTTCGTTCTGGGCGGCCGATGTCGGCGGTGCGGCTCGCGCATCAGCCCGCGGTATCTGGCCGTCGAACTGGCGACGGGCCTGATCTTTTTCGGTTACTGGGCGGCGTACTTTCAGACGGACCTTCGGCCGGAGGCGGCGCACGGCGGGGTGTACCTGGTGCATATGGTGTTGGCGGCGGCGCTCATCGTGTCGGGCGCGATTGACCTGGAGCGCAAGGAAATCTACACCTCGGTGACGAACGTCGCCGTCGGCGCGGCCGTCGTCGGCAGTTTCCTCTGGCCCCAGGTCCAGACGGCGGGGGCCTACGACGGCGCTCTGCCGGCCTGGGTCGGCTGGGACCGGGTCGACGCCGCACTTCTGGCCCTTGTGGGCGCGTCGGTCGGCGGGGGCTTGGTGTATCTGACGCGCGCAGGAGGAACGCGGCTGTTCGGGCGCGAAGCGATGGGCATAGGCGACGTGTATTTGATGGCGGCCATCGGCGCGGCCCTGGGATGGGAGGCGACGATCCTGGTCTTTTTCCTCGCGCCGTTCGTGGCGCTGGCGTATGTGTTTGCGGCTGGGGCGGTGCGTGCGGCCGGCCGCCGCGCCGCACGGGAGGCCGGCGCGCCCGCCTCGACGGCCGGCGAGGCCGACGGGCCGCGCGTCCGGCCGAAAGCGCCGCTGGCGGCCCTGGTGCTGACGGTGCTTGCGTTCGGGGCGCTCTTCGTGGCGATGGCGTCGTTCTATTTCGGCTGGACGATCAAACCGACGACGGTCCTGATGCTGTCGCTGGCGCTCTTTCTGGTCAGTTTCTGGTTGTGGCGTCGGCGGGCGGAGGCGGAGGAGGCGAAAGCGCAGGAGCCGAGCGCGCCGATCGCGCTGCCGAAGGTCGCTGGCGTGCCGCTGCTGGCGATGCTGGCGGCGATGGCGGCGCTTCTGGTGGTGCCGGCGGCCACGGCGGGCGGGTGGACGGTCGGCGCGCGGGTGTTCCTGGCTCTGGCGCTCGGCCTGTTTGGGCTGGCATTCTGGCTGATGAGTCGGCAGGATAGGGGCGAGGCGGAAGCGTCCGGGCCCGACGAGCCAGCCGACGTCCCGCCCAAGGACGATCCGCGCGAGGTGCCGTACGGCCCGTTCCTGGGGGCGGCGGCGGGCGCGGTGATGCTCCTGGAGGGGATAATCGTCGGCCACTTCCGGCCGGGCGTCGAGAACATCGTGCGAATGGCGTGGCAAACCCTCACGGGCTAGGGGAAAGCCATGTACAAGATGGTCGGCCTTTGGTTTATACTGATGGTGTGCCTGCTGGTGGTCGGATACGGGGTGTTCTTGCTGGTGGCCAACGGGCCGCGCGAGACCAGCCTCATGCTTTATCCCTGGCAGGAGGGCAGCCTCCGCGGGATATGGGTGCTGCTCGTCGTGATGGGGTTGGGCGTCGTATTGGTGCCGCTGGTGCGGCTGTTGGTGCGAACGATACGCGGCCTGAGGGAAGCGCGGCGCCGCGGGGAGGAACCGTTCCCAGGCCGCAGCGATTCTGAGGAAGGCCTGGGCGAGGGGTGAACGAGGCGTTGGCGTCGGCTCCAGACGGTTGAGCCAGAAAGGAGAACGGTATGCGAGGCGCAAGAAGCGGACGGGCGGGTTTCGGGGCCGCGGTCCGGCGGTTGGTCCGGCCGGCGGTCGTGGTGATGGGTCTGGCGGCGCTGGCGGTGGCGGGGGCCGGCTGCCGCGAGCAGCAACTGGAAGAGTCGAACGTCGCGCTTCAGCGCCAATTGGAGGACTCGCTGGTGCGGAACGCGGAACTCCAGGCGGAAGTGGACCGGATGCGATCGGCCCCGCCGGCGGAGCCGGTGCAGGCCGCCACCGAAATTCCTCCCGAGGCCGGCCCTCCGAAGCCCGACTTCGGCCCCGGCGTCGAGGTCCGCCAGAGCGGCCAGACGATGACCGTCACCTTGCCGGACACGATCCTCTTCGCCTCCGGCAGCGCGGACCTGAAGTCGGCCTCCAAGGCCATACTCGACAAGGTGGCCGGCGTTCTTAATAGGGACTATCCGACCCACATAATCCGCGTCGAGGGCCACACCGACAACCAGCCCATCGTCCGCAGCAAGAAATTGTGGGCGGACAACTGGGACCTGGGCTGCAACCGCTCGATGGCCGTCGTGCGGCATCTTGTGCAGAAGGGTGTGGATCCGAAGCGCATCTACGCCTCCGGCTTCAGTTATCACCAGCCGGTGGCCTCGAACGCGACGGCAGGCGGCCGGAGCAAGAACCGCCGCGTCGAAATCGTCGTCGCGCCGCGGTAGGAGGCCCCGTTCGCCGGTGATCGTCATTGCGGATTACGGGATGGGGAACCTCCGCAGCGTCCAGAAGGCGCTGGCGCGCGTCGGGTGCGCTGCCGACGTCTCGGACAAGCCCGAGGATGTGGCGCGCGCCGAACGTCTGGTGATTCCCGGCGTGGGAGCGTTCGGCGACGCGATGCGGGCGCTCCTGGAGCGCGGCCTGGTCGAGCCGATTTGCGAGTTCGCGCGGCGGGGTCGGCCGATCCTCGGCATCTGCCTGGGCCTCCAGATTCTCTTTGAGGAAAGCGAGGAGAAGGGCGCCGGTCCGGCGGGCGGGCCGAGCGAGCGCGGCCTGGGGCTCGTCGCCGGACGCGTCGTCCGTTTCGGTGAGGCGATGTGTAGTCAGGGTCTGAAGGTTCCCCACATGGGCTGGAACGCCGTCGAGGTGGTCTGTCCGTCGGCCCTGTTCGAGGGGATGCCCGCGCAAGGGGAGTATTTCTATTTTGCACACTCCTACTATGCGGTCCCGCGCGACGAGGGGGCGGTGATCGGCCGGACGGAGTACGGCGTGCCGTTCGCGAGCGCCGTCCAGGCCGGCAACGTCGTCGCCACGCAGTTTCACCCCGAGAAGAGCCAAGCGGCGGGCTTGAAGGTTCTGGAGAACTTCGTGAGGCGGTTCTGAGCAGGAAAAAGGGGACGGGAGTATTTTGTGCGAAGCACCCGAAGGGCCGTTCCGGCAAAATACTCCCGTCCCCTTTTTCCCAACGACGCACGGGACATCGCATGATCATTCTGCCGGCCATTGACCTGAGGGGGGGCCGATGCGTCCGACTCCGCCAGGGTCGGTTCGATGAAGAGACCGTCTTCGACGAGGACCCCGCGGCGGTCGCGCGGCGCTTCCAGGCCGCGGGGGCCGAGTGGCTCCACGTCGTGGACCTCGATGGCGCCCGCGAAGGCGAGCCGAAGAACCTCGACCACATCCGCGCCATCTGCAAGGCCGTGGACATGAAAATCGAAGTGGGCGGCGGCATCCGTTCCACCGAGGCTTCTGAAGAAGTGTTCGAGGCCGGGGCCGACCGAATCGTCGTCGGCACGCGGGCGGTGCGGGAGCCGAAGTGGTTGAAGGAATTGGCGGAGAAGTTCCCCGGGCGCGTCGCTTGGGGTCTGGACACGCGGAATGCACGCGTGGCTGTGGGAGGTTGGGGTGAAGTGACGGAGAAGACTGCCCCTGAGATCATCGGGCAAGCAGCCAAGTTGCGCCTGGCGGCAATTGTCTACACAGACATCGAGCGGGACGGTATGCTATCTGGTCCGAACCTGACCGCCACCCAGTTGGTGGTGACGGTCAGTCCGTGGCCGGTCATCGCGTCGGGCGGCGTGACGACGGTGAAAGACATACAGGCGCTGAAAGAGGTGGGGGCGGCGGGGGCGATCATCGGCCGGGCGCTGTATGAAGGGAAACTGACGCTCGAAGCCGCGCTCGCCGCCGCCGCCGACTAGGCGCTTCCCGAGCCGCGAGCGCAAGCGAGCGGCGCCGTTGACTGGCATGGGTGTACAGCATTTTGGAGGATGCGATGGCTGAGGTCCAGACCGAAATGATCCGCAACGTGGTGCTCCTCGGCGCCTCGGGCGCCGGCAAGACGCAGTTGGCCGAGGCCATGCTCCACAAGGCCGGCGCGACGACGCGCCTCGGTACGCCCGAGGAAGGCAATACGGTCAGCGACTTCGAGCCGGAGGAAAAAGAACGCCAGGCGAGCGCCCTGACGGCCGTGCTGAACCTCGGTTGGAAGGGCCGACACCTGAACCTGCTCGACACGCCGGGCTACCCGGATTTTGTGGGCCAGTCGCTGGCGGCGCTGTCGGCGACGGACACGGCGGTCGTGGTGGTGAGCGCAGCCCAAGGGGTCACGATTCACACGCGGCGCCTGTTTGTGGAGGCGGGCGAGCAGAATCTCGCGCGCCTGGTCGTCGTCAACCGCGCCGACGCCGAAAACGCCGACCTCGAGCGCATCGTCGAGCAGGTCCGCGAGGCACTGGACTCGCGGTGTCGCCTGCTCACCGTCCCGGTGGGGCAGGGGGCGTCGTTCAAGGGCGTCGTCAACGCGTTCGCGGCGTCGGAGGGCGAGGCGCTCCTGGACGTCGCGTCGGCGCACAACGAGGCCGTCGAGGCAATCGTCGAGGCCGACGACGCGCTCATGGAACGGTACCTGGGCGAGGAGAAGATTGCGCCGGAGGAACTGGCGAAGGCGTTCACGGCCGCGCTTCAGGGCGGCAGTTTCATTCCGATCCTCTTTACGAGCGCCTCGAAGGAACTCGGTGTCGAGGAACTGCTCGACGTTCTGGCCGACTACGCGCCGAACCCGCGCCAGGCCCGCTCGCGCGAGGCGGCCAAGGGCGCCGCCGACGGCGCGGAAAAGGTCGTTCTGACGGCCGACCCCGCCGGGCCCCTCTGCGCGCAGGTGTTCAGGGTCGTGAGCGACCCGTACGTGGGCAAGGTCTCGTACGTGCGCGTCTGGAGCGGGACGCTCTCCGCCGACGCGTCGGCCCGGATCGGGGACGAGCGCCGCGAGACGCGCATCGCCCAGATCCTGCGCGTCCAGGGCAAAGAGACCCATCCGATTCCGCTGGCCGTCGCGGGCGACATCGTCGGCATCCCGAAGGTGGACGAGTTGCGTCTGGGGCGGACGCTCTCCTCCGGCGCCGAGCCGCTCTTTCTGCCCGAGGTCGTCGTGCCCGTGCCGATGTACTCCCTCGCCCTGGAGCCCAAGAGCCGCGGCGACGAGCAGAAGATCTCCGAAGCCCTCGCCAAGATGGTCGAGGAGGACCCGACGCTGCGGACGACGCGCGACCGGCAGACAAACGAACTGGTGGTGGCGGGGATGGGCGACATCCACCTGATGATGCTCCTGGCGCGCCTCAAGAGGCGCTACCAGGTGGAGGTGAGCACGAAGCCTCCGAAGATCCCGTACCGGGAGACGATCGGCGCCAAAGGCGACGGCCATTACCGCCACAAGAAGCAGACGGGCGGGGCCGGCCAGTTCGCCGAGGTTTACCTCCGCGTCGAGCCGATGGAACGGGGCGCGGGCTTCGAGTTCGTGGACGATGTTTTCGGCGGGGCGATCCCCAGGCAGTTCCTGCCGGCCGTCGAAAAGGGCGTCCGCGAGGCCCTGGAGGAGGGCGTGATTGCGGGCTACCCGTTCCAGGATGTGCGGGCGATCGTGTACGACGGCAAGCACCACCCGGTGGACTCGAAGGAAATCGCCTTCAAGATCGCCGGCCGCAACGCCTTCCGCGACGCCGTCCTGAAGGCTAGGCCCACCATCCTCGAACCGTTCGTCAACCTGGCCATCACCGTGCCGGATGAGTACCTGGGGGACATCAGCGGCGACCTGAACAGCCGGCGCGGACGCATCCAGGGCATGGAGGCGGGGGCGGGCGGGACGCAGACAATCCGGGGCCAGGTCCCCCTGGCCGAGGTCGCCCAGTACAACACCCAACTGAGGAGCATCACGGGCGGCCAAGGGACGTACTCGATGGAGTTGTCGCACTACGAGCCTGTGCCGGCCAACGTGCAGCAGCAGATTATCGAATCGGCGGCGAGGGCAAAGCAGGAGGCCGATTAGCGCTGTTTTGTCCCCGGACCTTGCCCGGCGTCCGCGCGGGGAAAAAGGGCCGGAAGATTTCCTTTGCCGAACGCCCCGCGCGGGGCTATAATTCCAGTGCATATCAGGGCTTAGGAGCCGCAGAGCGATGTCCACCGAGGGCCGCTACGAGGACCGGTTGCCGGCCATCATTGACGCCATTGTCGCGACCTATGACGAAGTCTCGCGCATCAACCATCTGGACCTTCGGCCGCTGCCCTCGCGCGAGGCGGTCCAAGAGATCCTCGAAGGCCTCAAGGAAATTCTCTATCCGGGGTACTTCGGCCGAAGAAACTTCACGCCCAGCAATATCCGGTACCACATCGGCGACCGGGTGTACCAGGTGTACCGGGCGTTGGCGGACCAGGTGTACCGGAGCATCCTGCACGAGTGCCGCCGCAGCGAGGGCGAATGCGACCATTGCCGCGAGACCGCCCGCGAGATCGCCCTGGAGTTCCTGATGCGGATTCCGGACATTCGCCGGAGGCTGGCCGGTGACGTCCAGGCCCTTTACGACGGCGACCCCGCCGCCAAAAGCCTCGACGAGATCATCTTCTCGTATCCGGGCCTGGAGGCGGTGACCGTCTATCGCATCGCCCACGAACTGTACGGCCTGGGCGTGCCCCTGCTGCCCCGTATCATGACCGAACTGGCCCACAGCGCCACCGGCATTGACATCCACCCCGGCGCGAAGATCGGGAAGAACTTTTTTGTGGACCATGGCACGGGCGTGGTGGTCGGCGAGACGTGCGAGATCGGCGACAACGTGAAAATCTACCAGGGCGTCACCCTGGGCGCCTTGAGTTTCCCCAAGGACGGGCGGGGGGACCTTATCCGCGGACGCAAACGCCATCCGACCATCTGCGACGGCGTGACCATTTACTCCGGCGCCACGCTCCTCGGCGGCGACACGGTCGTCGGCAAGGGAAGCACCATCGGCGGCAACGTCTGGCTCACCCATTCCGTGCCGGACGACAGCGTCGTTGTCGTGGAGGAGCCTGGCCTGCGCGTCGAGGAAAGGGGCAAGCAGAAAGGGAAACGTCGGAGCGGGACCGCGGTCTCGAAGCGGCGCCGTTGACGCCGGCCGGTTTTTGCTTGCCAGGCGGCGAGCGGGGCCCTACGGTACGAGGCGGTCAATTCCCGCGGCGAAAGCGCTGGTCGGCTTCGCCCGTGTTGGTCGCTGGATGCGTCGGACGGTAGAGCGGGCATCTTTAACGGCAAGGGGTTTCGAGATTGGGGGTGCCCATGGCGACGATGACCAAAAAACAACTCACGGACCGGATTGCAGACGCCGTCGGAGGCAAGCGCGTCGTCGTCAAGGAGATCGTCCAGCGCTTCCTGGACGAGGTTATCAGCGAGTTGGCGAAGGGCAATCGCCTGGAGTTCCGCGATTTCGGCATCTTCGAGGTCCGCCGACGCAAGCCGCGAGTCGCCCAGAACCCCCGAACGCTCCAGCGCGTGACGGTCCCGACCAAAACCACCGTCAAGTTCAAAATGGGCCGACTGATGCGCGATCGCGTGCAGCGCGCCGCACCGAAGTCGGCCGAAAGCGCCACCGAACGCCGCATCGGGGCGGCCCGGCCCGACGCCGGACCGGCGTCCTGACCCCGGATGCCTCGTGGCGGCGACGGGCGCGCTCCGATGCCTCCCTTGCAGGCGCGGGCGGGTTGCCGGCCGAGGCGCGTGCGGCCGACCGTCTCGCCCTCCCTGACCGCGGAGCAACACGTGAAGGACCGCGAGCAAACCGTCCGCGACCTGGCCCGCCAGATCTTCGAAATGACGGTTCGCACGTGGCTTTCTTCCCAGCGCGAGAAACTCAAGGGCGGCTACGACCTGTCGGAGTCCGAGTTCCTCGCGCTCGACGCGCTGGAGGACGGCGAGGCGCTCACGGTCGGCGAGTTGAGGCGACGCGTCGGCGTCCTGCCCGCCCAGATGTCGCGCATCATCAAAGCCCTCGAGCAGCGCTACGACGAAAAGTTGGTCGTCTGCTCCATCAACCCGCGCGACAAGCGCAGGATTGACGTGGCGATTACGCCTCGCGGCCGGCGCGCGGTCGAGGCGTTTCGGCGCGGCAAGATCCTGGCCACCGTCGAGGCCCTTCGCTCGCTCTCGGACCGGGACCTTACGGCCCTGCTGCGGGTCCTCAACCAGGTCCAGGATGTTCTTGAACGGGGCCGGCATCACGTTTCGCCCCCCTGCGGAGACGACCAGCCGTGAACGTCGCCCTCGTTGGCCTGCCCGCGTCGGGCAAGACGTGTCTCTTCGACGCCCTCTCGCAGGGGGCGGTGGACTCCGCCGCGCACCCCGCTCGCCCGGACCATCCGAATTGTGCCAGCGTTCCCGTGCCGGACGAGCGGCTCGAGTGGTTGGCCGGCCTGTACGGCGCGGCGAAGCAGACGCCGGTCCACCTGGAGTTTCTCGACCTGCCGGGGCTCGCCCCGGGACGGGCGGAACTGGCGGCCCAGAACACCGCCATCCTGGAGCACCTCCGCCGGGCCGACGCCCTCACTCTTGTCCTCCGCGCCTTCGAGAGCGAGCGCGTGCCGCATCTTTTGGGCCGCGTCGCTGCGCGCGGCGACCGCGACGTTCTCTTCAGCGAGTTTGCCCTGGCGGACCTCGATGTCACCTTGCGGCGGATCGAGCGGCTCGAAAAGCAGATTCTCAAGCCCACGCCCGAACGCGAGGCCAATAAGCGCGAACTCGAACTCCTCGGCCGCTGCCGCGCGGCCCTCGAGGCCGAACGGCCCGTCCATGAGGCCGTCCGGAGCGACGCCGAGCGGACGGTGCTCCGCGGATTCGCCTTCCTCACCGAGAAGCCCGTCCTGCTGGTAGTGAACATTTCGGAGGTGGAGGCCGGTGATCCCGCGCGTGCGGCCGAGGCGCTGGGCGACCTCGGCGGTCCCGTCCAGGCCCTCTCGGCGTCGATCGAGGCCGAGATCGGACGTCTCGACCCCGGCGACCGCGCCGCGTTCCTGGAGGAAATGGGCCTGAAGCGATTTCACACCGCCGACGTGCTGCGAGGCGTCTGTCAGGCCGCCGACCGCATCACCTTCTTCACGTGCAGCGACAAAGAGGTGGCGGCCCGCAGCGTCCCGCGCGGGACGACGGCCGTCCAGGCCGCCGGCGCGGTCCACACGGACATGGCCCGCGGCTTCATCCGTGCCGAGGTCGTGGCCTACGATGATCTGCGCCGCGCGGGCTCCGTCAAACAGGCCCGGGCCGACGGTCACTACCTCATCGAGGGCCGAGACTTCGTCGTCCGCGAGGGCGATGTCATCTACTTCCACTTCAGCCGATAGGGGAGAGCGTGCGCGCCGTCACCCTGAGCATCGGCAGCGAACTGGTGGCCGGCCTGGTCCTGGACGCCCACGCGCAGCGGCTCGCGCGTGCGCTCGGCGGACGCGGTGTGGAGGTTGTCCGCCACGAAACGCTTGATGACGATGTGGAGGCGATTGCGGCCGCGTTCACCGCCGCCGCGCGAGAGGCTGACCTCGTCGTGGCGACGGGCGGCCTCGGACCGACGCCTGACGACCTCACGCGCGACGGCCTGGCGCTGGCCCTGGGCGCGGCGCTGTCGGCGTCGCCGCAGGCCGTGCGGATGCTTGAAGCCTGGGCTGATGCGCGCGGCTGGGCGCTCTCGGAATCCAACCGCCGCCAGGCCTTCCTGCCCCAGGGCGCCGAGGCCCTTGCGAATCCCGTCGGCAGCGCTCCGGGCGTTCTCGCGCGCCTCGGTGGGGCGCAAATCTTCTGCCTGCCGGGAGTCCCGTCTGAGATGCACCGGATGCTCGACGACCACGTCCTGCCGCGCCTGCATAGCGGTGCCGAGGCGCGCGTCCTCTGCGTCCGGACGGTTCGCACCTTCGGCCTGCCGGAATCGGTCATCGGCGAGCGGCTGGCGGACGTGATGGCTCCCGGCCGCCGGCCGCGCGTCGCCACAGCCGCGACCGCGGGCGTCATTGACGTTCACATTCACGCGAGCGGCCCGGCGGACGAGGTGGGGCGTTTGCTGGACGCGGACGCCGCCGAGGTGAAGCGCCGTCTCGGCCCGGCGGTCTTCGGCGAGGGGGCCGACGGGATGGAGGAGGCGGTGGCGTCGCTTCTGGCCGGGTGCGGCGCGACTCTCGCCGTGGCCGAATCCTGCACCGGCGGCTTGATTGCCGCCAGGCTCGTCAACGTGCCGGGCATCTCAAACCACCTGCTGGAGGGCGTGGTGGCCTACTCGAATGCAGCCAAGACGCGGCTCCTGGGCGTGCCGGCCGAATTGGTCCAGCGCCACGGGGCGGTCAGCGAACCCGTCGTCCGCGCCATGGCCGAGGGCGTCCGCGCCGGGGCGGGGGCGGATCTCGGCCTCGCCCTGACGGGCATTGCAGGCCCCGGCGGGGGGAGTTCCGAGAAACCCGTCGGGACCGTCTGGTTCGCGCTGGCTGACGAGGCGGGGACGCGCACTGCGCGCGAGGTGTTCCCCGGCGACCGAGGGACGGTCCGCCTGCGGGCCGCGCTCTATGCGCTGAATCGTCTGCGGCTGCATCTGGCGAACAGGTGAAGGGCTTTCAGCCGCGGTCGCGGAGGAAAATCTCGCGGATTTCGCGGAGGGTGTAGCGGCGTTTCAGATTCTGGATGAGGCGGATGCGGCGGACGGCAGACTCATCAAACAGGCGCTGGCCACCCTGCGTCCGCGCCACCTCCGACACCAGGCCGTACATGCAGTAGGTGCTGAGGACCTGGGAAGAGACGCCGGCGCGGCGTGCGGCATCTGAGATGCGGAAAAGGTCTTCGGAGCCGTTCCCGGAGGCTTCGGCCATGGGTTTTGCCCTCGCTGGGAGGGTATCGAGCCGCCCGGACCGGAAACTTGAGCCAAAGCCGGTCCGTGCCCGACCCGGCGCAAAGGACCCCGCGGAATCGCGCCGAAACTTTTTTCTGGCATAGTGACCCTTTTGTTCGTAGTAGCCTATGAGGGCATCCAAGGGCGAGGGGGCGGATCGGCTCGCGCATGGCCAACGCGATCGCAGTAGCCGCGGAGCGATACCAGGCTCCCGCGCCATCCGCCGCTTGTGATGAAGACGCCCAGTTGATGCTCGCCTTCCAGCAGGGCGAAGACCTGGCCTTCCAGAAACTCGTCGAACGCAATCACGCCCGGGTCATCGGCCTGGTGTACCGGTTCGTCGGCAACTCGACCGAGGCCGAGGACCTGGCCCAGGAGGTTTTCGTGCGGATTTATCGTGCGCGGGCCACGTATCGTCCGACGGCGAAGTTCTCGACATGGATGTTCCGGATTGCTGCGAATGTCGGCCTCAACGCCCTGCGCGACCGGGCCCACCGCCGCGACGACGTCTCCATCGAGCAGTTGGCCGGTGCCGACCGCGGGCCGTACACCATCCCCGACCCGGAGGTCCGCGGGCCCGCTAGCGAGATGGACCGCTCCGAACTCCGCACGCGGATTCAGGACGCCATCCGCGAACTCCCCGAGAAGCAGCAACTCGCCGTCGTTCTGAGCAAGTACGAAGGCCTCGCCTACACCGACATCGCCCGGACCATGGGCTGCAGCACCATGGCCGTCAAGAGCCTCCTGGCCCGCGCCCGCGAGAGCCTGAAGGAGCGGCTCCTGCTCTATCTGCGCACCGGACGCCGACCTCAGCGGGTCCGTTCCTGAGTAGCGTTTTTCGCGGAACCTCGTCCCCCCGGCCGTGTTCAACTGTCTGTACCTTTCAGGACGTGTGCGCCCATGGGAAAAGCCGTCTGCAACTGGGTCAGAGGCGTTCTGCCTGCCTACCAGGACGGTGAATTGAAGCCGTCCACGGCGGCGGCGGTGCGCCGCCACGTGGCCCACTGCGAGTCCTGCCGCGCCCAATTGACGCTCTTGGAGGGCACCTGGGAGTTGCTGGACGAGGCCGGCGCGCCGCCGGTCCGCGCGGGCTTTACCTCGCGAATGATGTCGCGGATCGTGGAGGAGAGAGAACTGGAGCGGCTCCAGGCCCGCCTGCGTCCGCACCGGCTTCGCCGGCAGGTCCTCAGCGCCGTCGTCGGACTGGCAGCCGGATTGCTTGTCTGGTTCGCCCTGTCCGCGTGGGTCGGCTGGCCGGCGGAACCCGCCAGTCCCGTCGAACGCGAGGTCAGCCGAAGCCTGACCTTCCTGGAGGATGTTGACCTGCTGGACGAGGTCGCGCTTCTGGAGACGATGGAGCGCTTGCGCGCCGAGCTGGCCCCGGGCCGGGAGGCCGATCGTGGATGATCGCCGCCAGGAACTCGTGCGCCTGTTGCGCCGCCGACGGCGCGTGCGCCTGATGGCGGTGTGCGTCGCGGCCGCCCTCGGATGCGGCGCTGCGGCTGCGATCCTTGCGCCGAAGGTCCTCGTGGGCGGCGTGCCGCAGGGCGGCCCCCCCGCCGGGCGGATGTGCGACTCGGACGCCAAGCGCCCTGGGCAGGGCGTGCTCGTTGGCCTGTCGGACCGGCTGGACCTCGACCCGCGCGAGGTCCGCCACAACGCTACTCGGTGGCGGATGCTCGCCCCCGCCGAACGCGAGGCCTTCTTCGAGCGCTACTGGCGGCTGGCCGGGTTGGATGTGGAGGACCGGGACCGTCTTCTCGCCCGATACGAGGCGTTCCGCAGCCTGCCGGAGGATCGCCAGGCGTCGCTGCGGCGGCAGGCGCGGGAACTGCGCGGTTTTCTGGCCGACCTGAGCCCCCAGGACCAAGCCGTGCTGGCCGGGGCGCCCGAAGAGCAACGGGCCGCAAGGCTCCTGGAACTCATCGAGCGAGCCCGCGGCCGGTAGGACGGCGCCCGGCGTGTGTTCACGCCGGGCTAAATAACACCAACGGCATCGCGCCGCGCGTTTTTTATTTAGCCCCCGGTGAACACATCGGGGGCGCTGTTCTAAAACTCCCCCGCGCGCCCTTCGATGAGGATGTCGGTCCCGCTTCGCGCGACGGCAAGGTCCGCAAGCACGAGCGGCCTGGCCAGGGCGCCGCTGTCGGCTCCCTCCGGGCGGCCTGCAGCACCGATCACCTGCGGGCTGATAAATACCATCACGCGGTCCACCAGGCCGGCCGAGAAAAACGATCGCAGGACCTTCGCACCGCCTTCGACAAGAACGCGTGACATGCCGCGCTTGCCCAGGTCCCGCAGGACCGCTTCGGGCGCGACGCCGGCGGCGGACTGGGGCACGGCCACCACTTCGGCGCCGGCGCGGCGGAGGAGGTCCGCCCGCTCCAGCGCACTCCCGAGCGCCGCCTCGGTGGTGTAAATGATGACCGGCACGTCGCGGGCACTTCGGACCGGCTCGCGGTCGGCCTCAAGCGCGAGGCGCCCGTCCAGCACGACGCGCGTCGGCTGGCCTCGCTCCGGAATCGGTTCGACGTGCCGGACTGTCAGCGACGGCTGGTCCAGCCGGGCCGTGACGGCACCGACGAGAACGGCATCCGAGACGCGGCGGAGTTCGTGGACGCGGCGCCGGCTTGCCTCGCAGGAGATCCATCGGCTCTCGGCCGACGCGGCCGTCAGGCGCCCGTCCAGGCTCATCGCCCACTTGGCGGTGACCAGGGGGAGGCCCGTCGCCTGGCGCTTGAAGTAGGCGGCGCCCGCGCGCCGCGCGTCGGTCGCCAGGACGTCGGCCTTCACCTCCAGGCCCGCCTCTTGGAGGATTGCCAGGCCGCGGCCGGCGACCTGCGGAAACGGGTCGCGCACGGCCGCGACGACTCGCCGCACTCCCGCCGCCACAATCGCGTCGGTGCAGGGCGGCGTCTTGCCGTGGTGGCAGCATGGTTCGAGCGAGACGAAAAGTTCCGCCCCGCGTGCCGCTGCGCCGGCCTGCTCCAGCGCGACGACTTCGGCGTGAGGTCCGCCGAATTGCGCGTGGTATCCTTCGCCGACGATCCGTTCGCCGCGCACCACGACGGCCCCGACCATCGGGTTCGGTTCCACCCGTCCCAGGCCCTGGACGGCCAGGTCCAGCGCCCGGCGCATGAACCGCTCGTCGCGGCTCTCGGGATTCACCTTAGCGCTCCTGCGACTTGCGGGGAGGGGCAGGCGCGAGGCCTTCCTCGCCGCGGAAGAGATACACCGCCGCGATGGCCACCACGCCGATTACCAGGTACACGTCCGCCAGGTTGAAAACGTACGGCCAGGCGAAGGTCCATCCCGCGACGGTCGCTTCCTTGGTCACCTGCAGAAAATCGCGCACGTAGCCGTAGGCGATGCGGTCCACGAGATTGCCCGCCGCGCCCGCCAGCACCAGGCCGCACCAAAGGTGCGTCCACTTCCGGCCGCGCCCGGAGCGGGCGAAAACGTAGAAGATGATCGCCGTCGTCACGAGCGTCAGCAACACGGTGAGGACGCGGCCGGCGACCGGTCCGAGGTGGAGGTCCTCCGCCGGGTTGAGGCCGAACACCATGCCGGGGTTGCAGCTGGTGACGAGCATCAGCCAACCGGGCACGAGGTCGTGGGGAATGCCGCGGCCCAGGGGCTCGATCGGCGGCCCAAGAAAATGCCACGCGAGGTGTTTGGTCGCCAGGTCCAGCGCCAGGGCGACGAGAGCGGTCAGCCCGAGGCGCAGGCGGCTGGCGCGGTCGGCTAGGGCGAGCCCTTTTCTTCCTGGCGTCGGCATTCGATGCAGAGAGTGGCGTGCGGCTTGGCCTTGAGGCGGGCCTTCGCGATCCCGTGCCCGCACTGCTGGCACTTGCCGTACTCCCCCTTCTCGATTCGCTCCAGGGCCTCGTCTATTTCACACAGCGTGGCCTGTTCGTTTTCGATCAGGCCCAGTGTGAACTCCTGCTCGTAATTGTCCGAGCCGATGTCGGCCATGTCGAGAGGCATCTTCGACAGGTCGCCGGAGGCGTCCTGGCGGTTCTGCTGGAGCGCAGCACGCTCCAGGGCGCTGACGTCCCCGACCAGGAGACATCTCTTTTCGAGCAGCAGTTTCTTGAACTGCTCCAGGTCCTTGCCGCGAAGCGCTGTGCCGGTTCTCGCCATAGTTCGTCCAATCGCCTCCCGAGAGCGGGGCAGTATAGGGTCCCGACGTCTCACTGTCAAGGTCGCCGTCCGCAAAATCGCGCCGACGGCCTGCGCCGCCCGCTGGATCCTTGATTTACGCGCCCCCGGGCCTATGATGGGACCGTCGGCGACGGAGGCTCAGGCCGTATATCGGCATCCAGGAAGCCCGGCATGAGGCGACCCATCGGCGTTTTCGACTCAGGTCTCGGCGGCCTGACGGTCGTCCGGGCGCTGCGGCGGCGTCTACCTGCTGAAACAATCGTCTATTTCGGCGACACCGCACGCGTCCCCTATGGGATCAAGAGTGGACGGACGGTGATGCGCTTCGCCGTCGAAGACTGTGAGTTCCTCGGCCGGTACGACCCGAAGTTCATCGTGGTGGCGTGCAACACGGCGAGTGCGGCCGCGCTGCCGGCCCTCCGGAAGCGGTTCGGATGGCCCATCTGCGGCGTCATTGAGCCGGGTGCCCGCGCCGCCGTCCGCGCCGCAGGCGACCGGCTTATCGGCGTCATCGGCACGGAGGGCACCATTGCCAGCGGCGCTTATCGCGAGGCCATCCGCCGACTCCGACCCGGCGCCTCGCTTGTTGAAAAAGCCTGCCCACTCCTTGTGCCCCTGGCCGAGGAGGGAAGGGCGGCCGACGACCCCATCGTCCGGGCGGTCGTCCGGGAATACCTCGAGCCGCTCCGGCAAGCCGGCGTCGGCGTCCTCGTTCTCGGATGCACCCACTATCCGCTCCTGAAGGGCGCGATGGCCG
This sequence comes from Phycisphaerae bacterium, assembly GCA_035530455.1. Lineage (GTDB taxonomy): Bacteria > Planctomycetota > Phycisphaerae > FEN-1346 > FEN-1346 > JAPLMM01. The sequence continues at coordinate 9,304 of DATKUU010000171.1, read as the reverse complement.
ACGTGCTCGGACCCGCCGTTGCGCTGGTGGATTCGGCTGAGGCCGTCGCCGACGAAGTCGCTCGCGACCTCGGCCAAGCGGGGCTCCTTGCGCCCGACGGCCGGGGGACGCTCCGCTGCTACGTCAGCGACCACCCCGACCGATTCCGCGAGGTCGGCTGTCGGTTCCTCGGCGAAAAGGTCGAGTCGGTTGCGCTTGTCTCGCCGGAGGAGTTCTTCGCGGGCGCCGACGGCGCGGCCGCACGGACGGAGAGCGCGTCATGATTCGCCCGGCAGCATGGTCCGGCGCGCTGGTCCTCGTCCTGGCGGCGGGGTGCACCGTGGACCCGTCCTTCGGTCCTCTGGTAAAAATCATGCCGCGGCCGATCGGATCGCGCATCGTGGACCTGGAAAACGACGACCCCGACGTCCGCCGCGATGCCGTCCAGGCCATCGCCAAAAGCGGCAAGGCCGAGTCCGTGCCTACGCTGGTGGGGCTCCTGTGCCTTGTGGCGAAGAAGGACAGCGACCCGATGGTCCGAGCGGCGGCGGCGCAGGCGCTCGGCGACGTCGAGGGCGAGGGCGTTTTGGAGACTCTTAAGGAACTCCTGGCCGGCGACTCCAGCCCCCTCGTGCGAGCCGATGCCGCCGCCTCCCTCGGCAAGAAGGCGTCGCCCGACGGTCTGGAGGCCCTCGTCGCCGCGATGAAAGCCGACCCGAACCTGGATGTGCGTCTGGCGGCCGAGGGCGCCCTGCGCCACTACAAGGACCGCGCCGCCGCCGACGCCCTTGTCGAGGGGCTTTCGAAGTCCGACATCGGCGAGGCCCAGAAGTGCTGGGAGAGCCTTCGCTACATGACCGGCCAGAACCTGCCCCGCGATGCCGCGCCGTGGGAGGAGTTCCTCGCGTCGGCCGATGCCCCCTTCGCGCGCCACGGCCGGCCGCCCGGCCTGCCCAAGGGCGAGAGCCAGCGACCCGCCATCACGAAGGGCGTCCGCCATTTCGTCGGCAGCCTGTTCGAGCAGGACGTCCGCGAAGGCGAACTCGAATAGCCCGCACCGCACGCGCGACCGGAGGCCCGAGCGTGAAGGCCTGTGTCTTTGACGGCAAGGCGGTCCGCGTCGAGCCGGACTATCCCGACCCCGAGGTTCGCGCCGGCGAGGTGCGCGTCCGCGTTCGCATGGCCGGCATCTGCCGCACCGACCTGGAGATCGTCAAGGGCTACATGGGCTTCCGCGGCGTGCTGGGCCACGAGTTCGTCGGCGTGGCCGAGAGCGGCCGGCACGCGGGCCGCCGCGTTGTCGGCGAAATCAACTGTCCCTGTGGCCGGTGCGACCTGTGCCGCGAGGGCCTGGCCACCCATTGCCGCCGGCGGACCGTCCTGGGCATCGAGGGGCGCGACGGCGCCTTCGCTGAACGCCTCGCGCTGCCGGAGGAGAACCTTCATCCGGTGCCCGACACCGTCCCGGACGAGCAGGCCGTTTTCGCCGAGCCGCTCGCCGCCGCCATCCAGATCGGTCGGCAGGTCGATTTCCACCCCGGTGAAGAGGTCGTGGTCCTCGGCGACGGCCGCCTGGGGCAACTCGTGGCCCAGGTGCTCAGGGCGTGGAATGTTCAGCCGACGGTCGTCGGACGGTCGCCGACGAAACTCGCCATTCTGGAGCGGCTCGGCATCGCGGTTGTCCCGGAGCGCGAGGCTCGTCCCGCGGCCGACACGCGCGTCGTCGTCGAGTGCACCGGCTCGCCCGACGGCCTGGGGATGGCCCTTCGGTTCGTCCGCCCACGAGGAACGATTGTCCTGAAGAGCACCGTGGCCGACACGGCGGGTTTGGACCTTGCGCCAATCGTGGTGAACGAGGTGACGGTTGTCGGGTCACGGTGCGGTCCCATGGACGAGGCCGTGGCGATGCTCGGCCGCGGCGAGGTCCGCGTCGAGCCTCTGGTGACGGCAACCTATGCGCTCGACGAGGCGCCCGAGGCGCTCCGTGCCGCCGACAGGCCGGACGCCATCAAGGTCCTCATCCGCATTGAGCCGAGCGGCCCGGGCATCGCATGACGGAGAAGGCCGTGATGAGTGAGCGCCCTCTGGCCGTTGTGCTTGCTTCCGGCGGGATGGATTCTTGCGTCGCCGCCGCGTGGGCGGCGCGCCGATACCGCCTCGCCATGCTCCACGTCAACTATGGCCAGCGGACGGAGGCGAAGGAACTGGAGTGCTTCCGCCGGCTGGCCGAACATTTCCGCGCGGAGCGATCCCTCGTCGCCGAGGCGCGGTACTTAAAAGAAATCGGCGCAAGCAGCCTGACCGACCCGCGCCTCGCGGTGCCCGAGGACGACACGCCCGGCGAGATCCCGAGCACGTACGTTCCGTTTCGCAACGCGAACCTCCTGGCGATTGCCGTCGCGTGGGCCGAGGCGATCGGGGCTTCGGCCGTCGTCCTCGGCGCGGTCGAGCAGGACGCGCCGGGGTACCCCGATTGCCGGCCGGCGTTCTACGAGGCGGCCCGGCGACTGGTGGAGTTAGGCACGCGCCCCGAAACGCACCTTGCCGTCGAGACGCCGCTGGTCGCGATGCGTAAGGTGGACGTGGTCCGTCTCGGCGTCGAACTCGGCGCCCCGCTGGAACTGACGTGGTCGTGCTATCGGAGCGAGGATCGGCCTTGCGGTCGGTGTGCCAGTTGCCGCCGTCGGGCCGAGGCGTTCCGCGATGCGGGACGCCAGGACCCGCTCTCCTCGCGCGCCTAGGTCCTGTCTGATGAATGGCGCGGCGGCCTTCCCAGGCCGCCGCGAAGGGCATGGGACAGTTTCAGGCAGGTGGCGGCCTGGGAAGGCCGCCACCCGAGAGTATTCTAGGTTTATCAGACAGAACCTAGCCGATGCGCGGGCAGCGCAGAAAAAGGGCGAGGCGCTTGCCTCGCCCTAAAGATCCAGCGATGGGCCCACCGCTTCTCGAAAACCCGCGCGGGTCCGCACTTTACGGCTATCGAAATGGCGCGCCAGACTTTTCAGTGGAAGGCTCGCGCCTCGCTCGCATTCTTCGGCAATCCGGCACGGCCTCGAGGTCGCTTGCACGCATTCCGGCCACGCGCCACGCCGCCCGCCGAGTTTCCAAAGTTCTTCGCGAGGGCTTTTCTGAGCCTTCCGATATGTATTATACCGCGCGGACGCAAAAAATCAAATCGGAACTGCGGCCCGGACCAAGAATTTACTTGGCCGGCTCCGCCGGTTCCTCTCGCGGCCGCTTGAAAAGGTCTATCAGGTCTTTCAGCGTGGGCGGGGGCTGTTCTGCCGTGCCCGGTTTCTCCCCCGGCGGGGCGGATTCCGCCTCGGGCGCGGGCGCTTCCTCGCCCGGTTTCTCGCGCGGCGGTTTCTTCAAAATGTCTTTCAGGAGGTCCTCGATGATCTCCGCACCCTTTTCGGGCGTCAGGAGGGCCTCGCCGACCGTCTTGAGGATTTCCTTGAGCAACTGCTTCTCGTCGAGTTTCGGATGGCTGACGGTCCCTGTAAGCGGCACGCGCACAAGCCGATCGGTCCACACGCCGCGCTGCTTGACAGACACGCCGAACTTCTTCAGCAGCGATTCGGTGAGCGGAACGCCGACCAGGGTGTCCATCGTTCCGTCGAGCCCGACCGTCCCGTCCACCCGTAGTTCGATGCCGCCGTGGAGCGACACCTTCTGGTCGCGCAGGTGAAATCGCCCGTCGCTGAGGAGGATGGGATACGGCCCGAGCGCCTGCTCTTCGACCGTCTCGCGGGCGCCGGCCCAGACGGCAAGGAGCGCCAGCGGTCCCTTGAGCTGGCTCCGGAACTCCTCGATGGTGAACTCGGCGTCGGCGCTGGCGCGCTGGCGAAGGCTCGGCCCGAGTGGCAGGTCGGCGCTCCGGACGGCGAGCCCCAGCCGCCCCGTCGGCGAAACCGACTGGCCCAAGAGCGGGCTGACGTACGCGAGCATCCCCTCGGCCAGTTCGCCCGTCAGGTGCACATCCTTCGCCACCTGGAGCGGCTCGGAGAGGATGTAGCGCGGCTCCTCGGACGCCAGGTCCACCGCACCCGCGAGGCGCACCGTTCCCTTGTTGACCGTCAGCGCCGCGGGCCGGTCGGACGCCGGCCCCAGCACCAGTTTCCCCGCCGCCAGTTTCCACGGCACGCTGCCGGCGGTGACGCTTAGCCCGCGAAACGCGAGGGTGCCGACTCCGATGTCGCCATCGCCCGCCAGATCGGCGAGCCTCCGGTTCCACGAAGGCGCCTCGTTGGGCATCGGTCCGCGCACATCGGCGACGATCCGCCACACGCCGCCCAGCGTCATCCGCTCGGGCATGCGGGCGCCCAGAACCGCCTGAAGCCGCTCGCCGTCGAACTCCAGGTCGGCCCCCGCCTCGAGATTCGTGCCGCCCTCGGCCGGCTGGAACGCGCCGCGCGCCGATCCCTTGACCAACTGGCTCGCCAGGTCCTTCGTCTCAAAGACGAATCGCTTCGTCTTCGGTTCGTAGGAGGCCGTGAAGGGCGCGGTCAGGTGCGCCTCGTGCAAGGCGGTTTGCGAGTCAGCGAAGTAAAGATCCAGATCGGCGGCTTCGAGACGTCCCTCGGCCGAGGTGCGCCCGGCGGCGGTCGTCGCCTTGGCCGCCAGCGCCGCCGATCCCGCCAGGTGCGACCCGGGCGCGAGAAGTCCGAACGGGCGGAGGAGCAGCGAGAGGGCCGCCAGGTCCACTTTCGCGTTTCCCTCACCCGCGAGCGCTAGATCGTCCTCCCCGGACTGGCGCGGCAGGATGAGCGATCCCGCGGCGGTCGCTTCCAGGCCGGGGGCGCGCAACCGTAGGCCGCGAACCGCAGCCACCCGCCGGTCGCCCCCCTCGTAGGACACGTTCGCCGAAAGAGTCGTGTCCTCGAGGGTCAGCGTGCGTTTTCCTTCGCCGCCCCCTGTTTCTGTGACGGGAACCGTCAGGCCCTGGCCGCGGGCCTCCAGCGAAAGGTCCAGCGTTTCCGCTGCGGAGAGGTCGGCCGCGAGTTGCCAACGGCCGGTGATGTCGCTCGTGGGCCGGCCGAGACAGCCGGCGACCTGGCGGGCGAGCGGCCCGACCTCGCCACGCCCTTCGGCTTTCGCGGACACGGTCCACGTGCCGTCCTGGCGGAGTGCCGACCCGCTCGCCTTCAGCGTGCCGGCGGACCATGCGCCTTCAAGATGGGTGATGGTGAGGCCGTCCGGCCGGCGCTGCTCGTCGAAGGTGGCGCGGGCCGCGGCTGTAAGCGTGACGTGCGGCTCCTCGAAGTGCCGCTCTTCGCCGAGCGCCAGGCTCAGGCCCTCGACTTCCGCGCCGGCGACCAGCGAAATGCCCTCGGCAAATCCGCCGCTGGTTTCCAGGTGCAGCCGGGCCGTGCCCGACGCCGACCGTCCCCGGAGGTCCACGAATCGGCTGACCTCGTCGGTCGCCCGGGCGAGATCCAGCGTTGCATCGAGCGTGAAGTCGTCCATCCGCCCGCGCCCCTCCAGCGATCCGAACGAGGCCGTCAGATGCAGGTTCTTGACGAGCAGCCCGTCGGGGTCCTTTTCGATTTCGGCCGAGACAGCAAACGGCGCCAGCGCGATGGGCTCCCCCGCCCGCGTCCCCTGAAGGTCCTTGACCGCGGCCGCCAGTTGCAGGCCGGCGCCCTCGGCTTCGGATTTGGCGGCGAGGGAGATATCGAGGTTGCCGGCCGTCACGTTCAGGTCTTCGTGAAGGCCAAGCGTATGGCGGAACATGGCGGCGAGAGGAGCAAGGGCGGCCTGAAGGCGGGCCTCTCCCTCACCCGTGACGGGTGGACCGATGTCGCTCGTGAAGCCCGATTCGAGTGCCGCAAGGTCGAACGTTCCGTTGGCGGTGAGCGTGGCGACGGGACAGTCGAAACGGAAGTCATCCACGTGAAGAGTCTGCGCGGCAATCCTTCCGTTGAAGACCAGGGTGGCCGACGCCAGGGTGGGGCGGTCGCCGGCCAGGGCGTCGCCCGCCGCAGAGAGGTCGCGGCCGTCCCATTGGGTCCGGACGGCCAGTTCTCCGGTGCGCGCCCGCTCCAGGTCCGCCCGGCCGCGGAGGATGCCGCCCACCTCCACCGCCTGCGGGTCGCGCGCGATCGCCTGCCAGACGGGAGCGAGAGGGATGCCGTCGCAGCGGAGGCGAAGTTCAGTGCCGACCGCGCCGGCTCCCTGCCAATCCTGCGAGAGACCGGTAAGGTGCGCTTCGACCTCCGCCGTGCCGCTCTGGGACCCCGCGACCAGTTCCAGGCGCGCCTCGAGGCGGTCGTAGGCCTCGCCGCAGACAAAATCGGCATGGGAAACGCGAATCGTCCCGGCGCGCGTGACGATCGCCAGGTTGCGGACCCGAACGGACCGCGGCAGGGGGAGCGCGGACGGCCGAACCTCGGCTGGCGCCTCGGCGGGCGCTTCCTCGGGGGGCGCCTCGGGCGCGGCAGCGGGGAACACGAGGAGGCGGGGCGCCACTTCCGCGTCTTCCACTGTCAGCGCACCCAGCCGCCGGCGGTCCAGCACGAGGTCCACCAGCCGCGACTCCAGGCGCACCTTGCCCACGCGGGCGAGACGCTCCCCGTCGGGGCCCGTGACCGACAGGCCGCGGACCTCCTGCTCGCCGAACCACGTCAGGCGCAAGTCTTCGGCAGCCAGCCGGACGGGCGACCGGCCGCTCGCCCAGGCCAGGACAAGGTCCTTGACGACCCCGATGGAGAGGATGCGCGGGCCGAGCCCTACCAGGAGCACCAGGGCGCCGAGGACCGCCAGGGCGATGAAGAGCCGGCGGTGTCTTCGGGGCCGGCGCAGGCCGGTCTCCGAGAAGGCGGCCGCGGCGGATTTTCGGTCGTCCCTGGCCATGGTGAGTGTCCTGGGGGCATTCTATCAGACAGACGCAAGGCGGGTGCGATTATTGTGCGGACGAGTCGGTTGTCAACCCCGCAAATTGGTGTAGAATGGTAGGTGAAGACTGGGTGTTTCGGGCCGAAGGAGACGGCGGTGGCGGATGACCTGAGGGGACTGCTGGCCGAGTGGCCGTACGACCCCGACCGCACGATCCGCATGATCTCGGGCCAGGACGGTCGGCGCAAGGTCCAGGTCCGCCTGCCGCTCGGCGTGGAACAGTACGAACTGGACGGCCGGCCGGACGGCGTGCGGCCGTACGGGTGCGGGTCGCTGTTGGCGTACTGGGAGCGGCGTCTGTTGTCCCACAAGCGCCGGCGCGGGTCGGGGAGCGAGTTCGTCATTCCGGCCACCGCCTGCCGCGGCCTCCGCGAGGAATCCCTTCTCTACTACTACCGCTACGTGGTCCTGTTCCAGGTGGGCGAGTATGGCCGGACGGTCCGCGACACCGCCCGGAACCTGCGGTGCCTGGACCTGATGTCACAGTACGCCGCCTCGCGGGAGGACTGCAGCGCGTTCGAGCAGTACCGGCCGTACATCCTCCGCATGAACCGCGCCAGCCGGGCGCTGCTGGCGGCGCGGCGGCGGCAGTATGATATCGCGCTGCGGGAGGTCGAGATCGGCATCCAGGCGGTCGAGGCCCTGCCGGAGCGCGAGGAGATGGGGTTTGCGTTTGAGCGGCACCGGTCGCTGGAGTTTCTGAAGGGGCTGGCGCGCGAGATTCGCCAGAAGCGTCCCGTACCGCTTCGCGAGCGTCTTCAGCGGCGCCTGCGGCGGGCCGTCCAGCAGGAGGAGTACGAGTTGGCGGCGCGTCTGCGCGACCGCCTGGCGGAACTCGGGGCCCGCGGTGCGAAGCCCCAGCGCGAGCGCGCCTAGGCTCTGTCTGACAAATCGCGCGGTGGCCTTCCCAGGCCACCGCGCATGGCACGGAAGGCGGTGGCGGCGGCCTAGGAAGTTTACCCGCCGGGGCGGGGCCGCCACCCCGGAGCATCCCCAGTTTATCAGACAGAGCCTGGCCGCGCGGCCGCTCGTCATTTCGCCTCGGTCGGTCCCGGCGCGCCGGGATCGGCCACCACCTTCAGCATCACGTTATCGAACCAGTAGAGCCCGGGCGGCCAGTAGGCGTAGAGCATGAGGCGGACGAAGTGGACGGGGGCGGGCGCGTCACCCAAGGCGCCTGCCTAAGGCTTCTTCGTAAACGGCCAGGACGTTGGCCAGCGGCGTGCCGGCTTGGATACAGTGGGCAGGGGCGAAGATGTAGCCGCCGCCGGGCGCGATTACATCGAGGCGATGGCGGGCCTCGCGGCGGCAGTCGGCGACCGTGCCGAAGGGGAGCGTGGCCTGCGTGCTGATGAGGCCGCAGAAGGCGAGGCGGCCCTTGCAGAGGGCGCGGATCTTCTCGGGGTTCATGCCGTGCGGCTCGGGCTGCATGGCGTCGAGGATGTCGAGGCCCATGTTCATGAGGTCGGGCATGATCTCGTGGGTGTCGCCGCAGGAGTGGAGCATGGCCCGGGCGCCGTAGTGGTGCGCGAGGTCGATGAACCGCTGGAGGACGGGGCGGAAGACCTCGTCGAAGTCTTTCGGGGAGAACATCCGCCCGTTCTGGTTGCCCATATCCTCGCCGAGGCAGAGGATGTCGATCCGGCCGCGACCGGCTTCGAGAGTGCGGCGGGAAACCTCGAACTCGAATTCGAGGTGCTTCTGGATGATGGCCATGCCGACCTCGTCGCGCGTGGCGATGTCGATCATGACGTGTTCCATGCCGCGCCCGCGGGAGACGCCGTTGAGGATGTCGGGCGTCCCGGCGCCCCCGCAGCAGACGGCGAAGTCGCGGAAGGCGTCGCATTGCTCGGCGATCTTGGAGTAGTCGTGCGCGGCCGGGTCGGGCCACGGGTAGGCGGCGACGTCGTCCATCGTTTCGAGCCCGGCCAGGGGCAGTTCCCATGCCTCGTCGTAGTAGCCGCCTGTGCCGTTGGGCACGCGCTTGTAGCCGATGCCCCAGACGTCGTAAGAGACGATATCGTCGTGGGGCTTCTTGATGGGGCCGAGGTACCTGGCGCCGACGCCGCGGAAGTCAACGCCCAGGGCCTCGTGGACGGGGACGGGGTCGAAATGTGCCTTGAGAAGCGCGTGAATTTCGGGTGTCAGGTACGTCTGGATGGGGACGCGGTCGGGCTCCTGCCAGGCCAGACAGGTGCGGACGCGTTCCTTGCTGGTTATCGAGGTCATCCGTGCGGCGCTCCCTTCTCACAGTACTCCTTCAGGAGCCTCACGTAAAGCCGATAGTCCTCCAGGAGTTTCCCCACGCTTTCTCACGTGGGCGGTTTAGCGAAGGCCAGGACGAGTTGGCCGGGGTCCGAGGGCGGCGGGGGCGGCGCGGGGCCGCTGGGCGAACCGAACAGCAGCCGGTGGATGCCGTCGGCCACGGCGT
>DATKUU010000170.1:0-4440 GCA_035530455.1 Phycisphaerae bacterium | reverse complement strand
CCCCGTCACGATGTCCCGGATGGCGTAGCCGCCCGGAACCTCGTACGCGGTCACGGCGTCGAGCCGGACGATCAGGCAGCCGCGCTGGCGAAGCTCGGCGGCGGTCAGAAGGGGCGGGGCGGCAGTGTCAGGCATGGGCTTCCTTTCCCGCGGGCAGGCCGTGCTCGTCGGCCATGCCGACCGTTACGTGACGATGGTGTGGTACGGGCCAGTCCCACAGCAGCCGCTCGGCGTGGACTTCCTTGAACACCACGGGCCAGCGGCGCTTCCACCGGGCCGGCAACCAGCGATCCTTCAGGGCCTCCCACCAGTCGGCGGGATAGCGGAACACGGTCGGATGGCGAACGGCGAGAATCTCCCGGAGCAGATAGACCACGATGGCCTCCGGGTCGTACTTGTCCGGGCCGACCGCCTTGAAGCGGAAGTTCTCCAGGGGGACCCTCTTTGCCGCGGCGATATGCCGCAGCTCGCAGGTGAGTTCTCGTTTCACTGTGGGGCAGTCCATATCAGCTCATCTCCACGTTGAGGACGAAGGTGTAGGCTCGGCCCGTGATCTCGACCTGCTCGATGCCCGACAGGATCGCCAGCTTCCGCCCGGCCAGTTCCTCCGCGTCGGGCAGGTGTCGGCGGACCAGCGCCTCAAGCCCCGCGTCCTCGTCGAGGATGAAGCGATGGAGGAAGCCGTCGCCGTCGCCGTCGATCACCAGCCAGAAGTCCTCGAAGGCCCCGCCGAGGGGTATGATGCAGGGGGCGGGGAACGCCTCCACGCCCGCCGGCCACGTCTCGGGCAGGGTCAGGTCGACGGCCATCTTGGCGACGATGCGGCAGACGATGCGCACCATGCGCACGGGCCGGTCGCCGTTGAGGTCGCCGCTGGGCTTCTCAATGAAGTCGTATTCGGGCGTCATCACGGGCACATGGGCGTCGGCCTCGGCGAGCAGCTCGCGGATGAGGTCCTGCAGGCCCTCGATGCACGGGCGGAGCAGGTAGGTTGAGGGGGGTGTGGGGGTCACTCCGGCGCCTCCCTCTTCCGCTCGGCAATCATGGCGTCGGCCATGTCGAAGCACCGTGAAGCCAGCATTTGCCGACCGGCCTCACTCAGGGCGAAGAAGCCCAGCTTCTCGTCCTGACTTGCGAGCTCGCCGATCAGTGCCCCCACCGCGAAGCCGTCGCGGACGGTGAAGCCGCCCTTGCGGACGGGGTCCGAGACTGCCTGGCCGTCGTGCGTTTCGAGGAGCTTGCCGTCGGGACCAATGGCATAGGCTTGCTCAAGTCGCCCCTGGATCGGTCCGCCGTCGTCTGGCTTGCTCATGGTTCGGTCCTTTCCACCACCGCGCACATCGCGTTGGCAAGCTCCCCCGGCACAAACCATCGGTCCTCGATGTAATGGCCGATGGCGACGATGGGGCCGCCGTAGTGTTCCCGCCGGACGCGCAGGGGCTTGCCCGGCAACTTCTCCCACGAGTCCACCTTGAGCACCTTGAGCACCTGCCGGATGAACTCGCAACCGAAGGCATCGAAGGCATAGCCTCCGAAGCCTTGGCCAGTGCCATTGAACTTCAGATGCAGCCAGGCCGTGAGGATGCCGTGGTCCTCCGTGCCCAGCATCGTGCTCTCAACTACGCCGTTTTCCTGTTCCATCATCTTGTCCCTTCCGTGCTCGCTCATCGTCGTGTGTCCCATTCTCTGTAGAAGTGCCAGAATTGGCTCGCCAGCCAGTGGGCGCAGGTCATCTCGACACCGTGGCGGCGTGCTCGCGGGCTTCCAGGGCCTCGGCCACGAGCACCTCGACGACGTTGCTCTTGCTCCGGCGGTCCTCCTCGGCAATGCGCTCGACCTTGCGCATCACGTCGGACTCCAGCATGACTGACAGTTTCTCGCGCTCCATCGGTTGACTCCTCATTGAACCTACGGGCATTATCGGCAGGGTGTTCCGCAAAGGCAAGAAGAATCCCTCAAGTTTCCGCAAAGTTCCGGCAAGTGAGGGAATGTCCGGCGGTTAGGACGTGCAGAATCTTCTTGACGGCCTTCGCATTGAGGATATGCTGGATGGCGCGATGTGCAACGGCCAGTCAACACGAACGAACCTCGGCGGCCCGCCTGGGTCTACACGCCTCCCGGCTGTTGCACCATCGCACAGGCGGGCCGCCATTCTCTTGCTCTAGGAGCCTCGGCGATGGCCGATCGGGACTTCGGACTTATCCGCTTCGACAGGGCTCGCGCCGAATTGGCGAAGATCTCGTCTGTCAGTGAAGTTAAGGAGATCCGGGACAAGGCGACCGCCCTTCGGCTATACGTCAAGCAACAGGGCGCCGGTCTGGAGATGCAGAACCAGTGTGCCGAGATCAAGCTCCGAGCCGAGCGCCGGGCGGGGGAACTCCTGGCGGAGACGCCGCTGAACGAGGGCACGCGCCTCGGCGGTAACACGATGTTACCGCCGGACGAGTCGCCCCGGCTTGCAGACCTGGGGGTCTCGCGGATGCAGTCCCACCGCTGGCAGCGAATCGCCAAGTTGCCCGAGCCCGAGTTCGAGGACTTCATCGACATGACGAAGAGCGCGGGGCACGAACTGACCTCGGTAGGCATGGCGGCTCGCGCGAAGGTGTGGCTGAACGCAGGGCGAAAGGCAAGCATCGAGAAACCGACCCCTGCTCAACCTGTCCAGACGCTCGCGGAACTTGCCGACGCGGGCAAGCGGTTCGGGACCATCTACGCCGACCCGCCATGGAAGTACGGCAACCAGGGGACGCGGGCTGCCACAGACAACCACTACCCCACGATGACGGTGGAGGAGGTCTGTGCCTTGCCGATAGAGGGCCTTGCGGCGGAGAATGCCCACCTCCACCTCTGGACCACGAACGCCTTTCTCCGCCCGGCGTTCGACGTCATTACCGCATGGGGGTTCACGTACAAGAGCTGCTTCATCTGGGCGAAGCCGCAGATGGGCATCGGCAACTACTGGCGAGTGTCCCACGAGTTCCTGCTGCTTGGCGTCCGCGGCTCGTGCCCGTTCGCCGACCATTCGCTGATGAGCTGGGCATCCATCCCACGAACAGAGCACAGCGCCAAGCCGGAAGCGGTCCGTGCGATGATCGAGAAGGCGAGTCCTGCGCCGCGGCTGGAACTGTTCGCCCGAACGACCGCGCGCGGATGGACTTCGTGGGGAAACGAAGTTCAGCGACAACTCTTTGACGGAGGCTGACCCGGTGTCTGGCGCCTTTGGAAAGGCCCTGCGGTCGCAAGGTAAGCCCGCAGAGGACAAGATCGCCGCCATCTTCTACGATGCCGGCTGGTCCGTGCGTGGCGGAGGAAACACACCCGCATGGGATCTCATAGTCGAGCGCGATGGCCTGCCGTTCTGGCTCGAGATCAAGAACGAAGACGGACAAATCCATACCGGGAATCTCTGCATTGAACGCTACCAAGGAAAGCACGGAAGCGAGTTCAGCGGTCTCTACCATAGCGACGCCCATGCCTGGGTTCACACGCTGGGGGAGTTCGCCGTCGTGTACCGAGCGCAGTACATGCGCAACTGGCTGCACGCCGAGGGCTATCAGGACGACTCTCTCGTGATGCGCGGCGACAATGGGAACTTAAGCTGGCTCGCGCCAATCGCGAGAATCAAGGATCTGCCCTGGTGTGAACGGTGCCTGTTGGGCCGGCTTCCGCACAGTCGGGTCTTCTGGGAAATAAATGGTCTTGCGGCTGGCTGCTGGAAGGAATGACGCCAACCCGTAGAACGGGCGCCAGGCTTCGCAGGCTGGCCTCAGCGGGGCTATCGGGGCCTCGGCCGACTCCGGGGCCGGGAAGTCCGTACCCTGTCCGTTCTGGCTTGTCTCCCGTGTTCCATCCTGCCGCCCCGCAAGCCCCAGGAGCCGTCTGGCCGGGTCAGGCGCCGTGCCCGAGTCCGAGTCCGAGCCGAGCCCTGATGGGTTGCAGTTCAAAGTCGCCGCGAACGCGAAAATCGCGCGCGCACGGCGGCCTTGCGGTTCGTTCAGTGTGGTTTCCGGTGTGACAGCCCGGCGTCGGCACGAGGGGCCCGGTGCTCAGCAGCCCGCGACCCGACCAGGACACGCCAGGCGCAGCCTCCGGGCTCAATAACCTCAGCCCGGATGAGGAGTTGTGCTCAAAAAACAGAGCCGCCTGCTTCCGAGGAAGGCGACGGCCCTGGTAGTTCGACACCGGCGTAGCGGCGGTTGAGTTGGTGGCCCGTGCTGCCGCAGCCGGACGCGACTCCAAGTTGTTCATTGCACAGACCACCATGGCCGACCAAGTTACGGTCTGGCCGGTGGGCTTGTCAAGGCCCTGCCGAAGATTTTTCCGCGGGCCGTCTCAGCCGCCGAGCAGCTTGTGGCCCACGTCGTAGAGCCCGCAGCCGCCGAAGCCTGCCAGGACACCCACGAACATCCAGCAGGCGAGGTGGTACGCCAACCCGTAGAA
>DATKUU010000169.1:0-2355 GCA_035530455.1 Phycisphaerae bacterium | reverse complement strand
AAAACACGGGAAATCAGGCCTCTTCTGGATCCATCCTGTAACCTGCACCTCGCCGAATCAGATGCAGAAACGCTTATCTTAGGGCCATTGGGGACACCATACAATGGCCCTAAGATAAGCTTCAAGGCCCATCAGACGGAGGAATAAGAAAAGGCCTGCCTTGTCGATGAGAAGGGTTAGTCACGGACCCTCACTCGTAGGCAAGGAGGCCTAACATGTATCGTATCGACCCATCTGGGAAATCCCATCAGCGAATCTGCCGCTCGGTCCAACTGGCCGGCCTGGACGAATTCCTGCCGGACGCGGAAGTGGAAGCCGTCTGCCGGGATCTGAAGCACCGTTGGCGCAACCGGTTGTTGCCGCCCGGTCCGACGGTTCGCTCGATGGTCTATCGCGGGCTGCACCCCGACAAGTCCATCGCGGCGATGCTGGCCGACCTGGCCGCGTTGCTGGGACCTGAGTGGCCCGCTCCCACCGATGCCGCCTGGTGCCAGGCGCGAACCCGGTTGCCTGAGAAAGTCCTGGCCCAGTTGATACGCCGTCGAGCCCGTCGCTGTCGTCGTCGCTTCGGGGCAATCTATCGTTGGCACGCCCGACAGGTCTTTCGCGCCGACGGCTCGACCGTCTCAATGCCCGACGAGCCGGCGCTGGTCAAGGCCTTCGGCTACGCCAGGACCCGCCATGGGCCCAGCCGCTTCCCGGTCGCTCGCATCACCTTGCTGGAATTGGCCGGCCTCAACGTGACCTGGGACTATCGGATCGGCCGTTACACCGTCAGCGAGGAGGCCCAACTCTACGACATGTGGGACACCCTGCCGACCGGCTGCATCTGTTTGCTGGACCGCAAGTTCTGTTCGTTCTACAACCTCGCCAAGCTCCGCCACAGACGCATTGACGTCGTCACCCCGCTGAACGCTCGCCGCGATCCAGGCAAGCTGATCCGTCAAGGCCGACTCTTAGGCAAGGGTCAGTGGCGGGTGCCGTTAACACTGGCACCGCAGCTTCGTCGCAAGTATGACGATCCGACCTTGCCCAAGGTCCTGTGGGTTCGCCTGATTTGCGTCCGCTACCGCCGGGGGAACAAGAAGGCCCAACTGTGGCTGGTCACCACGTTGATGGACCCCAAGAAATACCCCCGCGCTCAGATCGCCCACCTGTATCGAACACGCTGGGGCATCGAAGGGCGAATCGGCGAACTGAAGACCACCCTGCAGATGAACGTCCTGCGCGGCAAGAATCCGGCCGCCGTCCGCCGCGAGGTCGCCTCGATCATCCTCGGCCACAACCTGGTCTGGATGCTGATTCATCAATCCGCCGATGCCACCCTCACGCCGGCCGTTGACATCAGCTTCGCCGGGGCGGCCAAGACCGTGGTGGCCTTCTCGTCCGCCTTGCGTTACGCCTCGCCAGCCGAGCGGCCCAAAGTCTACACCCAGATGCTCCGCCACATCGCCCGCCAGAGGAACCACCACCCTTTCGACCGCGTCGAACCACGGTTGATCAAACGCGAAGTCGCTCGTTATGCCTACCTTCGAGAACCCCGTTGGAAAGCGCGATTGAAGTGCTTATCTTAGGGCCATTGGGGACACCACACTTAATTTGCTTGACGTCGCTGGCCTGCGAGGGTAGTTTCCCCCCATGGCTCGACTGGCACGCGTCGTGGCGCCCGGCTGGCCGCACCATATCACCCAGCGGGGCAATCGTCGGCAACAGACATTCTTCTGCCAGGACGACTACCTGGCCTACAAGGCGCTGCTGGCGGAGTGGTGCCGGACCTATGGCGTGAGCATTCTGGCCTACTGCCTGATGCCCAACCACGTCCACCTGGTCGCGGTGCCGACGTCGGTCGACGGCCTGCGGCTGGCGATCGGCAAGGCCCATCTGCGTTACAGCCGGCGGGTGAACTTCCGCGAGGGTTGGCGCGGACACCTGTGGCAAGGTCGGTTCGCCTCGTTTGTCATGGATGAGTTGTATCTGCGGGCCGCCGTGCGATACATCGAGCGCAACCCGGTGCGAGCCCGGCTGGTCGAGCGGGCGTGGGATTGGCCCTGGAGCAGTGCGGCCGCCCACCTGGCCGGGCGGGACGACGGGTTGGTCACGGTCGAGCCGATGCGGGCAATGATCCGCGACTGGCGGGCGTATCTGTCGAACCCGGAGGACGAGCAGACGGGTCTGAGCCTCAGGCGGCACGAATCCACCGGGCGACCGATGGGCGACGACAGCTTCATCGCCAGACTTGAGTCGGCCCTTCAGCGAGTCCTCCGCCGCCAGAAGCCCGGCCCGAAACCGAAGCGGGACATCACTTACTACCGGGAGCAGTATTCATTGAACATTTTCACATAGCCGCGTAACGGA
>DATKUU010000168.1:0-27241 GCA_035530455.1 Phycisphaerae bacterium | reverse complement strand
GCCGTAGATCTTGTCGAACTCGCCGGCCTCGGTCATGGCCGTGCCCGTCATGCCCGCGAGCTTATCGTACATGCGGAAATAGTTCTGGAGCGTGATGGTGGCGAGGGTCTGCGTCTCTTCCTTGATGCGGATGCCTTCCTTGGCCTCGACCGCTTGGTGCAGGCCGTCCGACCACTGCCGGCCGGGCATCAGGCGGCCGGTGAACTCGTCCACGATGATGACGTCGTCGCCCTTGACGATGTATGCCTTGTCGCAAATGTAGAGGCGATGGGCCCGAAGGGCCTGGTCCAGGAGGTGCGGCCAATCCATGTTGCCGGCCACGTAGAACGAGCCGGCGCCGACGAGTTCCTCGGCCCGCCGCACGCCCCGCTCCGTCAGGGGGCACTGGTGTTCCTTTTCTTTGACGATGAAATCACCGTCCTCGGGCCGGTCCTCGGTTGTCGGCTTCAGTTGCCGCGCGATGGCGTCCGCCTTCGCATACTTGTCCGTGGACTCGAACGCCGGGCCGGAAATAATCAGCGGCGTCCGGGCCTCGTCAATGAGGGCCGAGTCGCACTCGTCCACGACGGCGTAGGCAAGGAGCCCCTGCACCTGTTCCGCCAGGACCGTCTTCATGTTGTCCCGCAGGTAATCGAACCCAAACTCGTTGTTCGTCCCGTACGTCACGTCGCATGCGTACTGGGGTTTGCGTTCCTGGCTGGTCATGCCGGCCTGGATGGCGCCGACGGTGATGCCAAGACGCCGAAAGACGGGCTCGTTCCATTCCCGGCCGACGCGGACGAGGTAATCGTTGGTCGAGACGACGTGGACCGGCCTGCTCGCCAGCGTGTTGAGGTACACCGCCAGCGACGCGACCAGCGTCTTCCCTTCGCCGGTGGCCATCTCGGCGATCTTGCCCTCGTGAAGGACCATCGCGCCGATGAGTTGGACGTCGTATGGCCTCATGCCGTAGAGGCCGAACGTCTCGATGGGTTTTCCGCTGTTCTCGTCCAGGAGGCTGGCCTCTCCGCGCATCGCCAGGCGGACGCGGCTCTGGATGTCGGGATGATAATCGGGCGGGGCCTCGGCATGGTCGAGCCAGACGCAGCGCTTGGCGACCTCGCGGACGGCGGCAAAGGCCTCCGGCAGCAGCGGGTCCAGGTGCTGGTTGATGGCGTCCTGGAGTTCGCGTTGCAGGCGGATCTGTTCGGCCCGGTCGCTCGTCTCGGTGATGCGCCGGCCGTACTCCGACGCCACCTCCGCGATTTCGTCCTGCGGGATGCGCGAGCGGAACTCGTCGGTCTTCGCCCGAAGCGCTTCGTCGGAAAGGGCCTCGAACTCGGCCTCCAGCGCATTGACCCGCGCCGCCCGCTCGCGGTAGCCGCGGATCAGCCGCTCGTTGCGCGACCCGAAGATCGCGCGGGCGGCCTTGCCGAAGATTTCACCGACAATTTCCAGGGCCATGGTACGGTTCCACTTCGCCGCCCGGCCTCCTTCGGGCGTGCGGCAACTTGACGTTTCGTCCGCCGAGTATAGCCAACCGGCGTGCCAAGTGTCAACGCAGGGCCGACGCGCCGCTCCCACGCCTCTTTTCTATTGACAGCGCCCGTCCCCGCGTTAACCTATGCATGGGTGGTTATCCTTTCCCATCTCGTCGCAGACAGGAGGCGACCCGATGCCAGTTGCACGTTGGGCTATCGTGGCGGCATGGATGGTGGGGGCGTTTTTGACGGGCGTGGCTTCGGCCGGGGCGGCCCCCGGTCCGAATGCGGTTCCGGAACAGCCCAAGACCGCCAAGGAACTGGAGCAGGTTCTCCTCGAAAAGGCCGGCGCGGGGACCCTGACCGACGAGGTCCTTGTGCTCTTTAAGCAGTATGCCGACGCCAGCGCCCGCGAGCGATTCGTCCCCGCCGTCGTCCCCGAAGACTTCTGGGCCTGGGTCGCCTCCGACAAACTCGTCCACGACGCGCTGCTCGTCGAACTTCATCCGAAGTACGAGCCCGGCATCCCCGCCGCGCTCAAGGCCCTGCGCGACAAGTTTGGAAAGGACTTCGACAGCCACAAGCAACTCGCCCTCGCCTTCGCGGTTGTCCACGGCCGCGCGCCCGGGAAAAAGGAAGGCGATGCCGCGCCCTCCTGCGAGGAATCCTTCGACTGGTACCTCCAGCACGAGCCCCAGATGAAGGTCTCCTTGAAGACGACGCCTTGGCTGCTGCTGGCGTTCGTCGCGGACAATAACGTCTCCATCGCCGAACGCCAGTGGGCGCTCGAGAATTATGGCGCCGCCCGCGCGCTCGAGAAAATCTATTACGACGTCCCCTACGATTACAGTCGGGTGGGCGGCAAACCCGGCAAGATCGCCGGCCGTCCCTACACCCTTCCCAACATCCGGGCGTACGGGGGCGTGTGCGGCGACCGCGCCTATTTTGCCTCCCACATTCTGAAAACGCTCGGCGTCCCTGCCATGTACGACCGCGGCGAGGGACAGCGCGGCGGCCACGCCTGGCTCGCCTGGATCGGACGCCAGGGAAAGGGCGTTGACCTCCTCTTCTCCGGACGCTTCGATTACGACAAGTATTACCGCGGTGTGGTGGAATGCCCGCTTACTCGCAAAGGGATGCTCGACCGCGAGGTGCAACTCTTGACCGCGGCCATCGGCAGGTCCTACGACGGCCTCCTCGACGCCCGCTTCGCCTGTCACCTCTACGACATGGTGCCCGCCGACGCACGCAAAGGCGCCGTCGGCCTCCTCGACGGCGCCATCCGCCGCAATCCCTACTGCCCGGGCATCTGGCGACGGCTCGCCGACGCCGTCGTCGCCGGCCTCCTCACCCAGGACGAGGGCGAAAAATACTTCGACCTCATGTTCAAGGCCTACGCCCAGTACCCCGACCTGACGTTCGAGGTCCTCGAAAAGGTCCTCCAGCCTCGCTTCGCTGCCGGGCCACAGACCCCACAGAAAGAAATCACCCGCAACCTCAACCTCCTGGAAGGCGCCTTCCAGATTTACGAGAAGTGCCAGCGCCCCGACCTGGCCGTCAAACTCCGCGGACTCCAGGGGGCCTACCTCGATGCCGTCGGACAGAAGGACAAGGCCCTCAAACTCTATGTCCTCGCCTCCGAGCGATACGTCGCCGACTACTATGGCTTCGTGGACCTCTTCGACCGCGCCCTCGCCCTCATGGACGACGTGCCGATGCGACTGAAGTACCTCCAGATGGTCGCCGAGAGGGTCCCCGAATACCAAAGCGACTTCAACCGCCGGGCCATGCAGCAGAACCCCGTTTTCGTCCATGTCGTCAAGACCTACGCCGAAGCGCTCCACGCGGCAGGCAACGAAGCCGAAGCCCTCCGATGGGAAGTGCGCATCCGAAAAGGCGATGCGTAGGCAACCGCGGGGCGCCGGTTCGGCTTTAGCACCAGGCCTCCCCCGGCCGATTTCACCTCAGGCCGCGAGGGGCCACAGGAGGATTGCTATGACCGTTGCGCTTCTCTGGGGTCTGGCCGCCGTGGGGGCTGTCCTGGTCGCGGGCCTCCTCTTCCGCGTCGGCGCGAAGATGGTCGGGGCCGAAGGGGCGACGCTCGGGCGGGCCATGCTCTGTGCGCTCTTCTCGAGCATCGTTGCCGCTGCTGTCGCCGCCATCATCTTCATCCTGACGGTGGAGGTGGTGCCCGACCGGCTGGACTTGGCGCCCTGGATATACTGGCTCGGCGGGGTGCTCATTGTTGCCGTCTCGGTGGCGATTTTGCGGAACGGACTGGGCGTCTCGTTCGGCAAGGCCGTGGCCGTCTGGTGCGCCGCCGTGGGCCTGGCCGCCCTACTCGCCATTCTCCTCGTGCCGGCATGGCCCTACTTGGCCGCGTGGCTCGAGCGCCTCACTCCGCCGGCCGGTTGAAGGTGTGCTCACCGACGGCGAACAAAACGCTCGCCGCTGCCGTTTATCTCTCTGTGCCATCCCGAGGATTCGTTTGACAAGGAAGCTCTGGCCTAACAAGATACCTTTGTGCGAGGGCTCAGGGGACCTACCCATGTCGGACTCTGTGGCAAGTGGACCATTCGGGGCGGTACTCGTGGCGGGTATTGTTGTCGTTGCGGCAGCTTTGGCGGGCGCGAGGCAAACCCTCGCGACACCGCAGCCGGAGCGAATTCCTCCAACATCGCAGAGGCCGCCAGAAATACCCGAAGCGGGGCAAAGTCCGATGACCTCGTTGAACCAGGACCAAGAGATCGCCAAACTGGCTATACAGGCCCGTGAGCATTTCTCCCGGGGAGAGTACGACCGCGCCATCCAGGTGTACAACCGCATCCTCTCCCTGGCGCCCTCGTTGGCACCTGCGTACGCGGACCGCAGTCGGTGCTATGCGGCCAAGGGTGACCACGAACGGGCGATTTCGGACATGCGCAAGGCGGTCAGCCTGTTGCCTGAAGATGTTGCCTACCGCAGCCTGCTGGGTATATATCTCGTGGGTGCAGGACAAGTCGATGAGGCGATTGCCGAGTTCGATGCCGCCCTGCGCCTCGATCCGAAGCACGCACCAGCCTATTTTGGTAGGGGGATGGCCGAAGAACAGAAGGGCGATTTTGATGCCGCTGCCCAGGATTACACGAAGGCCCTGGAACACGCGCCGGAGATGGCAGGTGCTTATATCAGGCGGGGGATAGTCTACGGCCGTTTGAATCGCCTGAAAAAAGCCATCGAGAACTTTGATCAGGGCGTCATGCACCTTCCGGATAACCCTCGTATGTATTTCCTTCGCGCCTGGGCATACGCTGAGCTTGATCAGTACGAAGATGCTCTGGCCGACTTGGGGCGCGTCATTGAGATTGCGCCGGACTTCGCCCCGGCATTCGCGAAGCGGGGTTTCATTTACGCTTGTCAGAAGCGTTTTGACGATGCGCTCGAGCAGTTTGATAAGGCAGTTGCTCTGCAGCCGGGGGAAGCCCGGTTGCGTTTCTTCAGAGCCATGGCCCGGAAAGAAGTGGGCCGACTCGAGGAGGCTGTGACGGGCCTGACCGAGGCGATTGAACTGGATGGGCGCTTAGTTGATGCCTACGCCAGTCGGGCAGGCCTATATATGGATCTCGGAAAGAACACGCTTGCTCTTGCCGATGCCGAGCGAGCCTTGGAACTCGATCCAGGTCATGTCCGTTCCCGTGTTTGCCAGGCTGGTACCCTGGTAAATTTGGGCTGGTACGAGTGTGCGATAGTCGCCGCCGACAAGGCACTGGAACTGGACCCGGATGAGGCGATGGCGTACTCGAACCGTGCCGCTGCCCGCAACGAGTTGGGGGAATTTGCCGCTGCCGAGGAGGATTGCCGTAAGGCCATCGCCCTCAAGCCGGATGCGGTGTTTCCCCACCACAATCTGGCCGTAGCCTGCTGTAACCTCGGCAAGGCGGAAGAGGCGTTGGAGGAGTTCCAAAAGGCCAATAGCCTGAGTTTCGTAGGACCGATGGCGAAGTTCTTCCACAGCCTGGAGGAAGAGCCGGAAGAGGGGGAAGATGATTTCGCGTCGCGGTTGCGCGCGCCGATGGAGGCGACTCCCTACCGCCACCGAGGTGATGCGTACCGCAAAGCTGGAAAGATCGGTCTAGCCCTCGCGGATTATAACAAGGCCATCGAGATCGACCCTGATGGCGTTTGGAACTATGTGGCCCGGAGCGATGTCTTTGCCGTTCAGGGCCGGTTTGATGAGGCGCTTGCCGACGCTAACCGCGCCATCGAATGCAACCCCAAATGTGCCGAGGCCCACGTGGCGCGGGCCTGGGTACACCTGTGCACGAGGCGGTACTCGGGGGCGATCGAGGATTGCACGGAGGCACTGAAACTGGAAGAATGCGCTGCCGGTGCGTATGTGGATCGGGGATGGGCGCGCTTCTATGCCGGAGGACTGGAGGAAGCCAGGGCCGATGCAGAGGCCGCGCTGCAGGAAACCCCAGCCGCCCATCTGGCGCGTGTCCTGCTGTTCCGTATCCGGGTGGCGGAAGGCAATCTGCAAGAGGCTGTCGCCAAAGGGCGGGAGGACCTGAAGGCGATCCCGCCCCGACACGACGCCCGAGGTCTGCTCGAGGTCCTGCTCGGGGACACGGACTCTGCTGGGCTGAAGGAGCGTCTGGGTGACGACTGGGGAAACCATGTTGCGGTTTTCCTCAGCGAAAGGGAGGAATTGCCCGCGTCAGAGCCAGTCGGTACTCCGAAGTAGGCTTGGCCGCCTGCCACTGTCGTCCTCTTCCCTCGGCCTTCGGCCATCCTCTCCCGCCAGGGCATGGTCGCCTCCTTCTAGGCCCCAGTGGTAAGCCATGTGCCCGGATTGTAACGGGCACAGAAGGGAGTGGTGGCGTAGCAAGGCTGCCGTGTGACAGGCAACGAAGTTGACGAAGCAGCAATTAGGCCTGCGGTTCGTCGGCCGGGTCGGCGTCCCCCTCCGGCGCCTCGGCCGGTTCCAGCACCGGCCGCGCGCGGGCGTCGCGATAGTCCTCCGGCCGAGGTTCCGGCACGGTCGTCAGGAGCCGGTCAACAATTTGCTCGGGCGTGATGCCTTCAGCGTCGGCGTTGAAGTTCGTGAACAGCCGGTGCCGCAGGACCGGATGCGCTACGTGCCGCACGTCCTCCGCCGTCACGTTCATACGGCCGGCGAAGATGGCGCGGGCCTTCGCGCCGAGGATGAGGTACTGGGCGGCGCGCGGCCCGGCGCCCCACGTGAGCCAGTCGTTGATGAACTGCGGGGCCTCGGGCGTCCGCGGACGTGTGGCGCGGGCGAGACTCACCGCATAGTCCACGACGTGGTCCGAGACGGGGATGCGGCGAATGATCCGCTGGACGGCGAGGATGTCCTTGCCCGCCAGCACGAGGCGCAAATCGTGTTTCTCCTCGGCGGTGGTCGTCTTGACGATCTGCCGCTCCTCGTCGCGCGACGGGTAGCCGACGTTCACCATGAACATGAACCGGTCGAGTTGGGCCTCGGGCAGGGGATAGGTGCCTTCTTGCTCGATGGGGTTCTGGGTCGCGAGGACGAAGAACGGCAATTCCAGCGGATAGGTCTGCCCGCCCGTCGTCACGTGGTATTCCTGCATCGCCTGCAGCAGGGCGGCCTGGGTCTTGGGCGGCGTGCGGTTGATCTCATCGGCCAGGATGATGTTCGCGAAGAGCGGGCCCTTGATGAACCGGAACTCGCGCCCGCCCGTCGCACGGTTCTCCTCGATGACGTCCGTCCCCGTGATGTCCGACGGCATGAGGTCCGGCGTGAACTGGATGCGGCTGAACTGAAGTTTTAGAATCTGGGCGATGGTCGAGACCAGAAGCGTCTTCGCCAGCCCCGGCACGCCGACCATCAGGCAGTGCCCGCGCGAGAACATCGCCAGCAACAGTTGCTCGATCACCTCGTCCTGGCCGACGATGGACTTGTGGATTTCGGCGAGCAGCAGGCTCTTCGCCTCGCCCAGTTGGCGGATCAGTTTGATTTCCTCGGCGCTTCGCGCGGCTTGCTCGCTCACCGCCTCGCCTCCTTATGGCTTCCTCAACAAGGATACCCTTCCTCCCGCCCCCTGTCCACGTCAATCAGCAAGCCGCTTGCGGCTTAGCGTCTGCCCACGTTTCGCCGCCGCGCTTGCGCGGCGCGCGCCGTTTCGCCGTTGCCTTCTATCCGCTTTCCGAGTTCCGGTTTCCGGGTTCTCTGTTCTGCACTCCGCCGCCGTCCGGAGGGCCGTTCAGTATCCCCAAAATCGCTTCCACCTTCTCATCCGACAACTCCTCCAACTGCTGCGACAACGGATCCATCGCCGCGTTGAAGGTTGGCGGTTGGTCGTTCGCCGTCTTGCTTTCCGGTTGCTGCGACGCGTTTTGCGACTGGATCAAATGTTTCTGCACGTCCATCGCCAGCCGAAGGATTTCTCGCGCCGCGCGGCGGGCGTCGTTCGCCGACTCGCTATCCAGGTCCCGGATCAGCCGCGCCACCGCCGCCGGCGCCCAACGCACCACCGCGCTCGCCGCCTGGACGATCGGCTCCATGGCTTCCTCCGCCAAGAGCGCCTGGAACTCCGGAGCCTGCAGCCATTTCCGCAGCGTCAAAAGCCCCGTCTGCGAACGCTCGGCCGCTTCCGCCAACCGACCGCCCGACGCCCATATCGCCCGTGCCGCACGACGCCGATGATACGTCGCATTGATTCCACGACGATCATACGTCCCCTCCGCACTCTGTCCCATCGCGTGATCCCCTTTTCTCTTTTTCCCCGTGCCCTGCCGGGACTCCGTAGCGCGCTTCGAGTTTCGTCCTTCGGGTTTCATTCGTCATTCGAATTTCGGGTTTCCTCATTCCCCCCCTAAAGTGCGGCGCGCTCCGTCTTGCGCCACCTCGATGCCGCAAAACCCGCTCCACGACCCCGTGGACGGCAGAATAATTTTTTCCCCCCCGGGCCGCTTTTGCGCCACCCTGGCGCGCTGTCACCCTGAGCGACCCTGAGTGAGTGTAGCGAATCGAAGGGGAGTCGAATGGGTCTCGCCTCGCATCCTTCCTTTCCGCTTTCCGCATTGATTTCCCCGCCTCTGTCACCCCGACCGAAGCGGAGGGGTCTCGCCTCGGTCCGTTGCCCTTTTCCCGCCGCCCGCGCGCCAACGCAAAGCCTCCTCTCTCCGCACTCTGCCTTTTGCATTGCTTTCCCCCCACCCCCCTTCCGCCTCTGTCACCCCGACCGGAGCGGAGGGGTCTCGCATCGCATCCTTCCTTTCCGCTTTCCGCATTGATTTCCCCGCCTCTGTCACCCCGACCGAAGCGGAGGGGTCTCGCCTCGGTCCGTTGCCCTTTTCCCGCCGTACCGCGCGCCAGCGCAAAGCCTCCCCTCTTTGCACTCTGCCTTTTGCATTGCTTTTCCCCTCCTCCCATGCCAAAATCGCCCGCTCATTCGAGCGGTACGCCGCCTATTGGTGCGCGGTGAATGCCCTCTAGCTTTACACGTTTAACGTAGTCTGGAGGGTGTCTTTGAACTCGTTTTCGTCCGCGATGTTATAGAAGGGAAGGCCGATCAGGCGATACTTTGAGTCGCCTGCAAACGTCAGAATCTTGTCCGCAAACTCTTCGCAAATCTCCTTCAAGAATGTCGCCTTCCATTGGTCGTGTTCTGTAATGTGTTTGCCTTTGGGCTCGATGAACAACTGATACGTGAGAAGGCTGCCGGTCTTCTCTCTCAAGAACAGAACAAAATCCGGCTCAAAGGCTTGCCCATCGGAGAAATTGTAGATTTTGAAATGCCCCTCGTTGCGCACGAGGTAAACGGCTTCATATTTCTTTTTCAGCGCAGGCATTTGCCTTTCGAGCATCCGAACAAACGGCTTTTCTTCGCTCGTGCCATAGAGCGCGTTGAAGACATACCAATCCTTGCCAGCAATGAACGCTTCAAATTGTGGATCGGGCAATGCCAGCGGATTGCCCTTGCCGAATTTCAATATCTTGTCGTGGAAAATATCGTGTACCCAACCGTGCCTGAATTCCCGCGAGCCTCGATAATCGGTGATTTGCTGTCTCGCCTCGGTTTCGATTTGATGCAGCAATCCCACCATCCCACGCAGTGTCTCGGCCTTGTTTTCATCGAGCCGGTGCACATCCCCTTGAAACGTGATAGCGAGTCCGCCAAGAAACGATTCCGACGTGATGAACTCTCGCATCGAAGTCAGATGCGGGAAATACCGGTGGAGTGATGCAAACGAAAAGAACGGATTACGCGCCACCGCCGATTCAACAATGTTGCGTTCTATGTCCGTAACGTTGACATCCTTTCGGCTTTCTTCCGATACAACGGCCTCCTGCCGCCTATCCGCGAGGATGGCGCTCGCTCCGCCGTGGCCGGTGGCAATGACGTGAACGTAATTTCGTTTCTTGACGCCCATATCCGCAAGAGATTTGACTTGCTGATAATCGTTTTCCAGCCGGTCGTTGGTGTAGATCACGCCGTATTTGTAGAACGGCGTCTTTTGGAAAGCGTCTTTCAGCGTCAGCCGCTTCTCGACTGTATCCTCGTCCATGATGCCCTGCGCAACCAGCGCAGCGCGGATTTCGTAGATATAGCGAAAGTCATTGATGCTGTGGTAGTGCAATTCTTCCAGAACGCGCAATTCGTGGCCCATGTCGCCATCAAACTTACGGCGGAAGCGGTCATTGCTTTCCGGTAAGACAAATGGAAAATACCGCGCACCGCGTCCGATCAACTGCGCTTCCGAGGTCGTGGTCTTGCCAATTTTCTGCCGACCGGTATCGCGATGTTCGTAACAGCGCACGATGTCGAACAGGTTGAGCACGTCCCAGCCCTCGTTGAGTTTCTGGACGGCGAAAATCGCCCGGATGCGATTGTTCCGGTCTTCGAGCGAGTTCAGCAGAAGCTGGTATTGCTCCTTCTCGCCTTCCACGTTGACCGACAGGCAGAAATCTTCGTGAAACTCCCGTTTGAGCCGTTCCACAAGTTGACCATCGGTTATTTTATTCTCGGCAAAAAACTGGAACGCGCGTTGAATAACGGGGATGTCAGACTTGCGGACCTGGGCAATCTGCTTCGCCTTGAGACTAGCAATAAGTTTGTGAAAACTGGCTTTGTTCTCGTGCGACTGCGCGATGGTTCGCTGCGCCTTCAAGAGCACCACCGGCTTCAAATTGATCCGGTGCTTCGCCGCCACTTCCTGTTTGTACTGGCTCAGAATCAGCGCCTGAAGGATGCGCTCCTCCAGGTCAAAGTCGGACTGCACGATCATAACATCTTTGGAGAACCGCTCGTTCCGGTATTGTTGCAGGTCGTACCGGATGATTACCTTGTTCCGGTACTTGCTCACCATGTTGGGGTCTTCGTAATCGTGCGTGGCCGTAAATTCGAGCAGCAGATTATCCACGTTCTGCTTGAAGATGCTCTCGACCGTGTTCTCCCAACTCTCGAACAACTCCAATTGGCGTCTGGTTTTGGTGTTCAAGTGGTGCGCTTCATCGGCAATCAGAACAACCTTGTGCTTGCGGAAATCTTCGAACGTGATGGCGTTTTCCTTTTCCGTCGTTAGGTCAATGTGCAATTGCTGAATCGTGGTGAAGCATATGTTGATGTCGTTCGGATTGACGCCCTCAAAATTCTCGACGGGCGAAACGCGCACGTGGCGGTTGCCGATGAAGATGTCCGGTTTGAAAAGAAACTTGGACGACAGCGGATTCAGGAAGTTGTCCTTCGTCTTTTGAATGATGTTCGTCGAATTGACGAAGAACAGGAAATTCCGGTAACCCTGCTCGTACAGGTACAGGATCAGCCCCGCCATGATAAGCGTCTTACCGCTCCCTGTCGCCATATTGAAAAGGAAATACAGGGGATATGCCTTGCCGGGGAAATCGCTCTTTTGGCAATGGAAGAAGCGTGCGAACGCCTCGATTTGGTAAGGCCGCACTTCATATTTTGGATTCAGGTTCAGGGCCACGGATTCCGGGATTTCCTTTTTCAGAAATCCCATCCCCGAAACGGCGTTTAGTGTTTCGTAAAGAAATTGCTCAGGCATTGTACGCCTCGCCGTAGAACGCCTTGTTCAACGCCTTGTCTTCTGCGCTCACCTTGAATTGCGCGTCGTCAATCTCGGAGAGGTTCACGTAGAGCTGGTTCTTATCGAGCAGTTCAGCCAGCAACCGCTTCTGCTTCTGGACGCCATTCTCTTCCTTGCCGATGGCTTCGAAATCCTTGATGGCGTCCTCTGGAAGACGCGGATTCACGTACCAATTTAGGAACGAGTCTTCGGCCATTTCCCGCCAGATTTTGAGCAACTCCTTGCTAGTCTTGGCAGATTCTATGCGCTCCATGAAGGCTTCATTGTATTTCATCAGTTCGCAGAAGATGAAATCCCCGCTCTTGTTCTTCTTCATTACCCTTTTCACACGTTCTACGGTGATTGAATCGGCGTAACCCATTTGCTCGCAAAGAATATATTGTCTACTCCCGCCATCTTCTTTATTCAATTCCAACACACCGTGGGCTGTTGTCCCGCTACCACCAAAGAAATCAAGAACAATATCATTCTTTGCTGTTGTAATTTTAACAACATCCATGATCAAGAAGGGCGATTTCGGATAGCTGAATGTCTTCTCACCGAACAACTTCTTCAATTCACTTGTAGCAGTTTGTCCGGAATACTTTGATTTATTCCAGATGGTTTTGGGTTTCTCGCCCTCGTAATCGCCTTCTCTTTCTTTAATGTAAATATCATACCTACCCCCGACTGATTTTACCTCGATATATTTTTCAATTCGCGCCATGAAAGTCTCTGGCCCCCATCTCCAACATCTTTCAATTCCCTGCTCGTCGATTGGCAGTAGTTTCAGATAATCCTTTGCGGGTTTCAATCTAAAATCGTTGGTTGTTGGGTTGTAATAAATGGGATAGAACAATCCTCGTCGCTGTTCGCGTCTCGAATTGTTGCCGCTGCGTCTGAAGCCCCTTAGCTTATACTTCCCAAAAGAGTCCTCGAGTCTAAATTGAAAAAGCTTTTCGTCGCTCATGCCCAGGGTGTTTAATTTGGCGGAAGTGATGTCGTTTGCGTAAAAGAGCATATTCTCATGAGCAGTCGGAAAGAAGATGTCGTCTTGGCGACCGCCTGGATTGTGAACAACTGATATGACGCCCATGCGGTTTTCTCTGCCGAAAACCTCATCACACAACACGCCAAGATAAAAGAGTTCGTAATGATCAATGGCAACAACAAAAATCCCATCCTTTCTCAGCATTTCCCTTGCGGCTTCAACACGGGTTTTCATAAAGGACAACCACGTAGAGTGATTGAAACTGTTGTTGTAGGCAAAGGTGTTTGCTGCACTTGCCGTATTAAAGGGCGGGTCAATGTAGACCAGTTTGATCTGCCCTCGAAACTGGGTCTTGAGCGTGTGCAAAGCAAGGAGGTTATTACCCTTGAAAATCAAGTTCTCTCGGATGATTCCGTTCTCGTCGCGCTTGAATTCTTTCACCGGCTGTTTGCCCTTCGAGGTGTAGCGCACAAAGCTGGTCAAGACTTTCGGGTCAAGCAGTCGGTTGATTTCGTCCTCGGCGATCACTTCGTTGAAGAAAATTTCTTTGCGACTTTCTTCGTCCCTCGTCTGACCGCCTTCCAGAATGCAGTCTTTGTAGGGCCATGCCAGCGCCACGTCGCCGCGCTCACGCAAATACTTGTCGCCGATGGTCAGGCCGATTCGGTTGCGAAACCGCGTGTACGAGTTATCGAGGAAATTCTTCTGCGAGATGTATTCGATGAACGTGTTGAGGTTGAACACCCAATGCCCGGCGATTTCGTCGAAGAACTTGGCTTTGATGTCCTTGTCGGAAAGCAACAGTTTGACGAGATCGTGGTCAACTTGCCAGGCTCGGTCTCGCACCGCGGCGATAAGTAGCTCACCTTCTTCGACGATAAACCGCTTATCGGTCTTGAGCACTGCGGTCAGTTTGGCGTTAAATGACATTATTTTCTCCAGATAAGGCGCATTCTGAACCTTCGCAACGGCCAACACCAGGGGCGACGCATGCGTCCACCGATGCAACCGCCCGGATTCTTCCCAATCCAGTCGAGCGTGGGCATAGTGCTACCCTATAGGCCAGATAGGCTTTTGTCAATCAAGACTGAAGGGGCCCTTTGGGCTGCGTTGAAATCACCTAGTGCATCATCGCATACACCAGAATGTTGATCCCCAGCCGAAGCGCATCCTCCGTCCGATATTCCCGCGCGTACGGATTCGGGGCGCCCGACCAGGCGTTCACAAACCCGTATCGGCTGTAAATGACGCGCAACTGGTTCTCCAGCGCCACGCCCTCGAGCGTCGGCTGCCGAAGCCCCGGATGCTCGTGCTCCACCAGAGGCGTGTACTCGACCTGCCGCACCGGATAGACCGCGCTATAAATCGGATGGTCCAGGGGAATCTTCTGGAGCGGATGGTCCGGCAGGACGCGCGCGATCTCCCGCCGGAACGCCGTGTCAAACCCCTCCCGGCCGCAGCACGCGTTGGCCACCAGCACCCCGCCCGCCGCCAGGTACCGCGCGAGGTTCCCGACCTCTTCGTCCGTCAGGCGGAATTCCTTGTGGCCGGTCATGTAGAGAATCGGGTGCGCGAACGCGTCAATCGTCCGCAGGTCCACCACCTCGCGCTTGAACTGGACCTCGACCGTCGTGTTCCGGGCCACGTGTTTCAGGAGCGACGCCAGCGCCGCCGGCTGCGTGTCCCAATCGCCGCCGTGCACCACCTGGGCGATGACGAGTTGGTCCCGCGTCGGCTCGCCTTTCTGGTGATAGACGCGTTCGGTCGCCAGGAACCGCCCCAGTTCGTACGTCGCCAGGCAGTACGTGATGATGTTCGCCCCCAGCCGCCGCGCGTCGGCCGGCATCACGCGACGGCCCGTCTCGTGAATGTGACCGTCCCACCCGCACGAACAATCGAAACCCCCCGTGTAGATGACCGCCGCGCGGCAGCCGATGGTCACTGCCTCCAGTGTCGGCGGGCCTTCCCACAGTTTCGGGCCATCCCTCAACTGCACGCTCGAAATCTGGTAGTACGCGGAATACAGCGGATCGTCCGGCGCCACCGCCTCCATCGGCCGCTCGGTCCCGAACAGTTGCACCACCAGCGCCCGAAATGCCTTGTCGAACTCCTCCCGACCGCAGCACGCGTCGCCGAGGATCGTCCCACCGTCCAGGCAGAAGCGCCGCAGCCGCGGCAGCACCTCCGCCGGAACCGTGAATGCGTCGTGCCCCGTAAAATACAGAATCGGCAACTCCGTCGGGTCGCCCGAAAACTCCGCCAGGTCCGTGTCCACCGACCGGTACTGGATGTTCAACTGCTGGTTCGTCCACCTCAGGAGGTTCTCGATGTCGCTGGGGTCCGTCTTCCAGTCGCGCCAGGAGGAACGCTGGCCGTCGCGCGTCTCCCACTTGATGTCGCCGAGGATGACCTTGCCGACGAGGGCAGGGGGGCTCGGCTCGCGCTTCTTCTCCGTCCGCCGAAGCGGCGTAGCCGGGAGCGGCAGCGGCGGGAATCCTTCGGCCGCGGTGCGCCGCTGTGGCTTGGCCTGCGGCGGCGGACCGCACGAACGCGGCTGACCGTGCGCCTCAATTGCCGCCGCGCCGACCAGGGCCGCAACCACGGCCGCCAGCGCCACGCGCCGCCACCATCCCAGGAAAGGTTGCTTGGCGGTCATCATTCTGCCCACTCCTGCGGCCGGGGCGCCTTTGTGGGCACCTCCGCCGCACCTCTTTCATCGGCGTCGGCCTGGGGCGGAGGCCGATGAAAATCCCTCCGACCCTGCCTGCTGATCCTCTGGATTATACTCCCCCGCCGCTGTTGAAATTGCAGGAAAAGTCTGTTCCGGCTCATCCGGGGGCCGCAGAATTGACAGCCGGGCCCGCTCTGCTAAAATGGTCCCGGGCGCCCGTAGCTCAATTGGATAGAGCATCGGACCTCGAAGTTCCGTGCACGAACTGTTTCTCTGTTGCTTTTCTCTTATCCGTTACCAGTTGCGTCCTGCCTCTTGAAACAGACCCAAGATGTTGCGAGAATGGTCTTCCTGGCAAGAGTGCCTGAACGAGCACTGGTTCCTGTCGCTGGAGGATGCGCAGGAGAAGGTGGATGCGTGGCGGGAGGACTATACCCGGCAGCGGCCGCACAGTGCGTTGGGAAACGTGCCGCCGGCGGAGTTCGCCGCTGCCCCGGAGCACGGGCCATGAAAAAGTCTCACACCGGGTGGATCAGAAATGGGGGCAAGTCCAACGCTAACGGAAACTCTTACTCGCCCTGGTACATAAAACGGGGGAGGGTCATCCAGCACCGGCGCCTCCGGCCGATCACAAGGTAGAGGAGCAGACCTTTGGGTTTTAACCGATGGAATCTTGTGGCGGCAATGCTCGGAGGCGCGGGCCTCCTTCTGGCCGGGGCCCCCACCGCTCAGGGCGCCGCCGAGGCCGCACCCGCCACCGGACTGGTGGCCGTACCTCCCTACGTTTTCACCGACGAACCGGTGGTCCTCCAGGTTCCGCCGGCCGCACACCGCGTCTCGTGGACCGTGCGGACGATCACGTGCGGCGGCTGGGGCCCGACGCGCGAAGGGGAGGCCGCTGTCGAGAACGGCCGCATCGCCCTCGCGTCGCTGGCCGAAGGAATCCACATCGCGACGCTCAGCGGCGACGTGGAAGGGGAGTTCCGGTGGTTGGCCATGGCGCCGCCGCCGCGGCTCTCAAAAGACAGGCTCCTCGCGGCTCTGCCCCGCACCGGCAAGAAACTCCTCGCCGGCGAGAAAGTCACGCTCATGGCGATGGGCGACTCCGTCACATGGACCGGCGACTACAAGACCCTCCTGACCCTCATGCTCCGCCGCGCCTCCGGCAACCCGAACGTCGCGTGCTTCGACCGATCGTATCCGGGCCGGTCGGTGGATGCGTCGGTCCGGCACTTCCAGGACGATATTCTGCCCGTCCGCCCCGACGTGGGCCTTCTGATGTACGGCCTGAACGACCAGGCAGGCGGCGTGCCCCTGGCGGCTTATCTGGAGCAATACCGCTGGGTGGCCGAGCACCTCGCCGAGATCGGCGCCGACACGGTTTTCCTCACGCCGACGCCGGACCTCGGCATCCCGCTAACGCCCGAAGAGCAGCGCCAGGCGAAAGATCCCAATCCGCCGGGATATGCCTTCCGCACCATCGGCTTTGCGGAGTCGCTCCGGCCGCTCGCGGAGGAGTTACACGTCCCCCTGGCCGACGCGTTCCATGCGGTCTGGGGAACCGGCGGCGACACCATCCAAAAGTCCGTCCAAGCCATGTGGCCGGTGTATCCGCCCTCTTACGGCGAGCCGATGCGAAGCCGTCTTGAGACCGACGGCGGGGGCGACGCCGTCCATCCGAACGTCCTCGGACATCTGGCCATCGCCCGCGCCGTCTATGAGGCCATCACGGGCGCCGCCCCGGCGCCGCCCCTGGCGATGACCGGACGGAGCGAGTGGACGCCGGGCGGCGTCGTCAGCCATCTGACAGTCCGCAACGCCTCGCCCGACCGCCGCGCCGGCCGCCTGGAAGTCGGTCCGCTCATGAACGGCCAACTCGAGGCCCCAAGCCCCTGTCCTTACGACCTTGAGAGCGGCCAGGAAGTGCGATTGGACGTGAAGTGGCCGCAGGCCGCCAAGCCCGAGGACCTGCTCAGGTATCCGAACGATGCGTACCTGGCGCCCGGCCGGCCGCTCATTCCCGTGGTTGACTTCTCGGCCGGTTCCAGCCGCGTCTACGCCGCGGCCGCGCCGTTCGAAGTGGACGCGGCGTTTGTCCGCCGCCGGCAGATTGTCCAAGACTCGACGGCCACGGTGGGCCTCCTTGTGGACGGCCGTTGCCGCGAGGTCGCGGTCGAGATTCCGCAGGGAAGCGAGGTCGGTCGCCTGCCGCTCATCCAGTCCGTCGAGCGCGACGGTCGCACCGGTTGGGCTGTGGCCGAACTGGCGTATGTGCGTTACGGCGCCGCGCGCCGCGGCGAAGCCACCGTGGACGGCTCCCTCGAGGAGTGGGCCGATGCGCCGCAGGTCCCGGTCGGCCTCCCCTGCCAGGCCCGCTTCACACAAGGGCCGCAGGATAACCGCGCCTCGCCCGACGAGTGCATGACCCGTTGGGCGCTGCGGGCCGGCAAGGACGGCCTCTTCATCGCGGTCCGGGCGACCGGCTGCATCGAGAAGGACCGATTCACCTTGTTCTTCGATTCGCGGCCGCCGGAACTTCTGGGGACCGCCGGGCGGTACTACTGGATCAACGGAAGCCTGAAGCCGGACGGACAGGTCGAACTCGGCAAGGGCGAAACGTCCAAGGAAGCGCCCGGCCTCCGAGGCGCATGGAAGGTCCTGCCCGACGACGGCGCGACCGTCGAAATGTTCGTCCCTTACGCACTGATGGAGACTGCCGCTTGGCCGGCCTCCGGCGACCTCGGCTTCTCCATCTGGTGGGTTCACGTAGGAGCCGACGACAAGACCACCAATCTCATGTGGTCCGAGGACGGGCATCCGTGGAACCCGCGCTGGTACGGCATCGTGCGGCTGACGGACCGGCAGCCCGAAGACATGCCCTTCATGGTCCGCGTCCGCTGAGGCTCCACAGACCGCGCCCCACCGCGCCGCGCCAACTCCCCGGCTAATCCGCCTTGCGGAGGGTCACGCGGCCAACCTCAAAGGGCGCCAGTTCAATCTCCAGGCCATCGGCCGCCATCGTCGCCGGTTGCTCGACCGGACCGGCTTTCGCCGCCGCATCGTCGGTCAGGCGCCAGACCGTGACGGTTCCGCCTTCGCCGGGATTCGCAAGGACGGCCTTCTGCGCCTCAGGGGTGTTGTTCGACAGCCAGACGATGAGGCGGCCCTCGTCCCGGACAGCCCACGCCTCGATGGGCGGGCGACCGGCGGCGATTACCGTGGCGGCAAGGACGGGCCGGCCCGCCAGGGCCGACATCTCGCGGAGAAGGGTGTCCGCCGGCCCCGGCTCCAACTGGAAGACCGCTTCATCCACGCCCGCCAGCGCCAGGTACTTCACCAGGCCCGCCGCCCACGATGCGACAAAGAGCGTCTTCTGGCGCGGGTCGGGCCCCGGCCGAGGATACGGCGAGTTGATGGTAATCGGACCAATGCGGATGGCCGCCCGCGGCGCGAAGGCGCGGATCGTCCGGACCTGGTCCACAACGGCCGACCGGTTCTCCATGAACGTGTCGTCGTCGGGCATGTGGGCCGCCGGATTATACGGGAACGCGACCGCCGCCGCCTCTTTCAGGGTGTCCCGCTTCTGGTTGAGTTCGAGGAATCCTGAGAGCGACGGGCGGCCTGTCGAATCGGAGGCCGCGAGGAGCCTCGGCATCTTCGCCGCCGGCGCGGCTTTATCGATCGTGATGCGGACAGGTCCATCGGCTGCGGCCGCTGGCCTGGCGCCGCTCACTTCCAGCACAAGCGTCTCACTGGCCTGTCGGCCCTTGGCGACGTTCGGCCCATAGGGCATCGCCGAGAAGGCCTTGTAGGAACTGTCGCCGTAGTTCCGCTGGTCTTCCATGTCGAACGCGGCTCCCTCCAGACTGCACGAAACCACAAGTCCGTCGGCGGTGGTGTAGCGGAGTCGCTCGAAAGCGGTCGCCACAAGCCCCGTCGCGATAAACTCGGGGAACTTGCCCGCCGCAGCCGCGCCCTTGGCGTCGGCCGTCTCGAACGTCTGCCCGGCCAGCGACTCGGCCCCATAGAGGACGCAGAGGCCGATGCGCGGCGACGGGAAATCGGCCGCCGCCTCGCCGGTCACGCGGAACGTGATCCGCCCCTCCGCGGTCCCGACAATCTCGCCCGTCCAGCGGTAATCCGCCAGGTCGCTCTTACAAACCGCGCGGAGGCGGATGCGGAAACTTTCCGCCTCCTGCTTGACGTTTACCTCTGTGAAGACCGGCATGACCGTGTCCCAGCGCGAGTCGCGGACGGCGAAGTAGATGCGGCGGACGATCTCCTTCTGGCCGACGTAAAGATACCGCAGTTCGCCGTCGGCGAACTGGAGGCGGATCGGGCCGGCCCTTAAGGTTTCGCCGGCGGCGCTCTTCGGCTGATCGGCCGCCGCGCCCGGCCCGGCCCCGCCGGCGCCGGACCGCAGCGCCTCGATGGCCGCCGCCGCCTTCCCGGCCACCGCCGGGTTCTTGTCGCCGGCCACGTTCCTGAGTTCCTTCATGACGGATTCCTCCATGGGACCGATCTT
Organism: Phycisphaerae bacterium; assembly: GCA_035530455.1. Classification (GTDB taxonomy): domain Bacteria; phylum Planctomycetota; class Phycisphaerae; order FEN-1346; family FEN-1346; genus JAPLMM01. The sequence goes on along the minus strand of DATKUU010000168.1, from coordinate 7,538 downwards.
GCCGGCGAGGACCACGAGGCTGTCCATCGCCGCCTCTTTGACGGCGCCCCTTTCGTCCTTCAGGGCAGCGACCATCGCGGGGACGACCTTGGCGACCTGGACTTCGTGAGCGGCGGCGATCTTGGCGAGCGCACCGAGCGCCGCGATCTTCACCATCGGGTCCGGCAGCGCGAGGGTCTGCGTGAGGAGCGGCTCGACCGCCTCTTCGGCCTGGAGCGAACCGAGGGCATCGGCCGCGATGATGCGGGCAAAACTCTGATGCTGGCCCAGGAGCGTGATGAGCGCCGGCACAGCCGGACGGCCCTGGGCCGCCACGCTTTTGCACGCGGCCTCGGCCACGTCCCACTGCTCTTCCTTCTGAGCCGACTCCAGGAGGAACCGGATGGCCTCCGGGTCCTTGATGGCGGCGACGGCCTCGACGACGCGCAGGCGGACCGCCACGTCGGGTCCGGAGTTGACCGGATGTTTCCTGTACTCCTCCACGAGGGCCGCCAGGTCGCCCGCCGGTGGCTTTTCGGCCGGCGCGGCCGAAGGATTGGCGGCGCCCGCAATGCAAAAGAGGTGCTTGTCGGTCCGCTGAAAGATGCGGCCGTCCGCCACGGCGGGAGAAGCCAGGCACGGTTCGCCGAGCGGATTCACCGCGAGGACCGTCAGCGCAGGGTTCTCGTCGCGCAGGTGGCCGGCGTCGAAGACGAACGTCTCCCCCGCCTCGTTGGCCCAGTAAATCTTGCCGTCGCCGGCCGTCGGCGACGCGCTGAAGTGGCCGCGCAGGCGGTGCCGGAGGACGACCTTGCCGGCGGGGTCCATGATGCGGATCGCCCCGTTGTCGCCCGGCACGAATAGGTAGGGATAGATGACGGGCGACGGGATATAAGGACCGCCGGTGTTTGAAAGCATCCGGGCGTGCGTCTCGGAGATGTCGCCGCGACCTGTGGGATCAATGGCGAAAACGGGACCGTTGCGCCCGGAGACGGCGTAAACGATCCCCTCATCGAAGACCGCGGTGGGCACGACCATGTCGCCGGGCGCGGTGGGACACACGACCGACCAGAGGGCCTTGCCGTCGGCCGGATCGTAGCCGAAGATCGTCTTGCCGTTGACGACGATCTGGTCGGCGCCCTTGACGGAGATGACGGCGGGCGACCCGAATCCGCGGCCGGCGGGTCGCGGCGTCTGCCAGCGGACCTTGCCCGAGGTCTTGTCCACGGCGGCGATGAGGCCCGGACCGTCGTGGTCGCACACCACGATCACCGTGTCGCCGCAGAGCGCCGGCGAACTGGCCAGGCTCCACGACGTCTGGAACGGGCCGAACGGCGCAGTCCACACCAGATTCCCCGCGAAGTCCACCGCCACCAGGCCCACGCCGTCGAAGAACGCATACACCTTCTGCCCGTCCGTCACGGGCGTGGCCGAGGCGTAACCGTTCTTGGGATCGGTCTGGGGAACCTGCGCCGACGGAATCTCGCGGTTCCAGAGAATGGCGCCGCCGGCGGCGTCCAGGCACAGGACCATGCGCTTCGCGCCGTCGGGCGTCGCGGAGGTCAGAAAGACTTTGCCGTCCCAGATGATGGGCGACGAGTTGCCCTGGCCGGGGATCGCCGTCTTCCACGCGATTCCCTGCTTGGCATCCCAATAGGTGGGCAAATCGCGGGCCTTGCTGATGCCGGACCCGTCGCCGCGCCATCCCGGCCAGCGGTTGAAGCCCTCGGCCGTCTGTTCGAGAACTTGGCCCGCGCCGAGCGCGCCGAAGAGCACCAGCATGGCCGCGCAGGCCCGGACCGTGCGCCCGCAGATACCCCCCTGATTCTCAGACTGAATGGACACAGGTTGTCTCCCGGCCAGAGCGGTTCACGATTGGCTGTACGGCGGCATGGTCACCCTTTGGGGGGACCATGTGATATCTTGGCGAGAACATGCCCACGCCATGGCCCGTCAGGGCGGACAGGTCGCCACAAGCGACTCGACGGTGACCTGCCCCCATTTTTTTGGTCCAGGGATTATGAGAGTCCGTGCCTCGCAAGTCCAGCGCGGATTGCCGTCGGCACGCCAGCGGGGGCGCCGGGAACCGGAGGCGACCGGAGCCCCCGCTGCCGCTCGGCGTACACCGCCGGCGTCGCGTACCCCCGACCACCGCGCGTTCGCCCGGTCCACGACCGTCATCCCCTCGCCCCGCAAGCCGGGCCGCCCGTTTACGTCTCCGACGCCGCACCGCCAGCCCCGCCTCCCGATACAGCCAATACACGCGCTTGGGGTTGACCGCCCGGCCCTCGCGCCTCAGCAGGACCGTCAGCCGACGGTACCCGTACCGTCGCCACCGCTCGGCCAGCGTCCGCAGCCGAAGAATTGACAGCCGGGCCCGCTCTGCTAAAATGGCCCCGGGCGCCCGTAGCTCAATTGGATAGAGCATCGGACTTCGGATTTTTGCCGATGGATTTTCGTAAGTATCTGTCTTTGCTGTAATTAGGTCTCCGAAAAACACTTACGGCCGTTTTCGGAATACCGCCTGAATCGCCCCAAAGTGCCCGAAATGGCCGTTCGGGTTGTCGCGACAACCGGCTTTTTCGTGGTCGCCGGTTCACATTACCGGTACCTGAATGACGTCAGTTGCCGCGTGACAACCGCAAACAGGTAAGCCCCGGGCATTCTGAACTACACCTTGCTTCCGCACGCGCTGCAATAGGTCGCTCGGCCCAGCAAGCGATGATCGCAGACCGGGCAGCGGCCGAGCCATCTGGAAGCGATGCTGCCCTCGGGCCTCGGTCTGACCAGCAGGATCAGCAGGGCCACGATGATGGTGATGGCGGTACCGGTGAGGAAGTCCTTCCGGATGCCTGTGGCGAAGTCAACGATGCCCCTCTCCTTGAGCCAGTCCGCCACGAGCATGGCGTTGGCGATGAGGAAGACTGCTGCCACAAGCCCCAGCACAACGACTTTTCGCGTTCCGAGTCTCATCTCTTTCTCCTTTACTGTTGGTTCCTTGTTCTTGATGGACTCTGCCTCGTCGATGCCGCTAAACTGGGCGACTTCCTGGAAGGGGTGCGTGTGGATGTCGAGAACACCCAACCCCTGCTGCTCGGCCAGCAGGTACACGGTGGCCTGGAAGTCCTTGGTGGGAGTGACTCCCACCCCCGACTGGTGCTCGAGGTCGCCGGCGTCGGGGAAGAAGACGTTGCGGACGATCAGGCTGGTGCCGTCGGCGTGCCTGGCCTGCGAGAAGAGGGCGAAGGCGAACTGCTCGTCATGAGAGTCCTTGACCAACTCCTTGAGGAGTGCGTCGAAGGAGGGGCGCGGGAACCGGAAGGTCACACTGCGGCCAAGGGGCGAGCCGGCGGGAGTAGTGAGACGTTTCATACGGGGACTCCTTTCATTTGGTTGGGGGATAGGTCAGGTCGGCGCGGACGGTTTCGAGGAACGTCACCAGGTTGTCGCGGTAGGGGTCCCAGGCGACCCGCTCGTAGCAGAACCACGCCCAGCGTCCCCAGCCGGGCGTGATTTCAGGATGCAAGTCACGAAGAGTCCTCCCCCGGTACCGCAGGTCGGGCGGGACAAAGACGTGCGACCCTCCGACGCCAAGCGGGCTGCACGGGTAGTCCCAGGGAATCTCCACGAGCACATCGATGTAAGACCAGTTGTAGCCGGGAGGCACCAGGAAGTCGTGGACGATCACCCAGCGGTAGTCGTCCGAGATGGTGAGGCTGTACGCGACCGACAGGATCTGAAGGTGCCTCAACAGTGTGGCAGAAGGTCTTGCCATGGCTATCTTCCCCGGCGCGTTTGCGGGGCGTCGCTGAAGTGTTCGCCAGGCTTGACCAGGACCCGCTGCCCTGGTCCGAGGACCTCGTTGCCGCCGTCGCGCTGCTGCAGGATGAGGGTGCGGCTGGAGGGAATCCCGCCGGCGCGGCGCAACTCTTCAGCACGGATGCTGCCGTCCCTCTCGGTAGGGACGTGGAACTCCTGACCGTTCATCATGACGCGCATGGTGCGACTCCTTTCGGTTAGGACCTTTTGTTCTCCCTCAGGATCTTCGCAATCGCCACGATGGCGACCACGAGCAGGCCCAACAATGCGAGGCGGGTGTAGGCTTCCTTGTTGTGGACCGCGAGCATGTCCATAACCTGGTTCCACGTGACTCCTGCCTCGATCCCCGTAGCCAGCCAGGCCGCGAGCACAAGAAGAAGCGGCGCCAAGATCCAGCCCCAGTGCATCCGTTGCCAAAAATTCAGGCGCCGAGGCCGAGGCCTGCGCGGCCGGGGCTGTACGGGCATCGGCTGCGGCCCCTGGCGGTACGGGCCTCGCGGCATTCGAGGTTGTGGCAGCTGCGTCATGTCTGACCTCCACGCATGGGTTGTACCGCGCCTTGTTCTGGGGCCCCTGGCGCGCCAGGGATTCCTGAATTGCTGTCCGCTTCCCTGCGGATGACGTGGTTTTGGGAGGCGGCGAGAGGCCCCGTAGAAGGCCAAGGCCTTGAGGTTGGGCTACGGCTGCGGCTGCTGATTGTCCTCGCTATCATGGCGGCTGTCCTGGGCTGCATGCTCTGCTTCCTGGGCCTGTTTGAGGTGGCGGAGAGCGAAGAAACACATGACAATAAGGATGAGGGCACCGAAGTCGTACAGGCTCGGCGGGTTGCCGGAACAGAAGGGGAGGATCTTGGCCAGGTGTCCGAGATCCTGGCCTGAGGAGCGGACCCAAACCATGAGTGCGAGTATAAGAAGTAGTAGAATAGTCAGTTTGGCGGCTTTCATGGCCATAACTCCTTGAGGATGCTTTCGGCGGGCACGTAGAAAACGCGGTCCAGGTACGGGGCGAGGGCCGGTTGTGATTCGAGGTCCTTCTGGATGCCCTTCAACTCGCTCTTGGTGGCGGCCACAATCGTGACGCTCGCGACTTCCTTGGCGCTGAAGCACGCTTCCAGGTGGCTGAGAAGGTTTGACTCGCATGTAGAGACGATCTCGAACAAGTCAACCAAGCCATCATGGAAATGGGCAACGTCGGCAGCATGACTGGTGCCAGGAACGGTCCATTCAATCGCTGTCTTGTACCCTCGGCGTTCGCCTTGCCACACGACCCAGTGGGCCATGTGGCAGTGCGGGTTGTCGCCCCTCCCTCGGTGCCTCGGCGGCTCCTGGCTCTCAGCCCGGCACCCCGCTTCCGTAGGTTCGATGAGGAGGGAGTTGCGCCGTCCTGCCCGGAGCAGATCGAACTTGTCGAAACCAAGGTCTTCGAGTTGACGCTGAGCGGTTTTCTGGGCAGCGGGCGAAGGCACGGTGCCAGCCATCTCCCAAAGCCTGGCGACCGGCACCCACGGGTGCGCGACTGCGGTGCGATGGAGTCTGGCGGCATGCTTGCCCAGGGTGCGGGACTTGGCCTGATACCGCTCCAACTTCCGGCGGTTGTACTCGTCCACCTTCTGCTTGAGGGCCTCCTGTAGGGCCGGCATCTCGCCTAGCGGCCTGCTCGGAACGATCGAGGGAAGGGTGTCGTACTCCACCGGCTCCGGGCTGCGGTCCGGGGCCAGGTAATCCACCTGGGCCCAGACGGCGTGCGGCCAGGCGCCTTGATTCTCCAGGAAGAGGCACTGGCCCGGCTTGAGCGACTTACACAGCTGTTCGGCGCCGGGTGGCAACTGGAGGATACGCTGGGCCTCGGCGGACTGCTCACCGCCGGAGACGTTGAAGATGAAGAGGTCCTGGAAACTGCTGCTGACGAACCGGGAGATGTTCCCCAGGACGCCGACCCCGACCACGACCATGATGCCATATTCCCTGCCCATGCGTAGTAATTGAGCCAATATAGAATACATGTCCGCATAGGCCGCATCGGAAGCGATGACGCTCAGGTCGGCGTCAGCCTCGTCCAGGAAGATGATCACATCCGTGCGATCCATCTTCTGGTGGCGGTGGATGCGCCCGTACAGAATCTGCGCTATAAGGATGTCGATAAGCAGCAAGCGTATCCACGGTGGGTTCATGGTGGGGATTTCGATGACGCAACTCTTGCCCTGGCTGATGATGTCTCGCTCCATGTCGATCCCGGAGAAGGCGGAGAAGGCAGGGCAGGCCTGCGCCATGGCTTGAAGGACGGTGGCGAGGGCCTTGGCGTATTCCGACTTGTATGCCCATAAGTCAAGGCCGCCCTTGGTCACGAGGTCGAGCAGCAGTTGGGGGTCAGGGAACCGGACAAGGGGGCCGCCGAGGACCTGGTTCAGGACCGGCACCGCCCAGGAGAAAATGGCGGCAAGGACGTTGGCCGCGAAGATGAGGCCGCCTCGGGCCGCGATGAGGGTGCTGATGACGCTGATCCAGACCGCGACGTCCATGCCGATGGGAGGCTGAAAGGCAATCCGCGTCCCCGGGTGGCGGACGTTGAGCTGGACCCAGCGCTTCTTGCCGTGGCGCCTCTTCGTGTCGCGGTGGTCGTTCTTGCGGTCGAAGACCAGCAGGCTAATCGGCTTCTTGTTTGAGTCGGGCATTGAGGGCCTCCACGGCATCTATCATGATGCGTATTAGCGTCGTCTTGCCGGCCTTGGTCCGGCCCGCGATCAGGCAATGAGATGGCCCGTCGAGCAGGCGGACGCCGAATCGGATATGCTCTGCTTGCACCATGTGGCCGACCTCGATGTCGGGCTTGCCGTCTGCGTAGAACTGCTCCTCGGTCGGCGGGCGATGGAGGAAGTTCGGGAAGTCCTTGGCATGCTCGATATCCGGTTCGAGGGCAAACAGCTCGGCATGGGCCATACTCTCGCTGAGCATGCCCTGTTCGGCCATGAACAGGATGTCGGCGGTCTCGGCATATTGGTCGTGCAGATGGTAGTACTTGATTGTGGAGATCAACTCAGCGACATAGGAGCGGGTTGTCATTCCTCGGGCTCCCTCAGGAACAGCGGGCCGAGCAAATTGGCCCAAACCCAGTGTTTGCGATGGCAGGACAGGCACCGCCAGCGATGATCCCGGCTGCTCCTTCGCCGATGACGTGAACAGATGTGCATACCACATGCGCTACAGGCCTTCAGGTCGGCGGCATTGCACAGCCGGGTAGTGCGTCTTCGGCGCCACGGGAAGATCGACGGCTTGGTACCACAAAGCGGGCAGGCAGCCGCCATCATGACGGGATTGGGCCCTGCAGAGAGCCCAGGATGGTAGAGTTCCCCTGTTGCCAGTGTCCGGCATTCAGCGGTCTTTCGGGCGATGACCCGGCCGTTTATCGTTTCCCGCTCCTCCCGGTATTCGAAGGTCTCGAGTATCTCGCCGGTCTCGTCCTTGAGGTGCGTGATGGTCTCCTGCTCCACGCTAGTGTTTGGGCGTTGTCTCGCCATGATCGTCTCCTTCTCGACCTCGATGAACCCGGCGGAAGGTGACGGGCTGGCTCGTGTTCGTTGGAATGGACAGGCCGGTGAAGTTAGACCTGGTGGGCGATTTTCACCGGGACATCCGAGGCACGAAGGTCCGCCTGCGCAACCCGAACCCGGCCGAGCGGGATGGAAGCGAGAAGTACCTGGAAGGCTTCTCGGCGGTACAGACCGGCGAAGTCGGAGACATGAC
>DATKUU010000167.1:0-3932 GCA_035530455.1 Phycisphaerae bacterium | reverse complement strand
AGCTTCATGACCGCAGCGTTGAGCCAGCACATTCAGAGCCGCGACCGTGAGGGAGCGGTATCGGGTGCCACTGGTGGCTTGCCCACCAGTGTGTCCGGCTCCGACTATCTCCCCATCGACGAGGCCGCCGCCCTCACCGGGCTATCGATCTGGTCATGGCGGCGCCGCGCCCTCGCTCAAGCCGCCCGCGGCTCCCTCGCCTTCCAGGCCCCGCCCCGATCCGGCAACGGCAAGCCCGTGTGGTGGGTCCATCGATCTCTCGATTCCCGGCTGGCCCCGTGCCCTACGCACGACACCCGGGCCGATCGGGTTCGCGAGTCGTTGCTCGCTCGGTTTCCCGCGCATCACGTCGAGGCGGCGTACCGCAAGTATTGCTGGTTGCGTCGTTGGCGTGGTCTGGTGGCCGATAGTGAACCCACGTCGTGTGGGAGTGGACCCACGTCGCGTGGGCTCGCCGCCCAGGTCGTGATCGAGGCCAAGCGGCTCGAGGGCGACGACTGCTCGATCAGCGTCCGTGCTCTCCAGCTATGGCACAAGGCTTACAACCAGCTCGGCCTCGACGGTTCGATCCGCGGCCTCGAAGCCCTCGTCCCCAAGTACAGCCGAGCCCATCAGAGCCGCGACGGCGATCAGAGCCGCGACCCCAATCAGAGCCGCGACCGTGAGGGAGCGGTCCCTGGCCGGAGCTCCGAGGCCATCGACTACTTCTATTCCATCTACCACTCGCAGGCCAAGCACAGCGCCAAGACCTGCCACGAGGCCACGGTTCTGGAGGCCCGGCGTCAGGGCTGGTCCTGGCCGGAGAGCTACAGCGCGACCCTGGCCTGGCTGCGGGAGCACGACCGGCTGGACGAAACCTGTCTCCAGCGCGACGGCATCCGGGCCTACTCGAAACGTTTCCTTCCCCACGTCGAGATCGACTGGACTGCGATCCAGCCGGGCGAGTTCTACGTCTGCGACCACACCGAGTGCGACTTCTGGGTCACCCACCGCGATCGTCAGATCCGCCCCTGGCTGACCACGATCATCGACTGCCGATCGCGTTGTGTCGTCGGCTGGCACCTGGGCGACTCGCCCCATCAGGACGCGATCCTCGCCGCCTTGCGTATGGCGTTCAAAAACTGGGCGGTTCCCGAGCGGATCCGCATCGACCAGGGCAAGGACTTCACTTCCGAGCTGCTTACCGGCGTCACCAAGAAGGAGCGGCATCGGCTCCGCCGCGAGCTCGGTCCGCAATGGCGTGACGTCTTGCGGGACAACGCCGAGGTCTTTTGGACCGGGGTCCTGGGCGAGCTCGGGATCGAGGTCATCTACGCGATCCCCTATCACGCCTGGAGCAAGGGAATCGTGGAGCGTTGGTACGGTACGTTTGAGGCTCAATGCGCCAAGACGTTCCCGACCTATTGCGGCAACAACCCCGTTGCCCGGCCGGAGTGCCTGCAGGAGTTGCGTGCCGACCCGGCGAACGTTCCGAGTTTTGACGAGTCGCGTGAGCGCGTGGCCGAGATGATTGAGCTTTATCATCACGCCGAGCACCGCGGCCTGGAGGGCGGGACCCCGCTCGCGATCTGGGGAACCGCCACGCGGCTGCGCAGGGCCGAGGACAAGCAGCTTCTGGCCTTGATGCAGGCCCGCGGCGTTTATCGCGTCGGTGCCAACGGCGTGCGTTTCCGCGTCGGCGGCACGACGCTCGGCTACGGTGCCGAGAGTGCTCCGCTCCGGCGCTTGGTTGGCCGCGACGTGTTCATCACCTTGGACCCGGCCGACCTGAGTCATTGCCAGGCCTACACCGCGGACCGCAGCCGGTACGTCGGTCGACTCGAGGCCAACGAGCGGATCCCCGGCGGTGCTTCGATCGACGAGGTTCGCGAGGCCATCCGCAAGGTCGCCAGTCGCCGGAAAACTTTCACCCGTGCCGCTCGTGAGGCTCCCGATCGATTGTGCACCGCCGCCCAGGAGGTCCGCAGGCTCAAGCGTGCCCAGCTCGCCGAGCTGCGCAAGACCGGCACCGACGACGTCCCCGGCCGTGGCTTCGCTCAGAGCCGCGACCGTAAGGGAGCGGTCCCGGGTGCCACTGGTGGCTTGTCCACCGCCGCCCCCGGCGGCGAAGCAACCACACCTCGTGTGTGCCCTAATATTGTCCCCGTTCAAACCCGCTTCGAAGCCGCCTCGACTGCGGTTCGAAAGCCGGCGTCAGGTCCCAGGCGGGACCGCAAGGCCACCGACCTGGCCACGGCCAAGGCGATCCTCGGCGCCGGGTTGGGACTCCCCCGCAAACACTCGCGCCGCCCGCGCGCCACGGACGATCTCTTGCGCGGCGGCCCGGTTTCAGATTCAGGCTCCATCGTTACGGACAGCGACGGAGAGGACCACGGCACGGACGCCGGCCCGAGTGCCACCGATCTGCTTCGGTTGATCGGTCGAGGTGTCCGCCATGACCGCCAATGAGGACCATAGCGACCGCGCTTTCGAGCAGATTCAGCAGGAAGCCCGGGTCGCACGGACGGCAAGGATGCTTGACGACAAGAAGTCCCTGAAAGCGAACCAGCGCGTCGACATCATCGCCCGCTGCAAGACGCTCATCGCGGACACCGACTACACTCAATCCGCGATCGCCCGCGAGCTGGGCATCTCCAGCAGCACCCTCTCCGAGCTGCTCAAGAACAAGTGGAAGGGCAAGAACGGCGACCGCCATCTGGCCCAGTTGCATAACTGGATGGAGCTCAACGCCCGCCGTGACACCATCCTGCACGGCACGCGTTTCGTCGCGACCGCCGTCGCCGAGGAGATCCTCATCGTCGCCCGCACCGTGGCCGAGACCTGCAAGATGGGCGTAGTCTTCGGCCCCTCGCACATCGGGAAATCGTTCACCCTTGAGGCGATCGCCGGCGACCAGGTCTTCGGCTGTCCCGTTGTCATCACCGTCCAGCAGTGGCTGATCCGCCCCTTGCCGCTGATTCGCGAGATGTGCAGTCTGTTCGACCTGCCGACCTATGGCACCTTCGACGCTCTCGCCCGCCGCCTGGTCAAGCGGCTCACCGCGACCAAGCGGATGCTGATCATCGACGAGGCCGACCGGCTCTGTCACGAGGCCATCGAGACCATTCGCGGCATTCACGATCAGACCGGCTGTCCGGTTCTCTTCGCCGGCAAGCCCAAGATCTACGAGCGGCTCGGCTTCCGCGCGTTGGGCGAGTTCAGCGAGGTAACCGATCAGCTCGCCTCTCGCATTGTAATGAAGCGGGATCTCACCGAGCGGACCCGCGGCGACAACCCCGAGCCGCTCTATCGGTTGGACGACATCCGCAAGCTGATCCGCCGGTCCGGTCTCAAGCTCGATGTATCCCCGGACGCGGAGAAATGGCTGCAGGCTCGCGCCTCCACGCTCGGCATGGGCGGCATCGGCAAGGCCCTGTTCAGTCTTTACCTGGCCGCCAAGGTGGCCTATGCCAAGGGCGACCCGCGGATCACCGTGGATCACCTCGAGGACGTCGACGATCTCGCGATGGGTCACGAGGACGCCGAGCGAATCATGGAGGCGGTCGCCGGCAGCTCCGGCATGCGCCGCGTAGTCTGATATGCCTGAACTCTCCACCAAACCCGGATCGAGCACCGCGCGGCAGCACAGCGCTCTCGTGGTTGCGGGCAAGCGTCACGGCCTCTCGCTCGCCGAGGTCCGCCACGCCGTCGGCGGCTCGATCAAGCAGCTCTCGGCGGCGAAGGCCTCGGACTGGATCACGCACTTCAGCGGCCGGCCGTTGCCCAACCCGCCCGGCCAGAAGCCCAGTCCCTACAAGGGCAAGCCGCCCGCCCGCGGCACGGTCCGCATGATCGCCCCGGACCACGTCGAGCAGATCCAACGTCTCGGCGAGGAGTACTTCGCCCCCGACGTCGACGGAGCCGGCCTCGTCAAATGGCTCCGCAAGAACTTC
>DATKUU010000166.1:0-22327 GCA_035530455.1 Phycisphaerae bacterium | reverse complement strand
GGCAAACGTCCACTCTCAGGTCCGCGACGGCCATTTCCGCCAGTTCGCTTCCGCAGGCCGGGCACCGCATGGCATTCCCCCTTTCACAACGGAATGGATTGGCCCCAGGGTATCCGCCCAGCCAGGGGGTGTCACGCGGAAACTGATAACCTGTACGGGTCACCTCACTCAACCGACCCAGACCCCGACCGGCGCAGGGACTCCCCGCCATAGAAAGCGCGAAAGATCCTTGCAGCCACTGCGAAAAACCGATAGGATTCTCGTTCGGAGCGTTCCTGACAGCCTTCATCCGCCTTTAGGAGGGCTCAGACTATGCGAAGATTTCCCGCCTTCCTGTTGCTAGTGGCACTGTTTGGCTGCGGCAACGACACCTCCTCTCCCCAGCAGGGGGTCGCGACACAACAGGGGCTTGCCGTCCCACCGAACCAAGCCGTACTGGGCTCATGGCGTTCAGAGGACTTTGGCTTGGACTTCCCGATATGGATGGTCGACACCTATATGGCTGACGGCACCGTGAAAACGGACTTTTTCTCCAAGCCACGCGGCCAAGTGATTCACCACACGGACAAAACGATGCACCGTCATTGGCGCATTCGCGACGATGCACTCGAGGTGGGTACCCTTGCCGCAGACAGGTCCTTCCATATCGAAGGGCAACCACGTCCAATCGAGACAGGCGCTTCCGGCAACGTGATTTCGATCAAAAGCTGGACCCGAGAGAAGTAGGCACCTGACCAACCGTTACCACGGCGGGCTCACGGGCGGCTGCCTGGTTTTTGAGATCCGCGTTCCACCGCGATGGGTCGGGATGGCGCGTTGACACCCGCGCTTGCGGTGCTATAATCCCCGTGCCAACCGAAAGTCGGCCCACGGCGGGGGCATAGCTCAGTTGGGAGAGCGTCCCGGCGGGAAGGTCGGGGGTTCAAGCCCCGACCACTTGTCTTGTGAAAGTCGCTGCCCGCCACGGCGGGCAAGCCCACCGCGGGCGGATAAAGTTCAAATTTCAGCCTCCGTAGGCGGCCCTTTGATCTTGACACCCGCCGCTCCACGAGCGCCTCTCCGGCCACCTGCCTTCACTACCGTCCGACCACCACGCCGGGGCCGATAAACCGCGGCACATGGCCGCCCGCCGCGTGCTTTGCCAGCGATTGCAATGGCCCGCGCCTCAGGCACTCCGTCCTTTCGTCACTTTCAGTTCCAACACAAAAAATTTCCCCCTTGACTCCAGATTCTCCTTGACTTACAATACTCTCGAAGGCATTTTTACGAATCGTAAAAACCATTATTCGGGAGCCAAGACCGATGTTCGAGCCGCCGCAACGCGGGTCGCGATTCCGAACCCGGACCTATCTCCAGGCCGTCGCCGACGCCCAGCGCGCCGAGGAAACCGCCCACGACCCCCAGCGCGACAACGCCCACGGCGACCACCGCCTTCACATCTCCGCCGCACTCGCCGCACTCGGCCCCCGCCGACGCCCAAGCCTGCCGACAGTTGAGCCGCCGCCGCGCTTCTACCGCGCGACCGAAATCGCCGCCTACTTCGGCCTGTCGCGCCAGACCATCCACAACTACACCACCATGGGCCTCATCACCGAAGAGGACCGCACCGAGGGCAACCACCGCCTCTACGACGAGTCGGTGTTCTCGGCCCTCGCGCGGATTCAGCGACTCAAAGCCACGCACCGGCTTCAGGATATTCGCCGAGTATTCGAGGACGAGGACCACCGCCGCGGTTCCTCTCCACCGGCGCAGCCGACGCACAGCCCCTCGACAGACTCGGGGCGGTGAGCATGGTCGAACAGCGACCGAACGGGCGGCTCCGGCTGAACGCCGCCAGCCGCGATTCCTCGGTCCGAAGCAAACACGCGGGGGCGTGACGAACCCGGGCATCGCCGACCGCCAGGACGCCCGGGCCGACTGAACGGAAAGTGACCCACAGCCATGACCGAGACCCTGGCCGAGGTGGCTAGCGCCGGCGCGCCGTCCGCTTCGCCGTCGCCGGCGCTCGGCCCCAGCCGGCGCGCCGCCGATGAGAGCCCTGCCGAAGGTCCGGCGCGTCCGCCCGCCCTGCCCTGCGTGATGGGAATCGCCTGTGCCGCGGCCTCCGCGCGAGCCCTTAAGCCCGGGCATTCCAGTCTCCGGACCTCCTCGCCCGGCTCCGCCAAGACGAAGTTTACCCGCCGTGGCGGGCCTGGCGTTTCGCCTCGAACCGAAACCGCCGCGGACCGCCCCAGGATCGCCATGCGCCGCGTCTTCCGCGACCTTCGGCCGCGGGCGCGCGTCCTGGCGTTCGTGAGCGGCAAGGGCGGCGTCGGCAAAACCAACCTCGCCGTCAACATGGGGCTGGGCCTCGCCGCCGCCGGACGCAGAGTCCTCCTTGTCGATGCCGACCTCGGCCTCGCCAACGTGGACCTCCTGCTCGGTCAGCGTCCGCACGGCGACCTGGGGCACGTCCTCGAAGGGCGGATGGCCCTTGAGGAGATCGTCCAGGAAGGCCCGGCCGGGATGCGGTGGATTGCCGGCGCCGCCCAGATGCCGCGGCTCGCGCGCCTGAGCCAGAAACGCCGCGACCAGGTCCTCGAAAGCCTCTCCGACCTGGAGACACAGCACGATTTTCTTCTGCTGGACGCCCCGGCCGGCGTCGGGCCGGACGTCCTTTGCCTGGCGCGCCAGGCGGACGAGTTGATCCTGGTCACGACGCCCGAGCCGACCGCCCTGATGGACGCCTATGCGCTTCTGAAAACCGCCGCCGCCGCTGGCGCCGAATCCTTGGGCCAGGTCTGGCTCGTCGTCAACCTGGTCGCCCACCGGCGGGACGCCGAGCGCGTCCACCGCCGCCTCCAGGAGGCCGCCGAGCGGTTTCTCGGCGTTCCGGTCGCCCTTCTGGGCTACGTCTTCTGCGACGGCCACGTCGGCCGCGCCGTCCAGAGGCAGCAGCCGATCCTTTTCGCTTATCCGCACTCCCAGGGCGCCTGGTGCCTCAAGCGTCTGGTCCGAGCGCTGCTCGACAGCCGATGCGAGCACGCCGACGCCCCCATGGGCTTCTTCGAACGAATGGTGAAACGCTTTGCCGCCAGTTGACGATAAGCATGGTTGCAGGCCGGTCGCCCGTCGACAGACTCAGGGCGACTCTGAGCATGGTCGAAGGGTCGCCCGTCTCAGTGCGGGCAAACCACTTCAGGCGGGGCCCCTCGCGCGCCCCGCACTCGACCGGTCCGCCACGTGGGGAACCTACGGGAAAGGGATCATGTCATGGCACGCACTTCGGACGGCATCCGCACCTGGCAGGCCAGTGTCCAGATGGGCGGCGACGAGTTAGGCGCCGCCTGGGAAGAGTTCCGAAAAACACGCTCCGAGACCCTCCGCAACGTCCTGACGGAGCATTACCTGCCCCTCGTCAAATACACGAGCGAGCGGCTCCGGGCCAAACTGCCCGACGAGGTCCAACTCGACGACCTCATCAGCGCCGGGTGCGACGGCCTGCGCGACGCCATCGAAATGTTCGACCTGGACCGCGGCGTCAAGTTCGAAACCTACTGCACCCTGCGGATCCGCGGGGCCATCCTCGACGCCCTCCGCAACAGCGACTGGGTCCCCCGCCTGGTCCGCCATCGGGCCGCCCAACTCACCCAGAGCCGACACCAACTCGAAAGCTCCCTCGGCCGGACACCCACCTCCCGCGAATTGGCCGGCCACCTCAGCCTGGGGCCCAAGGAGTTCGATCGCCTCGTCCGCGACGCCAACGCGGTCGGCATGTTCAGCCTCGACCGCACCTTCACCGATTCCGACTCCAGCCGAGAAGTCAGCGAGGCCGACCTCCTGGCCGACAGCCGCGCCGAGGACCCCGTCCTCGAAATGCAACGCGACGACCTCAAGCGACTCATCACCAAGGGGCTGGCGAAGAACGAACGCCTCATCCTGCTCCTCTACTACTACGAAGGCATGACGATGAAGGAGATCGGGGCCACGCTCAAACTCTCCGAGTCGCGCGTCAGCCAGATGCACACCGCCATCGTCGGACGCCTCAAGGACCAACTGGGCGGCCGGCAAGCCGATTTCGCCTGAACCACTACCTCAACGCAGAGAGCGCAGAGAACGCAGAGAACTGTAGGACCTGGGGAACGGCAAAGCAGGCCCGCCACGAGACCCGCATCGGTGCCGTTCCGTAATCGTTCTGTTGTTACCCAATCCTCCCTCTGCGATCTCAGCCCCGGCGCGCCGGGGTTGAAGGTGTGCCGTTTTGTAAAAAATCCGAAAAGTTTTTTTTGGCGGGCGGGCGGATTTTGGGGGCGTTTTTCGGGGGTCGCAACCGAGTTTTTAGAGCGCCAGGGGGGTTTTGGGGTGTGGAAGACTCCGCGTGGAGTGCAAAACGCCCCGGTTTCACGCGACTATGGCCCCGATTTTCCCCGACAATGGGCGACAACCGCCCCGGTTTTGCCTCGCAAAACCCTCGTTTTAGCGACTATGTTATGGAACGGCGTGGATGGAATAGCCGTTTTCCCGTGAAGTTTGGCACGGGATTTGCATGCCGGCCTTCACCGCAGAGGCGCAGCCGCCAGGCCTCGCGGCCTGTCGAGCCCGCGGGAGCACGCAGAGGACGGCTGAACATTGGGAAACGGCAGGCGACCTAGCGAAGCGGGGACGCTGTGGCATGGGATTTGCATGCCGGGGGGAGGGGTGGTTTCAACGCAGAGGTCGCCCGCCACAGGCGGGTAAACCTTGGACTGCGGTTACGCGGCGGGGGGAAAAAGCAGAATGGGGTGGCCGAATTTTCCACCATGGAAATTTTCTCGCTGTACTAATGGTAGGGGGGGTATTATAGCCGGAGGTGGTTTCTGCCGAAAACAGTCGCAGGAGGTGTGATTATGGGGAAACGGCGCTTTGTTGTAAAGATTTCCGCACCGGGGCTTCGGCCAGAAACGATCGCAATGGGAGACCTGGCAGACCTCATGCGGGACCTGGAACAGTCGATCCTGAAGGCGTGCGCCGAAGAGCCCGAACGGGAATTGTCCCAGGGGGCAATCGTAAGCTTGGTTGGCATCGAGGAGGGGAGCGACAAACTGATAATTGCCGTGGATCCTGAGCTCGAGGCCGCTGCTCGGGGTGTTACCGAGGCCGTTGCCACTAACTGTTACTCACAATTGCCTAGCGAGTCCCACGAATCGCTCTATAGAATCTCGCAACTTGCCGCAAAGCGCGCTTGGTGTGTCCTGTTTACGGACGGGGATTGGATTAGGGATGCGACCATTTCCAGGGATCATCCGGTGGAGGCCCCCGCAAGAGAGGAAATTTGCGGAACCACAACCTTTTACGGCACGTGCCTCCGTGTGGGTGGTGCTAAGGAGCCAAAGGCCGAAATCCGCCCCCTCAGGGGAGGCCGTGCCGTTAACGTTTCACTCACGGAAGATATGGCGAAACAACTTGGTAGGAGGCTGTACGAACAGGTTGCCGTTTCTGGCGAGGCGACCTGGAGAGTGCGTACTTGGGAAGTGCTGGATTTTCGGGTGACAAGGATGCTCCCGTACAATCCGACTGGAGCTGTGGAAGGCTTCGCTAGGTTGCGGAAGATTAGCGCGGGGTGCTGGGACGGGGTTTCGGCAATGAAGTACGTCCTGCAGCA
The DNA here is from genome assembly GCA_035530455.1 of Phycisphaerae bacterium. Classification (GTDB taxonomy): domain Bacteria; phylum Planctomycetota; class Phycisphaerae; order FEN-1346; family FEN-1346; genus JAPLMM01. Next base: position 16,707 of record DATKUU010000166.1, on the reverse strand, counting down.
ACGAAAAGAAGGGGGGGGCTTGGCATGATCTGCCTTGATACAATGGTCGTGATATGGGGAATTCAGGAAACCCCAGCACAGGAGGAGTTAGAATTCAGAAAAAGGACGCAAGCATATCTTGAATCGCTCAGTGAGAAGAAGGAGGGTGTTCTCATCCCAACTCCTGTGGTGCACGAAGTTCTGGTTGGAATCCCGCCCGACCAACACAGTGATTATTTGGCCGCCATGGAGCAAGAGTTCGTAGTGGGTGTGTTTGACTTGCTGGCCGCTAGACTGGCTGCCGAAATTGAGTATGGGGCCGTCAAGCCGAAAAGTCGGGATGACAGGATCAGACTCCGCTTAGACGCACAGATCTTGGCTATTGCGATTGTTCAGGGGGCTTCGGTGGTGATCAGCCATGACCAAGGGATGGCGAGTTTGGCAAGTGGCAGGATCAGAGTGATGGAGTTGCCCTCTGTCCAGCGTCAAGAGGAGATGAAGTACTAAGGAGGCACGCGACTTCTCTCAGGCACCTCCCGTCCGAATTGATTTTTGTGTCCCTTCCCCGGAAATGCCTGTCCCCGGAAATCCCTCAGTACTCGAAGTACTCCTACCTGCGCGAAGCCCTTTTCTTTTTGCTTGGGGGAATAAGCGGGGCGGTGAGTTTTTCGTAGAGAGAGAACAGGAATTCCACTCTCTGGCGCTCACTGGTGAAGGGCTGAGCGCGATAGCAGCGGTCCACCGCGCGGTCGAGTTCCGCGTGGGCCTTCACCAGTTTGGACGGCATGGCGAGCGGATCGTAGAGTTCGGCTAGACTTTCCCCCTGCGACAGGTGTTCGGCCCGTACATCTAGTACTGCTTGCGCCGCCGCCTCCACTTCCGCACGCTGCTTGGCTCTGGGTACTTCCGGCCAGGGGTAGTTGTTGTAAACCAATTTGTTCGAGTAGCGGTATCGTGATTCCAATCGCCCGCAGACCTGGCGCACCCATGCCATATGGGTCGCCGACGACAAGACGGCGAAATGGTATAACGTCGCGCCGGGGACGAACAGACAACTGTCACCAACAACATATATAGGCTTGAAGTAACTCAACGGAATATAGCGGCGGTTCTCAGAACTGTGCCTTGGTATCAGGACATAACTAGTATCGGGCTGGCGGATTTCACCAAAGAGCATTGGGAAATCTGCCAAGCGTTTGGTGGTCGCGCGTTGGCTGGCCGAGCGATAGGATCTTACTGCTTCGACCCGCTCACGAACCTTTTCCATGCCCCGAATGTCTTTAGGGGAAGCGTCCTTAAGCCAAAGGCACCAGCGTTTCTTCCCGTGCAAGTATTCCTTTGCGCTCAGGAAGGGACGGATGTAAGGTGCTGCATCGGGTTCGGCTCGCACAAAATCGGCTTTTTCGGAGTCACTGAACAGAAATTGCCCGCCGTCATTCGGCATATTTCCAAACTGGATTTCCGGCACGCCGCAAATCGGCTTCTCGCGATTGCCCAAGGTCACTTCGGAACCTTCGACCAGATATGGACTGATATTGTTCGCCTTGCTTGCTGTAACTCTCTCGCCGTCTGCTTCGTAATCGTAGATAACTTTGTTTGCCTTGTCGCCCGCTCCAAAACCGATGATGACTACATGCACATGGGCTCTACCGCGCGCTTCGCTTTCCCACGGGAAGGTTCGGTGGGCAAAGTGAATCTTCAAGCCAAAGTTCCGGAGAAGGATGGGCCATAGCACCCCTGGCTGTTCGCCTTGGGTGATCGAATTCGTCGAGACGAACGCTACTTTGATTGGCGTATTTTTGGTGTATTGCGCGGCACGCAGATACCAGCAGCAGACGTAATCTAGAACTCCGGTTCCACGCATGTCACCAAAAACCGCTTCCATGTCGGCTTGCTGTTCTGCATTACGAGCCTTCTTTCCCACGAACGGAGGATTGCCGAGGACGTAACTGCATTTGCCGGGCGGAAGGATTTCCTTCCAGTCCAGGCGCAGGGCGTTGCCGCAGACGATGGTGGGGCTTTTGCGCAGCGGGAGGCGCACGAGATATTCGCCGATGGCTTCCGAGAGCCGGATGTTCATCTGGTGGTCCATCAGCCACATCGCCACCTCGGCGATCCGGGCGGGCCATTCTTTGATCTCGATTCCGAAAAAGGCATCCACGTCCAGTAGGGAGAGGTGAGCGATGTCCAGCGCCCGCTGCCCTCGGCCGTGGAGAGCCCGAAAAACTTCGATTTCCAAAAGGCGCAGTTCGCGGTAGGTGATGACGAGGAAGTTACCGCAGCCGCAGGCGGGGTCGAGGAACTGGAGCCGACCGAGTTTTTTGTGGAATCGCCTGAGTTCGGCCTTGTTCTTCTTGACCCGCTCGAACTCCTCGCGCAGGTCGTCGAGGAAGAGTGCGCGGATGACTTTGAGGATGTCGCGTTCGCTGGTGTAGTGGCCGCCGATCTGCCGGCGCTCCCGCGGTTTCATTATGTCCTGGAATAGGGATCCGAAAATTGCGGGCGAGATGCGCGACCAATCGAAGCGGGCGCAGGCCAGCAGGGCGTTCCGCATGTCGCGGTTAAAGTCGGCGAAGCCGAGTTTTTCCGCAAAGAGATCGCCGTTAACGTAAGGGAAGGCGACAAGAGTCTCATCGAGGTGCTTCTGGCGTTTCTCCGGGGGCGTGTTCAGTACTTCGAAGAGGCGGGCGAGGTGGAGTCCCAAGTCGGCCCCATCCGCCTTGGTCTGGTTCTCGATGTAGAGTTTAAAGTCCTCCCGCTCGAAGATGCTGGTATCTTCGGCGAAAAGGCAGAAAAGAATGCGGACCAGGAAGCGTTCGAGTTCATGGCCGGTGTAACCGCCGATTTCGAGGGCATCATGAAGATCGCCCATGATGCTGACTGCCTTGAGGTTAATCGGGTCCTGGTCCTCGAACTTGTGCTGCTTGTAGCCTGGGATGAAGGCGAAGTCATGGATGTTGCGGTGAAGGTCGGCGAGGCCAATCTCAATCGTGTTGACGCGGCCCAGGAGTGGCAGGGGACGCTGGTCATCCGGTTCCAGATCATGTAAGGCGATACGGGCGAAGTCAGAGACGATGACGTAGCGGGGCACTTCGTCGGCGCGTCCGGCGCTGAGGAGTTCCTGAATGTACCGGAAAGCCTGCGATTCCGCTTTGCCGAGGTCTTTGCCGAAACTCTTGTGTTCGACCAGCAACATTCCAGGCCAGAAGAGGTCGATGAACTCGTAGTCGCCGGATAGGTTCTTGACCGGTTCCTCGAAGGCAGCCACGACACGGCGGCGCAGGCCAAAGACCTCAAAGAACTCATTCCAGAAGGTTTGTTTCTCGGCACTCTCGCTTGTCACTCCGGCCCAATCATGGGCGAAGCGGATGGCATTGTGGCGGATTTCGTTCCAGGAAAGGGGCATGTAAGAGTTTGTAACAAAAGCGGGCCCGAAGCGTCTAGAGAAATCACTACTCTTAGGAGTACGGCCGAAGTCTTGGGGCGAAGGAGTTCACGGCGAGACCCGTTCGACTCCGCTGCGCTCCGCTCAGGGTGACAAATGGGGGGGAACGGCGTAACGCGCGGAGGCGGGGGGGTGTTTCGATTGCGGATTTCAGATTGCCGATTGCGGATTGAACCCGTCTTCGTCCGCCAGGACGGAGGGCGGACTTCGCCGTGGCAGGCGGCGAAGGGCATCACGGCGAGACCCGTTCGACTCCGCTGCGCTGCGCTCAGGGTGACAAATGGGGGGGAACGGCGTAACGCGCGGGGGGCGGGGGCCCCCTCACCCCTGCCCCTCTCCCGCGGAGGGGGGCGGGGGTGAGTTCAAAGTTCAAGGTTCAAAGTTCAAAGTGGCGCGGGGGGTCTTTCCCGGGGATTCGCTGCGCTCATCCCCGGGCTTTGAACAGCCCCATAGCGCGGCGCCCCCTTGATTCCTGCCCCTGCCCCGGATACCATACGCCGACTATGAGCGCCCCATTTGCCCCCATCCCGGAAATTCTGGCCGACCTGCGGGCCGGCCGCATGATCGTCCTCGTGGACGACGAGCAGCGCGAGAACGAGGGGGACCTCGTCTGCGCCGCCGAAAAGGCGACGCCTGAGATCATCAACTTCATGGCCGCCCACGGGCGCGGCCTCGTCTGCTTGCCCATGGCCCCCGAACGGATTGACCGGCTGGGCCTGGCGCCGCAGGCCCTGGAGAACACGAGCGCGTTCGGGACGGCGTTCACCGTCTCGGTGGATGCGCGGACGGGCGTGACGACGGGCATCAGCGCGGCCGACCGCGCCCGGACGATCCAGGCGGCCGTCTCGGACGACGTCCGGCCGGAGGACCTGGCCCGGCCGGGGCACTTTTTTCCCCATCCGGGCGCGGGAAGGCGGCGTCCTGGTGCGTGCCGGACAGACGGAGGGGGCGGTGGACCTGGCGCGCCTGGCGGGGCTGAAGCCGGCGGGCAAGCAAGGAAACCGGAAAGGGAAGCAAGGCATCACGGCGAGACCCCTCGACTGCGCTCGGGGTGACACCCCTTAAAAGGCACACGGCGAGATCCTTCGCTGCGCTCAGGATGACAGCGCGCGGCCCGGCCCGCCCCCAAAGGGGTCCGAAGGGAACAGGGACTACGGCGGGTAAACTTTGGACGATATTTCGGCCGCGTTCAGGCGTGGGTCCGGAAATCCGTATCCTGACCCCGGAACTCCCGACCGCTCCGGCATCTCTCCGCGTGCTTGGCGGCGAGGGAATTGTACCGCGGTCGGCTCGGACTGTCCGTCCCCCCTGAGGCGAGCGGCGCCGGCTGTGCCGTTAGCCGGTGATGCCGGCGGCGTCGCCATTGTCGGCGGCGCGTTTGGTGCGGAAGAACTCCGAGAGCACCTGGCCGCACTCGTCGGCCAGCAGGCCGCGCGCGACCTCGATGTGGTGATTCAGTCGCGGCTCGTCCAGGATTCGGAAGACCGATTCGACGGCCCCCGCCTTCGGGTCGGCCGCCCCGTACACGAGGCGCTCAATCCGCCCGAGGACCATGGCGCCGGCGCACATGGCGCACGGTTCGAGGGTGACGTAGAGGGTGCATCCGCCCAGGCGCCACGAGCCGAGCGCCTCGGCCGCCTGCGTCAGGGCGATCATCTCGGCGTGGGCGGTCGGGTCGCGCAGAGTCTCGAGCTGGTTGTGAGCCCGACCGACCAATCGCCCGCCATGGACGATGACGCGGCCGACGGGCACTTCATCCGCGTCGAGCGCGGCATGGGCGACACAGAGGGCTTCGCGCATCCACTTTTCGTCTGCGTCGAGCATGGGGGCATTTAAGCACGGCCGCGCGTGGCGTGTCAATCGCCCGCCGCGCCGCGCGCTTTTATTTAGCCCCCGGTGAATACACCGGGGGCGCCGTTGCCTTAGCCGGTGAATACACCGGGGGCGCCGTGCCAACAGCATAACGGCGCCCGGCGTGTATTCACGCCGGGCTAAATGACGGCGCGGCACGGGAACAGTTGAAGCCGGCGGCGGCCGCCCTATAATCACGTTCATCGGCCAAGGGCCAAGGAGGCGACCTTGTCGGCATCGGTGTTTCGCGCCCCGGAGCGGTTCCTTTTCGGCGCAGGGGCGATCCAGTCGCTGGGCACGGAGGCGCGGCGCTTCGGCGAGCGGGCGCTCCTGGTGACCGGCCGGCGGGCGATGGCCGAGGCCGGATTCACCGACCGCTGCCTCGCAATCCTCGGGAAGGCGGGCGTGGCGGCGGACCTTTTCGACCAGGTCGAGCCGGAGCCGGACGTCACCACCGTGGACCGCTGCCGCGAGGCCCTCCGGGCCGGGCGCGGCGAGGTTGTCATCGGCCTCGGGGGCGGAAGCGCCCTGGACGCCGCGAAGGTGGCGGCGGGCCTGGCGAACGAGACCCGGCCGACGCGCGACTTCCACGCCGGACGCGCTCCGGAGCGGCGCGGCCTGGCGATGATCGCCGTCCCGACAACGAGCGGAACGGGCAGCGAGATGACCAATAACGGCGTCATCACGGACCGGGCCGAGGGGCGAAAGGCCAGCATCCGCGACGATTCATTCGTTCCGGCGGCGGCGCTGGTGGACCCGGAACTTTCGGTCCCCTGCCCTCCGCGAGTGACGGCGTCGAGCGGCGTGGACGCCCTGGTGCAGGCAGTGGAATCGTACCTTTCGCGCCACGCGACACCGATGACCGAGGCCGTTTCGCTGCGTGCGGCGGAGGAACTGGCGGCGGCGCTGCCCGCCGTCGTGCACCACGGCGACGACCTTCGGCTTCGCACCCGGGCGGCATGGGGCAGCGCGATGGCGGGCCTAGGGCTCTCGAACGCGCGGCTGGGAGTGGTGCACGGCCTGGCGCATCCGCTGGGCGTGCGGTACGGCATTCCGCACGGCCTGGCGTGCGGGGTGCTTTGGCCGGCGGCGCTGGAGTTTAACCGGCCGGCGTCGCCGGAGAAGTTCGCGCGTCTGGCCGAATTGTTCGGTGCGGAGCCGGAGGAATACGCCCGCGACCTGCTGGCGGCGTGCGGGCTGCCGGCGCGATTGACCGAGTACGGTCTCCGCGCGGAGGATTTCGACGCGATGGCCGAAGAGGCGCTCGCGAGCGGCTCGACGAAGGCGAATCCGCGGGCGGTCGCGAAGGCCGACGCCATCGCCCTCATCCGGGCCGTCGCTTAGTCTACTACGCTGTGTTTTTCAACGCAGAGAACGCTGAGAACGCAGAGAACGGCAAAGATAGGGGAACGGCAAACAGCATGCTTTGTGAGCCGATGGCGGAAATGGCTTTGCCGTTGTTACTCAATCCTCCCTCTGCGCCCTCTGCGATCTCTGCGTTGAGATGGTGTTATAGAATTAAGGGGCCTGGAGCATGAACGAGCCGGCCAGAACGCGGGACGAGATCCGGGCGCTCGACCGGTGGGCGATGGAGACGCTCGGCGTGGCGGGCATCGTCCTGATGGAGAACGCCGGCCGCCAGATCGCCGAGGCCGCCCGGGCGATGATCGCGGGGAAAAAGAACCCGCGCGTCCTTATCCTCGCCGGGCCGGGGAACAACGGCGGCGACGGGTTCGTCGCGGCACGGCACCTGGCGGCGGTGGGCGGCGTGCGGGCGGAAGTGGTGCTGCTCGCGCCGCCCTTCGACATGCTCAGGGCGGCCCTGAGCCCGTCGAAGGGCATGGTCGAGGGGCCGCGCGAGAAAATGACAGGCGACGCGGCGACGAACCTTGCGATCCTGGAAGCGATGGACCTCTCCGTCCGCGTCCTCGTGGGCGAGGCCGAAGAAATGCTGCGGGAACTGCGGCCGATGCTGGCGGGAGCGGACCTCGTGGTGGACGGCCTCTTAGGGACGGGGACGCGCGGGAAAGTCCGCGAGCCGTTCGCCTCCGTCATCCGCGCCGTCAACGACGCCGGCCGGCCGGTCCTGGCGATTGACATTCCGAGCGGCCTGGACCCGGACACGGGCGAGCCGCTCGGCCCGACGATTCGCGCGGCGCGGACGGTCACGATGGCGGCGAGGAAGGTCGGCTTCGAGCGGCCGGGCGCGGCCGACTACACGGGCGAGGTCACGGTGGCGGACATCGGCGTGCCGGTCACGCGACTCCGCCGCGGCGGAAAGGACTGAACGTGGGCGAAGCGAAACGGCTCGTGGTGCTGACGCGCAGGCGCTCTGGTGCGCCGTTTCGGCAGCGCATCGAGCCATACCTTGCCGGCCTTAAGGCGCGCGGCCTGGGGAGCACGGTGGTGGAGTTGCCCAAGTCGCCGTGGGAGCGGCGGCCCCGGATGCGCGAGGCGCGCGGGGCGGACGGCGTGCTCCTCCACCGTAAGACGCTGACCGCCTGGGACTCCGCGGCGCTCGGGCGCAGCGGGCCGCTCATCTACGATTTCGACGACGCGGTGATGGTGCAGGCGCGTCGGCCGGACCGGCCGCATCCGGCGCGGGAGCGCCGCTTCGCGCGGACGATGCGGCGGGCGGCGCTCGTGCTGGCAGGGAACCCGACGCTGGCCCGGTGGGCGCAGGCGGCGGGAGCGCGCCGGATTGAAATCGTCCCGACGGGCCTCGACACGCGCCGCTACGAGCCGAAACGCGATTACGCGACGGCGTGGCCGCTACGACTGGTGTGGATCGGCAGCCGGAGCACTCTGAAGCAACTGGAACCGTTCCGGGCGATGCTGGAGGCGGTAGGGCGCGCGATACCCGACGCGATTTTGCGCATCATCGCCGACGCGCCGCTCCAGGTGGACGGATTGACGGTCGAGAACCTGCCGTGGGCCTCCGACACCGAGGCGCACCTGCTGGCGGAGTCGGACATCGGGATAGCGCCGCTGCCGGACACGCTGTACACGCGCGGCAAGTGCGGCTTCAAGGTGCTGCAGTACATGGCGGCGGGCCTGCCGGTCATCGCGAGCCCCGTGGGCGCGAGCGCCGACTACGTCCAGGACGGGCGGACGGGGTTCTGGGCCGAACGAATCGAAGAATGGGTCGAGGCGGTGCGGAGCCTGGCGGGGGACGCTCCTCTGCGGCACGCGATGGGCCGCGCGGGGCGCGAGCGCGCGAGCGCCGAGTTCGACTTTTCGGTCCTCGGGCCGATGGTGTGCGACCTGATTGAGGAAACGCTGGGGTAGGCGGGGTCCCCACCTTTCGCCCGCCACGGCGGGTAAACTGCGCTCAAGGTGGGGCTTTAGTGCGCCGGGCGCACGGGGGCGGCAGTGCGTCAGCCCTTGAGGAACTTTTCCAGCCGGTCGAGGCCCTTTTCGATTTGCTCCATGCTGGTGGCGAAGGAGAGGCGGACGCAGGCATCGTCGCCGAACGCCGCCCCCGGCACGAGGGCCACGTGGACCTCTTCGAGGACCTTGGCGGCGAAGGCGACGCTGCGGGGCTCCTCAGCACCTCGGCCGAGGAGCCGATCGTACGAGGCGCTCACGTCGGGGAAGGCGTAGAACGCGCCCTGCGGGCGGACGCACCGCACGCCGGGCATCTTCGCGAGGCGCTCGACCATGGTGCGACGTCGGCGGTCGAACTCGGCGTGCATCTTTCGGAGCGGCTCGTCGGGTCCGGAGACGGCGGCGACGGCGGCATACTGGCTGATGCTCGTGGGGTTGGAGGTGGACTGGTCCTGGAGGTTGGCCATGGCCTTGATGAAATCGGCGGGCCCGGCGGCCCAGCCGATGCGCCAGCCGGTCATCGCCCAGGACTTGGACGCCCCGCCGAAGGTGATCGTCCGCTCGAGGAGCGCCGGATCGAGGGCGGCAAAGGAGCAGGTCTCGACGCCGTCGTAGATAAGTTCGTTGTAGATTTCGTCGGAGAAGACCCAGAGGTCGCGTCCGGCGATTGTCTCGGCCAGAGCCGCCAGTTCCTTGCGCGTGTAAACGACGCCCGTAGGGTTCGAGGGCGAGTTGAGGATAACGACGCGGGTGCGGTCGGTGAGGGCGGCCGAGAGTTGCCGGGGCGTGATCTTGAACCCTTCCGCCGCGCCGGCGTGGACGATGACGGGCGAGGCGCCCGCGAGGCGGATCATCTCGGGGTACGAGACCCAGTAGGGCGCGGGGAGGACGGCCTCGTCGCCAGGCTCGAGGGCCGCCAGACACGCTTCGAAAAGGGCGTGTTTCCCGCCGCAGGTGATGATGACCTGGGCGGGCTCGTACTCCAGGCCGCAGCGTCGGCGGAGATAGTCGGCGACGCCCTTCTTCAGTTCGGCCAGTCCGGAGGCCGGCACGACGTAGCCGTGATGCCCGTCGCGGACGGCCTTGACGGCGGCCTCGCAGATGTGCTCCGGGGTGCGGAAGTCTGGCTCGCCTGCGCCGAAACTGACGACGTCCACGCCCTGGGCCTTCAGGGCCTTGGCCTTGGCGCTGACGGCAAGGGTCATGGACGGCTCGATGGCGCGGACACGTTGGCTGATTTTCACGGCCTCACCTCCGAGCAGGTTCCCGTTCGGGGGGGATGATAACAGGGCGCCCCGGCGATTTCCAGAGGGGCCCTCGCGCAAAAAAACGCGAGGCCGGCGGAGCGCCGACCTCGCGCAAGTTGCGTGCGAAGGGTCTCAGTCCTTTCCGGCCAGACCCATCAGCCCGAGGAACCGGTTCAGCGAGAGGACGGGGATGCTGAACCCCTGGGCCTTGTCCACGGCGCCGGTGTAGGCGATGAAAGCGGTGCGGGCCTCCTCGTACATCTGGCGTTCCATGGGCCCGGCGTCGGGGCCGGGGGCGGGTCCGAGTTTCGGCTCGTCGCCGAGGACGAGGTAATCGGTCTGGACCGACAGTTCGGTTTCGGGGCGTCCGCCGAGTTCCTGGATCATGGCCCGGAGGCTGCCGGAGTCGTCCTGCCCGTCGCCGTCCATGTCCATCGTGCCGACGAGCATAAAGCGGAGGCGGCGCTGCCGGTCATAGACGGGGTTGTAGAGGACGTCGCCGACGACGATGGGCTCGCCCTTCTCGCTGACGACGCGCAACTCGGTGGTGTCGTCCAGGATGCGCACCACGCGTGCGGCGGCCTTGCGCATGGGCTCGGCCTTTCCGAGTTCCGCCGGGCTGAGGATGGAGAACGACCAGCCGAGCAGGATGCCGTCCTGCTTGCCGATGTCGGCATAGACGACGGAGCCCAGTTCAGCGACCTGGACGATGCGGCCGTCCACGGTCGTCTCGCTGGGAACCTCGCGGAACTTGTTGACGATCGCCTGCAAATCCGCGAGGTTGTTCTTCAGGACCATCATGTCTTGGTCGAGGGCGGCCTTGTCGGCCTTCCACTGCTTTCGCTCTTGGACGAGCTGGTCGCGGACACGCTGGGCATCCTCATTGAACTGTCCGGACTGCTGGACAGCCCTGTCGCGTGCTTCGATCTGGCGCGTGCGTTCGTCGTTGAGGTTCTGCTCCAGTTGGGCGACTTGTTGGGCGTGTTGCTCCTTGGCGACAACGAGTTCGCCCTGGAGCCCCTTGATCTGGCCGGTGAGTTCCTCCTTCGCCTGGAAGTCCTGCTGAACATGGAGGACGAGGGCGTCCAGGCGCTGCATCGCCGCACGCAGCGCCGCCTGCGCGCTCGTCAACTCGACCGCGGGGCCCTGGTCGCCGACCATCTGGTAACTCTTCGCGAGTGCCTCGCTGCACTGGCGGATAACGTCGTTGGAAACCTGGACGACGTCGCTGACGCTCTGGCGCAACTGCTGGGCCTTCTGCGTGCTGAACGGGTCCCCCATAAGCCGTTCCGTCAGCCGGCGGATTTCAAACGCGTAGCCGTCCGCCAGGTTCTGCTTCGCCTCCAGCGCGTCCGCCAAGTCCGTGCCGTCACCGTTCACGTCTTCGACCGCAGCGTCCGGGGCGCCGTACTGGGCCAAGAGATCGGCCCAGAGGTCCTGCTTGGTGTCGGCGGCGCGCTCGAGCCGCCTCGGGCCGAACGTGTACACCATGTGCTGGTTCATCACGCTCCAGGTCCATGCCAGCCCGACGCCCAGGCCGACCGATAGCACCACGAACGCAATCAGCAGGTACAACTGGTACGGACTCGCTCGCCGCGCACGAACCATTCGCCTCGCCATCACAAGACCTCCGGTTCTCTCCTGTGCGGGTTGACCTGCGCCCGCGGCATCCCGGCAGGGACGCAACGCTCCGGCGACCGGCACCGGGGCGTCGCGCTTGGCCAATTGGGGGCAACCCTAGGTGTGGGGCTCACTTTTGTCAACCAAAAAACCCCCGCCGGGCCGGGCCGGCGCCCTGTTCCCTTCCTCTTATACGAGCGAGGAGGTCCCAAAAAACGGGGGCGGGAGCCTTTTTCGGGAACTGGCGAATCCCGCCGCGCCGGGGCCTGTGCCACCCATCGTGGAAAAGGCTCCTATCCCCTTTTGCGAGGGCTATCGGCTCCGGACGGCGCGGGTCTGGACGCGTGCCAGCGCCCGGCATCCGCGCCGCGCGAGCACGAGAAGCCTGCCCAGGTCCGCCTGGGTGAAGGTGGCCCGTTCGGCGGCGGCCTGGACCTCGATGAGCCGCCCGGCGGGCGTCATCGCGACGTTCACGTCCACCTCGGCCCGGCTATCCTCCTCGTACGAAAGGTCGAGCCGCACCTCGCCCTCCACCAGTCCGCAACTGACGGCCGTCACCTGGCTGGCGACGGGGTCGGCGTCGGGGGGGAGGCGACCGTCGCGTCGGGCGCGCTCGGCCGCCCGCACCAGGGCGACCCATCCGCCCGTGATGGCGGCGGTGCGCGTCCCGCCGTCGGCCTCCAGGACGTCGCAATCCACGGTGATGGTGTTCGGGCCGAGGGCCTCGAGGTTGACGGCGGCGCGGAGCGCCCGGCCGATGAGCCGACGAATCTCCGTCCCGCGGGAACTAGCGCCGCCCGGTCCGTCGCGGCGGATGCGCTGGCGCGACGAGGCCGGCAACATGCCGTACTCCGCCGTCACCCACCCCGCGCCGCGCCCCTCGATCCAGCGCGGGACGCCTTTGGCGACCATCGCGGTGCAGACGACGCGCGTCCGGCCGAGTTCCACCAGGACGGACCCGTCGGCCGTGCCGATGAAATCGGGAACCATCTTCACCGGCCGCAACGCATCAGGTTTTCTTCCGTCGGGTCGGGGCATCGAGTCCTCTGCCGCTTGCTGTCGCTCGCGGCTCTGTTTCAGTTGGCCGTTCGTTCCGTATTCCGCGTTCCGCGTTCCGCGCTGAGCACGTTCGCCAGAACGTCCAATCCTTCGTCCAGTTGCTCCCGCGTGATGTTCAGGGGCGGCATGATGCGCAGGACCGTCCCGTGGGTGCAATTGATGTGCAGGCCGTTGGCCAGGCACGCCGCCACGATGCCTGTGCCCGACTCGGTCAGTTCCACGCCGATCATCAGCCCCTCGCCGCGCACTTCGGCGATGAGGGGGGTGTCCTGCTTCAGTTCGAGCATCCGGTGCTTCAGATACGCTCCCATCTTCTGGGCGTTCTCGAGGAGGTTCTCGTCGCGGATGATTTCGAACACCGCGCACCCCGCCGCCGCCGCCAGCGGGTTCCCGCCGAACGTCGAGGCGTGCGTGCCGGGCTTCAGATGCTCGGCCACCTCGGCCTTGGCTGAGAAGGCCCCGATGGCCGTCCCGCCGCCCAACTGCTTGGCCATCGTCATAATGTCCGGCTCGACGCCCGGCACCTGGTAGCCCCACCACGTGCCGCACCGCCCGACGCCCGTCTGCACCTCGTCGAAAATCAGCACCATGCCGCGCGCATCGCACAGGTCCCGCAGCGCCCGGAGGAACTCGGGGGCGGCCAGGTTGACGCCGCCTTCGCCCTGGATCGGTTCGACGAGGATGGCGGCCGTTTCGTCGTCCACCAACTTTTCGACCGCCTCGAGGTCGTTCAGGGGCGCGTAGGAGAAGCCCGGCACGAGCGGTGCAAAGCCCTGCTGGTACTTCGGCTGGGCCGTCGCCGTGATCGCCGCGAACGTCCGCCCGTGGAAACTGTTCTCGAACGAGATGATCTTGTACTTCTCCTTGGCCGTCGCCAGGCGCGCCAGTTTCAGCGCCCCCTCGTTCGCCTCGGCCCCCGAGTTGCAGAAAAAGCATTTGCCGCCGAACGACGTCGTCGAAATCCACTCGGCCAGCCGGCCCTGAGGCTCGGTGTACCAGGTGTTCGGCATGTAGATAAGTGTGGCGGCCTGCTTGGCGATGGCCTCGACCAGGCGCGGATGGCAGTGGCCGACGCCCGTCACCGCCCAACCGCTGAAGAGGTCCAGGTACCGCTTGCCGTCCGCGTCCCAGATGTATGGACCTTCGCCGCGCACCGCCACCAGAGGCAGGCGCGTGTAGTTGGCCATGACGTACTTGTTGAAGCGCTCGATGGTTTCCTTCGTGCTCATAATGGCTCCCACAGAATGTCGCGGCCTGTTTTTCGGCCGGGTGGCACTGGCGGCTTGCCCGCCAGTGCATCGTTTGCATCTGGTCAATCAGCACTGGTGGACAAGCCACCAGTGCCACACTACCGCTCAATGCAACGCGAGCACTTGGCGGCAGCGCTCGCACAGGTCCGCCGGCTCGCCCGCGCCGACGCTCGGCCACCGGTTCCAGCACCGTTCGCATCGCTTATAGTTCTGCGGCAGGAGGACGGCCGAGGCGAAGCGCTTCTGGTCCGCTTCGCCGGCCTCCGCCCGTTCGCCTTCGAGCGTTTCAGCCTGCTCGGGCGACACCAGCGCAAGTTCGCTCACCAAAAGGAGCGCCGCCAGCCGCTCCGTCCCGACCTTCGCCAGGGCCGCCCGTTCCTTCTCATCCGCCGGCGCCAGGGCCACCCGCGCCTCCGTGTGCTTGGCGAAACGCCCTTTCTTGCGGAAGACCTCGAGCAGGGCGTACGCGTCGCGCCGCACATCCATCAGCCACTCCCAATGGGCCAGCAGGTCCTCGTCCAGCAGGTCCGCATCCGCTTCGGGCCAGCGCGCCAGGTGAACGCTCGCCTCGCGCCGGTTCGCCGACGCTCCAGGCAGGCGCTCCCACGCCTCCTCCGCCGTGTGCACCAGGATCGGCGCCAAGAGGCGTACCAGCACGTCGGCCGTTTCGGCCATGGCCGTCTGGGCGCTCCGGCGCCGCCGCGAATCCGCCGCATCGCAATACAGGACGTCCTTCTGGACGTCCAGATAGAACGCCGACAGGTCCGTGACGCAGAAGACGTGGACCAGGTTGAAGACGCGATGGAACTGGAACGCCTCCATCTCGGCCGTCACGTCCGCCGCAAGCCTCTGCGCCCGCGCCAAGAGCCAGCGATCCAGCTCCTCCAGGTCGGCGTGCTTCACCGCGTGCCGCTCCGGGTCGAACTCCCCCGTGTTCCCCATCAGGAACCGCAGGGTGTTGCGGATCTTGCGGTACGCGTCCTGCAGGTTCGCGATGAGCGCGTCGGAGGCGCGGATGTCGTAACTGGTGTCGGTGCTGGCGGCCCAGAGGCGCACCACGTCCGCCCCGAGGCGCCCGACCTCCTCCAGAACGTTCACCGTGTTGCCCAGGCTCTTCGACATCTTCCGCCCCTCTTCGTCCACGACGAAGCCGTGCGTCACGCACGTGCGGAACGGCGGCTGGCCGCGCGCCACCACGCCCAGCATGAGGCTCGACTGGAACCATCCGCGGTGCTGGTCCGAGCCCTCCAGATACAGTTCGACCGGCATGCCGAGGCCCTCGGCCTCGCAGACGCTCCGCCAGGACGCACCCGAGTCGAGCCAGACGTCGAAGACGTCTGTCTCCTTGCGCCACGCTTTGCCGCCGCACTCCGGGCACGCCGGAGGAGAGCCGAAAATCTCTTCGACCGGCGCCTCGTACCAGGCGGTGCTCCCTCTTCGGCCGAAGAACTTTCCGGCGGCCCGCATCATGTCGCCCGTCAGGAGCGCCCGGCCGCACCCCTCGCAATAGAGGGCGGGGATCGGCACGCCCCAGAGTTTCTGCCGACTGATGCACCAATCCGGGCGCGTCAGAATCGTCCCGCGGATCCGCGCCTCGTTCCACGCGGGGACCCACTGCACCCCGCCCACCGCCTCCAGCGCCCGCTGGCGCAGGCTTTTGCCCGTCTCGCCGGAATCCAGCGCGACGAACCATTGCTCGGTCGCCCGGAAGATGACCGGCTCCCGGCACCGCCAACAGTGCGGATACCGGTGGGTCGTCGCTCCCTCGGCCACGAGGTGCCCCAACTCAGTGAGGTGCTTCAGGATAATCGCGTTCGCTTCCCACACTGTCTTGCCGCGCAGCCAGTCGGGGACCGAGTCGTCAAACCGCCCATCGCCCAGGACCGGGCTATACGCCGGCAGGCCGCACTTCATACCCAGCAGGTTGTCCTCGCGCCCGTGACCGGGAGCGATGTGCACGAGGCCCGTGCCCTCTTCGAGCGTCACGACGCTCGCGTCGGCGACGACACGCCGGGCCTCGCCTCCCTCCGGCGGTCCCATAAAAGGGTGCGTATAGGTCTGGCCGTCGAGGTCTTTGCCGGTGAGCGTTACAGATTCCGAAAGCTCCCCAATTGGGAAGCCGAGCGTTTCGGCGCGGCCCACTTTGACAATCAAATAGCAATCTGAACTGCGATGAAAGACAGGCAAAGCCTCGTATTCGAGGTCCGGATGGACCGCCACCGCCAAGTTAGCCGGCAAGGTCCACGGAGTCGTGGTCCAGATCATCAGGTAGACAGGCTTACCATGCAGTTTCTCCGGCAGTTTGGCTACGGATTCCTCTGTTAACTGAAAGAGGACATGGAGGCTCGGCCCTTCGTCGTCCTGGTACTCCAGTTCCGCTTCCGCCAGGGCCGTCTCGCAGGAGGCGCACCAGTGGATCGCCCGCCGGTCGCGGTAGAGGAGCCCCTCGTCCGCCAGCGACGCCAGGACCTCCATCTGCCCTTCCTCATACGCCGGGTCGAGCGTCAGATACGGCTTCTCGAATCGCCCCAGCACACCGAGCGACTGGAACTGCTCGCTCTGCACGCGCGCGAAACGCAGCGCATACTCGCGGCACCGCTCGCGGATCTCAGTCGCGCTCAAGGCGTCGGCCTTGGCCCCGAGTTCCTGGCGCACCTTGTGCTCGATCGGCAGGCCATGGCAATCCCAGCCGGGGATGTACGGCGAATCGTGGCCGCGCATCGTCCGGTACTTGACGACGATGTCCTTGAGGATCTTGTTGATGCCCGTCCCGATGTGGATGTCGCCGTTGGCATACGGCGGACCGTCGTGAAGGACGTACCGCCCTTTCGGATGCTCGGCCGCGCGGATCAAGCCGTAAAGGTCCATCTCGGCCCAACGTCGGCGGAGGTCCGGCTCGCGCTGGACCAGGTTCGCCTTCATGGGGAAA
>DATKUU010000165.1:0-3097 GCA_035530455.1 Phycisphaerae bacterium | reverse complement strand
GCCGACGAGGCGCTGGCCCGAACCAATCGTGGAGACGACGAATATGAGCGCGTTACGAAGAAGGGGCGGAAGTTCTGGGTCGCAGGAACGCAGGATTACACTACAGGCGACCAAGGCGGGCGACTCCGAGTTGTCCGAACTCGAGTCCCTCAATCTACACCGAGCCGAGACCGGCTTACCGCCACTGAAGAAGTTGCCCACGCGGCGCTCGACGTTCTACGACGATACTCCCCCGACGCCAAACGCCTCCTGACCGCCCTCCTCCAGCGGACCGCGCCCGGGCGGAAGGCCGGGCAGGACCCCGAGGAAACGCTCGCCAAGTGGGCGGCCGAAGAGTATTGGTTCCCGGGCTCCACGCCGATCGGTGCCAAGCTCGCCGACCATCTCGCCCGGGCCATCGAGAGCCGGCACGCCGAAATCCCCGACAACGCGATTGATCTGTTTGCCAGGGCCGGGGCCGGGGCCGAACGGGCGGCGGATATGGTCATCGCCCGCGTCAAGGCGGCCCGATCCCTCCGCGACGCCCTGCCGCGGGCCCAGCGGGATCTCATCGACCTGCTCACCCGGGCCGCACTGCCCCCGGCCGATCGCGAGCGACTCACCAAATCCGTCCAGGCCGCCAAGACCCTGAAAAAACTCGGGGCCGTCGCCGCCCGCATCGACCTGGCACTCGGCAACCTCGGGCCGGCCGTGGATTCGTTCGACCTGTCCACGGCGGCCCTGAACCGACTGAGAAAAACCTACCGCGGTACGGCCGAGGCCGAGGCCGGCGAGTTCCGGCGGGGCGCCCTGGCCAAGCTGGCCAGCGAGGCCGACCTGGTCGGCTTCATCAATGCCAACCTCCCGGTCTCCGAACGCGGCAAGCTGCTGGCCACACTGAAGAACCTCCGGCCGGCCGGGACGGTCGGGGGCGAGCGCGACCTGGCCGCCGCCCGCGTGCTCGTGGGCATCGTCGCGGCGGTCTACCAGAAGAAGATGGCGATCGAGGATCTGCGGAAGGCCGTCCGCCGGGCCGACAAGAGCCGCCTGCGGCCCGAGTTTCAGGCGAAGGTCGACAGCATTATCGAGGACCTGGAGACGAAGGGGATCTCCACGCGGACCGTCAATCGCTGGGAGGACGTGCTCGCGCACGCCGAGGCCCACCCGGAAAAGATCGAGCCCTCCGCCGGCGGCGAGGCCAACCCGCTCTACAACCCCGGATTCGAGCACGTCGTGGCGCTGGCACGCAAGGGCCTGGCGGCCGCCCAGGGTAAGCCCGCGACCGATCTGACGGCCGATCATATCGAGGCCATCACGACCGCACTGGTGCATCAGATCGCCCAGAACAACCGCAAGAACGTCATCCTCTACGCCCGCCATCGGACGGAGATTGCCGAACTCGACAAGACCGCCGCGGACGAGGTCCGCACCCAGGGCGACGTGCGGTACGGGGCCACCTTCCCCCAACAGCATCGCGAGCCCGGCTGGTTCAAGCAGACCTTCGGGTACGCCCAACTCAAGCCCGAGCAGATGACGTTGTTTCTCGGGCCGCGGGAGGGGGCGGTCGCCCACGACGTGCTCTTCACCCAGGTGTGGGAGGGCACGCGGTCCGAGGCCCGCGTCGTCGCCGACGCCCAGAAGTGGCTCCAGCCGTTCCTGGCCGAACGCGGGCTCGATACCGAAAAGGCCCGCCAGCAGTTCAGCAGCCTCCTCGCCCGCCAGGCCGGACGACGCCAACGCAAGAAGGTCCGCTGGCAGAAGGTCAGCCTGCCCACCGCCACGTACGCCGACGGCGCCGCCGTGCGATCGCTGGAACTCGACGAGGATACGATCGCCGACTTCCTGGCCACCATGGACGATCCCCACGCGCGATTCCACGCCACCAAACGCCGGGGCAAGGGGATCACCTTCGCCTGGGCCCGCTACGACCGCCCCATCAAGATCACCGACGACGACGTGGTCGCCGTCCAGCAGCAGTTTCCCGAACTCCTGGCCTGGGTCCAGCGAGTCAAGGCCTGGATGGCGGGGCCCGGCTACCAGCTGATGAACGAGACGTACCGCGAGATCAACTGGTTCGACATGCCGTACAACGCCAACTACTGGCCGCTGACGCGCAACATGGTCGGCGAGGACGGCGAGGACCTCGACCCGTTCGAGTACGTCTCCCTGGCCCGACTGCACAACATGGGGATCGTCAAGGAACGCACCGGCGGATCCCAGCCGATGACCATCGGGAGTTTTCTGGGGAAGTTCGCCAAACACGTCGGGAACGTCGGGCGGTACCACGGCCTGGCCCTGCCGATCATCAACGCACGGCGAATGCTCAACATGCCCCGCTTCGCCAAGGCGGTCAGCGAGGTCAAGGGTGGAGTCTATCTCCGCATGATGGATGAGTACCTGCACGAGGTCGCCGGCACGAGCCAGCGAAAACGGCCGGGCGGGCTGGCCCAAGCCGTCCGCTGGCTCCGCGGCAAGGCCTACCGATCGACGCTCGGGATCAATCCGTTCGTCATGGCCAAACAGGTCGCCAGCTACCCGCTGATCGCCGCCGAGGTCGACGCCAGGCACGTCGCTGCCGGCCTGCCGTCCGCCCTGCGGGCCATGGTGGGGGCCCGCCTCGGCGGGCTGACGAAGGTCTACGACGAGATGATGGAGCACGCCCCGCTCATCCGCCGGCGATTCACCGGCGATGGGACGCGGATCCTGGGGCCCGGGGGAGACGCCCGGCCCCTCGAATCGTTCCTCGGCGGCCATCGGGTCGACTGGGCCATGGAGGGGATCTCCATGCTCGACCGCGCCGCACTCATCGGGATCTGGCAGGCGGTCAAGAGCGAACTGGCCGACACGCGGCCCGACCTGACGGCCGACACGCTCCCGTGGTGGGGCGCCCTGGCCCGGCGGACGGAGCAACTTGTCTCCCGCACTCAGCCGGCGTTCGACACCGTCGACCAGTCGGGCTGGGCACGCGAGGCCAAGACCAGCGCCCTGACGGCGCTGATGACGATGTACAGCTCCCAACGCAACCAGAACGTCAATATCGTGGCCCGCGAGTGGTGGCGCCTCCAAAACGCACTCCGCGAGATCGACGCCCCCGCCGTGGCCCAGGCCGCCCCGCCGG
>DATKUU010000164.1:0-3673 GCA_035530455.1 Phycisphaerae bacterium | reverse complement strand
CCAACATGTCGCCAGCGGCATGTTCGTCAGTGTGCCGTGGTTCCTATTCCCCGACACGTCCATCGCCGTGTTGCCGGTCATCTCCCACATGGGGATATGGCAGGCGATGCCCGTGCGCAACGGATGCCCAACGGGCACGATGCCCGGACACCATATCGACGGGTTGAGTTGTCCTGCCATTGGCTAGCTCGCTACCGGCACGTTGCACTGCGAATACTCGACGGTCACCGCCAACTCCTGCCCGCTCTCGTTCAAGATGGCGATCTTGCAATAGTCGTATGCCCGCGGATCAATCGGGAACTTGGCCTGTACCGTATCGTTTTGGACAGGCGTTATGGTGAACGACCACGTGTTGCCGATGCCCGGCTCCTGATAGACAAGAGCGCCCGAGTCATCGCCGACAACGCCGAGAACGTAAACCGTCACCACGCCGTCGATAGCGCCCGTGTTGTCCTCGACAAGCGTTATGCCGATGCTTACCGACGCAACCGGCGTCGCCACGGCCAGGTCAATCGCATCGCTCGTCTCGGTCGCGTTGTCGGACAGCGCGTCGTCATTCCAGTTGCCCGCGCCTTTCTGCACGTACGACCAGTCGCCGTTCCATTGGTATCCCGTGTCTGCCATTACACCACCTGCGCCTTCTCGAATTCGCCCTTGAGCGTATCCACGACCGTCGTCTTGATCGCCGAGGCCGCCTCGGCCGCCACCGCCTTGGCGAGATTCTCCGCATAGGCATTGGCCAGGGTCGGCCAGACCTTCGCCTTGACTGACGCCGCAACGTCCTTCGTGTCGATCTGTCCGGTACACCGAGCGGAAACGGACCGCTCGCCGTCCGTGCCGGTCGCGATGAATGTGCCGCGCCCGGTCGTCTCGTCAAAGTTCACAACTTCAATCTCGAATGTAGTCGCCATCGTCTTTTCCTTTCACCACGGCCACAGCAGCGTGCCGAAGATGGCCGTCGCCATTGCTCTCAAGTTATCTGAATCCACCCTTCCGCGGGGGGCGTGATCGTCACGTCGGCCCCGGTGGCCGCGAAGGGGAACCCGCCCGTGTCGATGTAGGCGAGTAGAATGCTGTCGGCGTCGTTCGTGACGAACTTGAAGATGACCGCACCCAGAACATTGCGCGTGCCTGCGCCGAGGGCCGCCCACGTCACGGCGTCCGACGTGAACTCGGCCCGGTTGTTCGGGTTGTCCACGGCCGTCGCCTCGCTGGCCAACGCCTTGCGGACGTAGTTCGCCCCGTCCATCTCGTCCAGAGTACCGATCTGGTCGATGAAGTTCGTGTCCTGGTCCGTGTCGGCCGTCGAGTTCGTCATCACCAGCATGATGCGGATGTCGTCGCTGGAGAGGTCGATCGCGCCGTTCATGATTTGCAGCTTGCCGAATGTGTATGCGAAGTTTGCCATGTCGTGATGCTCCTATGTCATCAATGCAGTTTCGAGTCTCAGGTGTTGCGTGTCCAGGGCCGTCCTGAACACGGAATCGTCCGTGTAGAGTATGTCCGTCTCGCGCAGCACGGCCATCATGTCGGCCGCAAGCCCGGCGTCAAGTACCGCCTTCGCGTTGGCCAGGCTGTCGGCGTCGATCCGGCTGGCCAGGTACAGCCCCGCCGCGTTCAGGCTCGTCACGGTCAGCCGCTCAACCGTCGCCGGGGCGTACAGCGTGTTCGCCGTCCCGCTGCCGAACGCCGTGCCGTAGTGCATCAGGCGGCTCGTGGCGCTGTGCAGCAGGCCCCCGTCAGTGAAGTAACCCGGCACGCCGTAGCCCGCCAGGAACGTCGTGGCCTTGGCCCAGGCGTCCGCAGCCAGGGCGACCCACTGGTCGATGTCGTCTTCCACCTGCGTGTCCCACGCCGCCGCCGTGGCCAGCGACTCGTCCGTGGTCGCGTTGGGCAGGTCGATCACGTTGCACCGCGGAATGCCCGTCCGCTGGAGCACGTACTCCTTGAACGCCTGCCCGTCAGACGACGGCGAGGCCAGCAGGACCGTCCTGCGGACCTCCGGGTAGTCCGTCGCCGGCGTGGGCGACCACGCCTGCTGATAGACCGTCCCCGTCTTCACTTCGTCGTAGTCGAGGACCGCCCCGTCCGTGCCCGTGGACGCGAAGCCGACCTGAACGCCGATGTTGTTCTCGAACGTGTTGTAGTTGTCCTTCGCGGCCAGCGTGCCGACCGAGTAGTTGCCGACCCAGAACTCGGCCGTGCCGTCGTTCGTCGCCGCGCCCGTCGCCCGCGTCACACGCCCGGCCACGTAGTACCACCGCCCCACGGCGATGGTGTAGTCCGATATGGTCGCCGTTCCGCCGTCGTCGGTCATCTGGAACGCCAGCGCCCCGGCGCTGCTCAACTGGACCTCGGCAATGGCCGCGCCCGCGTCGTCGATCTCGAACACCGCCTTCGTGCCAGACGGCATTACCCGGACGTTCAGCCAGAACGCGAAGAAGAAGTCCCCGCCCGCCGGAAGGGCCTCGCCGTAGTCGTAGCCCACGTAGGCGTTGTCGGTCGAGTCGATGACGACCCTGAATCCGAGCTTGCCCCGCTCGGGGAACCCGGCGTCGGCCATGCGCGTGCCGGTCGAGTTGCCCGCCTCGACGAGAGTCCAGCCCTCGTCGGCCAGCGGCGGCTCAAAGTCGGAATAGAGGTCAAGGCTCATAGTTTGTTGTTTTTATCCTGCGACCCGTTGGAATCGATCTCGTAGTGGAACCCGACCGCAATGGCGATCCCGTCGTCCGTGTAGTCATCGGTACGCAGCGTCCCGGATGAGTCGCGGAAGAAACGGCCGACCAGGCAGGCGCTGATCTCCAGGCCGGTCCCGTCGATTGTGCCCAACGCGGTCTGGTAGTTCGTGTTCGCAACGAGCGAGGCGTCGGCCGGGACGTGAGCATTGCCGCCGATGATCGTCGTGTTGCCGACGACGGCCCCGCGGTTCACGATGGCGTACTCAAGGCCCCACGAGACCACTTCGCCAGCCCCGCCGTTCGCTTCGGCCGCCCAGTGGACGTGCACGGCGATGTCCGACCCTTCCTTGTAATCATGCGGCAGTTCCGTCGAAAAGAACAGGAACTCTTCGTTGCCCTGCACCGCCTGATCGGCGAAGAACCACGCCGCAAGGCCCTCGCTCCCGGCCCCGTTGTCCAGCCAACTGGTGAAGGTGGGCTGGTTCGCCACGCCGGCCTTGGCGTCGAACAGGAAGACGGCGAACTCGCTCCACTCCTGGATGCCGACGATCTTGAACATCGACCGCGTACGCCGGTCCGTGATGTCCGTCACGTCGTAGACGCCGGCCGCCGTCACAATCTCGGCCAGCGGCAGGTGTGGCGTGACGCCCGGTACCGGGAATGACGACGTGCTGACGGTCAGTGTCCCGTCGCGGACGATGTAGATGTAGTTCGTCGCGTTGTTCGTCAGTGCGTTGTCCGTGGACGCCACATAGCTGACCGTCGCATTGACGTTGACGAACTGACCCGCCCGCACGCCGAAGGTCAAGTCGCCGTCCTTGTAGACCTGCAGGGCGGTCAACGGGACGAGCGCCCGGCCCACCTGGTCCTTGAACTTGTACTCGGCCGTGGCCCACGGGTTCGCGTTCTGGCTCGGGTAGACCTCGCCCGCCGAGCCGGTTGTCCCGGACAGGGCGGCCAGTTCGTCGTCGGATGGGTATTGTTCCGTCATGTCA
>DATKUU010000163.1:0-4908 GCA_035530455.1 Phycisphaerae bacterium | reverse complement strand
ATGGAGAGTTTTTCAAGGCTCAGGAGTTTGTTCATTGCGGCGTCCTCGCTTTCATGCCGACCGCGCTCCCCTTCGGGTCGCGGCTAAACGTAACGGCCCGCGCCCCGCACCTGTCCGCCGTAGCCCGCAGGGCGAAGGCGCAAGCGCGGCGGTTAAACGTGGTTCAACATCATTTTTTCGCGGCGCGGTAGGCCTTGGCGACGGCCTCGGCGTTGAGGTCGCCGATCTTCCCGCCGAACCGCTCTTTCACGGCCGCCTGAAGCGATTCCAGGCTCACCAGACCGGTCGTCCCGGCGAACGCGCCGACCATCACCATGTTCGGAATCGGCCGGCCGATGACGTCCATCGCGATTTTCGTCCCCGCGACGGCCTTGAGGGTCGTGCCCTTGGGCGCCTCGATTTCCTCGGGTCTCTCGGTGTTGACCACCGCCATGCCGCCCTGTTTCAGGCCGCCGAAAATGTCCACCTGGCCGAACAGCGTCGGGTCCTGAACGATGAGGTAATCGGGCTCCTCGATGACCGCGCGGGTGCGGATGGGTTGGTCCGACAGGCGGCAAAAGGCACGGACGGGGGCCCCCATGCGTTCCGAGCCGAACGCCGGAAACGCCTGGCTCGTGATGCCGTCCTTGAACGCCGCCTTGGCGAGGACCTCGGCGGCGGTGACGCTGCCCTGGCCGCCGCGACCGTGAATGCGAATCTCCTTGAGCATCCGCGACCTCCTGGCCTGATGTACACCCACGCGTCCAGCCTGAGGACAAACAAAGGGAACGGCGATTGTAGGGCGAAGTCGGCGAAGCGTCAAGCGATTTCGCGGCGTCTGTTCGTGTGTGGCACAGCCGGCCTTGCTTAGCCGTGCATCGGCGCGGTAGAATGCCCACGCAACTTCAGTGCCTTCGACCGCGCGGCCGCAGAGGACCGGGAAAAACCGTGGCAACAGGCAAAGAGACGAAAAAGCGGGGCGAAAGCCGACGGCGCGACGCCGCCCGACGCATCGCCGTCATCGGCAACTACGTGCCCCGGCGGTGCGGCATCGCGACCTTCACGACGGGGCTGTGCGAGGCCCTGGCCGACGCCGACCCGAAGGCCCACGTGGCCGTCATCGCCATGAACGACCGCCTCGAGGGCTACGATTACCCGCCGCGCGTCGAGTTCCAGGTTAACGCCGACCGCCTCGAAGACTACTACAACGCGTTCAACTTTCTCCAGGCGGGCGAGTTCGACACGGTGTCGGTGCAGCACGAGTACGGCATTTTCGGAGGCGAGGCGGGAAGCCACCTCCTGGCCCTCCTGCGCCAGTTGCGCACGCCCCTGACGGTGACGCTCCACACGGTGCTGAAAAGCCCGAGCCCGGCGGAGCGGCGGGTCCTGGAGGAACTCGTGCGCCTCTCCGACCGCCTCATCGTGATGAGCCCGCGCTCCATCCGCCTGCTGGAGGACGTGTACGGCGTCGAGCGCGATCAGATTTGCCTCTTGCATCACGGCATCCCCGACGTGCCGCGGGCGGACTCCGCCACCCTCAAGCCCCAGATCGGGGCCGACGGCCGACACGTGCTGCTGACATTCGGCCTGCTGTCGCCGGGCAAGGGCATCGAGTACATGATCGAGGCCATGCCGAGCATCGCCCGCAAGCACCCCGACGCGCTCTACATCGTCCTGGGCGAGACGCACCCCAACATCCGCCGACAATCCGGCGAGACGTACCGGACGAAACTGGAGAAACTGGCCCGCGACCTCGGCGTGGCGGACCACATCCAGTTTCAGAATGAGTTCGTCGGCCTGCGGAAACTGTTCCGGTACCTGATGGCGGCGGATTTGTACGTCTCGCCCTATGTGAATCCGGACCAGGCGGTCTCCGGCACGCTGGCCTTCGCCATGGGCACCGGCAACGCCATCATCGCCACCACCTACTGGTACGCCCTGGACATGCTGGCAAAGGGTCGCGGGCGGCTCGTCCCCCCGAAGGACGCCGAGAGCCTCGCCTGGGCGTGCGTGGACCTCCTGGAGAACGACGAAGAGCGGTCCGCCATGTGCGAGCGGGCCTACGCCTTCAGCCGACAGATGATCTGGTCGGAGGTCGCGCGGCAGCACCTCGATTTGTTCAAGGAGATCCGCGAGGAGCGCCTGGCCCGCCCCCAGGTCGTGCACCTGGTCCGGTCGGCCGAGGGCGCCGCCCTCGGCCTGGAGGAGGCGACGCCCTCCGCCCGCCTCGGAGGCGAACTCGCCCCCGTCAACCTCGAGCATCTGCGCCGCCTGACCGACGACTTCGGCATCATGCAGCACGCGCGCTACGTCGTCCCCGACCGACGCCGAGGATACACCACCGATGACAACGCCCGCGCCCTCATCGTCGCCATCCTCGCTCGCTACGTCACGCCCGACGACCCCACGCTCCGGCCGCTCGTCACGCGGTACCTCAGTTTCGTGGACCTGGCGTTCAACCCGCGCACGGGACGATTCCGCAACTTCCTCAGTTACGGTCGGCGCTGGCTGGAGGAGGAAGGCTCCGACGACAGCCACGGCCGGGCGCTCTGGTCCCTCGGCGTCACCGTCGCCACGGAGCAAGACACCGGGCATCGGAGTCTCGCCGCCGATCTTTTCCGCGAGGCGCTCCCCGCCCTGGAGCACATTTCCTCGCCGCGGTCTCTGGCCTTCGCCCTCCTGGGGCTCGCCGCCTACCTGGATCGCTTCGGCGACGACCAGGCCGTCGGCCTCACCCGCCGGACGGTGGCCGGACGCCTCCGGGACGCCTTCCCCAAGGCCCCATCCGACGGCTGGCCCTGGCCCGAACCCAAGGTCACCTACGCCAACGCCCGACTCCCCCAAGCCCTCATCCTGTCGGGCAAAGCGATGGAAGACGAGGCCCTGCTGCGGACGGGCCTGGAGGTCCTGGCGTGGCTCGTCGGAGTCCAGCAGAGCCCGAGCGGATGGTTCTCGCCCATCGGCAACCAGGGATGGTACGAGCGCGGCAAGGAGAAGGCGCGGTTCGACCAGCAGCCCATCGAGGCCCACAGCATGGTGGAAGCGTGCCTCGAAGCCTACGCCGCCACGCGCGAAGGCGTCTGGCTCGAACACGCCCAGCGGGCCTTTGACTGGTTCCTCGGACGCAACGACCTCCTGGTGCCCCTCTACGACCCGGAAAGCGGCGGCTGCCGCGACGGCCTCCACCCCAGCCGCGTCAACGAAAACCAGGGTGCCGAATCCACCCTGGCCTGGCTGATGGCCCTGCTGCGGATCCATCTGCACCGCCAGAGCAGCAAGGTCCAACGCTCCGAACGCGCCCGCCTCATCGAGGCGCCCCCCGACCTGCACAGGGAGGCCCCATGACGGCCCACCGCAAACGCACGCGACCGCGAGAAAGCTTCCGCGACGTCGTCGCCGTCATCATGGCGGGCGGATTCGGCACGCGGTTCTGGCCGCTCGGAACGGCCGAACGACCCAAACAGTTTCTCACGGCCCTGACCGGCCGCTCCCTCTACGCCCAGGCCGCCCTGCGCGCCCGTCGGCTGGTCCCGTGGCGGCGCATCCTCGTGATGACCAATGCCGCCCACGTCGGCCTGGTCCGCGAGCAGACGCCCAACCTGCCGCACCAAAACATCATCGCCGAACCGATGCGGCGCGACACCGCCGCCGCCGTCATCCTCGCCGCCGTCATCGCCCGCCGACGCTTCCCCGGCGCCGTCTCCGTCGTCACCCCTGCCGACCACCTCATCCAGGACGCCGACGCCTTCCGCCGGACGGTCGCCGCCGCCGTCAAGCGGGCGCGCGACGGCGGCCTGGGGACGATCGGCATCCGCCCCACCTACCCCGCCACCGGTTTCGGATACCTCCGCCTCGCGCGGCGCCCGAAAGGCACCCAGCCCGCTTGCGTCGAACAGTTCAAGGAAAAGCCCACCCGCCGCGAGGCCGAAACATACCTCGCCTCCGGCCGGTATCTTTGGAACGCCGGCATGTTCATCTGGCGGGCCGAGACGTTCCTCGAGACCGCGCGGCGCCATCTGCCCCAGACGTGTGCACTCCTGGAACCGCTCGGCGAAGCGCTCGGGACGAAAGCGTTCGCCCGCCGGGCCCGGGCCGCCTTCCGGCGTCTCCGGCCCATCAGCGTGGACTTTGGGCTCATGGAGAAAGCCGAGGACGTGTGGAGCGTGCCCGCCCAGTTTGACTGGAGCGACGTGGGCGGCTGGGAGGCGGCGGCCGGGCTGCTCCCCGCCGACCGACACGGGAACCGAGTCCGGGGCTCCGTCTTGCTGGACCGCGCGAGCGGCAACGTCATCATCGCCGACGCCGACCATCCCGTCCTCGTCGTCGGCGTGCGCAACTCTTGTATCGTCCAGGGCCCGGGGGGCCTCTTGGTCTGCGACCGCCGCCACACCGAGCGCCTCAAACCCCTCATCGAGCGAATCCTTGCTTAGCCGCGCTCCCGGCGCGCCGTTCGAGCCGCGACCGTACTCGTCCGCCGAAGCCTTGGCGAAGGCGGAAGGTCGCGGTCATGTTCCCGACGACAAAATAAAAAAAATTCCAAAAATTTTTTGGGGGGAGGGCGGATTTTGGAGCGTTTTTTGGGGGGTCGCGACCGCGTTTGGCGAGCGCCAGGGGCGTTTCAGGGTGTGGAAAAGTCCATTTTGGGTGCAAAACGCCCCGTTTTGACCTCGATTTTGACCCGATTTGCCCCGTACATGCCCCGTACTGCCCCGGTTTTACCTCGCAAACACCTCGTTTTGCCTCCTATGTTATGGAGCGGCGTGGATGGAATGGCCGTTTTCCTTCGAAGTTTGGCACGGGATTTGCGTGCCGGGGAGGGGGAGGGTGGTTTCAACGCAGAGGTCGGGGGAAGCCCGAGGGGTCGGGACAGGCTGCAGGATGGGGGGCGGAAATGCCTGTCGCCGGAATTTCCTCTGAAAAAGTAGCATG
>DATKUU010000162.1:0-24278 GCA_035530455.1 Phycisphaerae bacterium | reverse complement strand
TCCTCCGGAGATTCCCCAAAATTTCACTCGATCGGAGGGTATCTTACGCCAGGACCACCCTTTACACATCCGCAGATTCCTAACGCCGCAATCCACCGGCACTTACGACAAGAGGCTCTCACGTTTTGGGGAAACTCCTGGGAAGGTGACGTGCCGAATTGCATTGAACCCGCCGCGTCCCCGCGCTATACTGTCGGCCATGTCGGGAAGAGTCCACTGACCCATCCGTGTGAAGGAGTCGAATCATGAGTCTCATCGCTCGAAAGGTTTGGCAGGCGATGGCCCTGGGGTGCCTGGTGTTGGCGGCAAGTCTGGCCGGCTGCAAGGCTACGCCGCCGGAGGAAGGGCGACCGGCCGAGCCGACCGGACCCCACGCCACGCTCCTGAAACTGTTCCCCAGGCCGGGCGACGTGACCGACTGGAAGGCGGCGGGCAAGGTGGAGGTCTTCGGCCCGTCGGCCAATGCGGAGCAGGAGGTCCAGGCCGTCGAGTTGGACCCGGGCGTGGAGGCCGCGCTCGTCCGCGGCTACGGATATGTGAAATCGGCGCTCGGCCGATACGAGCGCACGGGCGTGGGCGAGCGGATGGCGCTGCGCGTCTTCGAGATGGACAGCCCGTCGGAGGCGTTCGGCCTGTTCAGCCTGTGCACGCAGGGGCTTCAGTTTCCGCCGATCGGCCTGGCGGCGCGCCAGGGGGAGCGGACGCTCGGCTTCGTCAAGGGTCCGTATTTTGTGTGGCTCCAGTACGAGGGTCCGGGCACGGCCGAGCCGGCGCTGAAGGAGTTCGGCGAGTGGGTGGACGGCCAGATCGTGAGCAAGGGCTACCGTCCGGCAGTGCTCGAAAGTTTCCCCATCGGGAGCGTTCAGAGCGAACGGTATTATCTGCATACGTTTGAGACGCTTGCGCGCCTGGCGTTCTTCCCCGTGGGCGACCCGGCCGCCGTCGGCCGTCGCCTGGCCCTTTCGCCGGGAACCGACGTCGCCGTCATGGGCTACCCCACCACCCGGACGGGCGTCACCAACTACCTGTTCGTCATCCGGTATGCGACGCCGGCGGACGCGACAAGCGCTTACAACCAGTATGCGGAGTACCTGGAGGCGAGCGCGAACCCGGCCGAACAGAACGTCGCCGTCGCCCCGCCGGTCCAGACGTACGTGGCGGGGACCCTGAACGCCGAGGAGAACTCGATCCGCGACCGTCTGGCGGAACTCTTGACGGGGCTGGGCGGCTGAGGGGGGCGCGGCCCGGCGGCAAGCGGCCGCCCGTCCTCTTGCCCCTCCGGCCGGTGGATGGAAACGCCGCTGGACTGGCCCAGAAGGCCCCCTGGGGCCTTCTGGAGGGGCTTTCATGGGAAAATCCTTGCATTGCCCTCCCCCCGTTCCTATAGTCTTTGCCTTTTAGCAGATCGGTTTTGCTCCGAGCGGTCGGTCAGGAAGAGGGAGGCACGCGTGGCCAAGCACTTTGCGGACCGGATGCTGGACGCGATCGAGGCAAAGCAGGCGCCGCTGTGCATCGGCCTGGACCCGATGTACGAGCGCCTGCCGAAACAGATCCGCGAAATCGCCGCCTCCAACCCCGGGGGGCTCAACGAACAGGCGGCCGCCGCACGCGAGTTCTGCCAGAGCGTCATTGACATCGTCGGACCTCAGGTCCCGTGCGTCAAACTCCAGAGCGCGTACTTCGAGCGGTGCGGACCGAGCGGCGTCCGGGCCTATTTCGAGGTCGCCGACTACGCCCAGCAGCAGGGCCTCGTGGTGATCGGCGACATCAAGCGGGCCGACATCGGCTCGACCGCCGAGGCCTATGCCGTCGCCCATCTCGAGGAGGTGTTCGTCGGCAGCGGCAAAGAGGAACGGGCCGTCACCTTCGACGCCGTCACCGTGAACCCCTACTTCGGCAAAGACGGCGTCCAGCCGTTCATCGTCACGGCGAAGACGGGCGGGCAGGGCGTCTTTGTCGTCATCCGGACCACCAACCCCAGCGCGACCGACTTCCAGGACTTCAAGGACGCCGAGGGACGACGCGTCTTCGAACGCATCGCCGAACGCGTCAACGATTGGGCCAACCAGGAAGGATGCCTGGGCGACAGCGGCTATAGTCTGGTCGGCGCGGTGGTGGCGGCGACGTATCCGGAAGACACCAAGTTGCTCCGGGCGCTGATGCCCAACAGCCTTCTGCTGGTGCCGGGCGTCGGCACCCAGGGCGCCACGATTGAAGACGCGACCCAGGCGTTCCACAAAGACGGATGGGGGGCGCTGATCACGGTTTCGCGCAGCGTCATTTATGCGTGGGAGCGGCCGGAGTACCAGCACCTGGGCGAGGTCAATTGGGAAGAGGCGATTGAAGTGGCGGCGGTGGAGACGAAAGCCGCCCTCGCCGAAGCCCTGGCCCGCCGCGCGGGCGCCGCCTGAGACGCACCGCACCCATTTCGGATGAGCGGATGGAGGCCACCGGCACGACCGCTTCGCAGCAAGTCCACGATCGCCTGGTCCGAACGCGGAGCGTCCTGGCTCGCCCCGAAGGGCTCGCCGTGACGGTCATGGGTCTGGGCCTGTTCGGCGGCGGGGTAGGGGCGGCCGCCTACTTCGCGCGGCGCGGCGCGCAGGTCACGGTGACGGATTTGAAAAGCGCCGAGGCGCTGGCGCCGAGCCTGGAAGCGCTGGCCGGCCTGCCGGTGACGTTTCGCCTGGGCCGCCACGAGGCGTCCGACTTTGCCGGCGCGGACGTGGTCGTCGTCAGCCCCGCCGTACCGAAAACGTCGCCCTATCCGCCCGCGGCCGAGCGGGCCGGCTCGCTTGTGACGAGCGAGATGAATCTTTTTCTGGCCGCCTGCCGCGCACCTGTCGTCGGCATCACGGGCTCGAGCGGCAAGAGCACGACGACGGCCCTGGCGGGCGAGATGCTCGGCCGCGCAGGTCCCACGCGCGTGGGCGGCAACATCGGCAAAAGCCTCCTGGAGGAGGCCCACACGATTCGGCCGGACGAGACGGTCGTGGCGGAACTCTCGAGTTTTCAACTGGAGGACCTTGCGCCGCTCGGGCTCAGCCCGCATGTGGCTGTCGTCACATGTATTAGCGAGAATCACCTGGACCGCCACGGGACGATGGAGGCATACATCGCCGCCAAGAAGAATATTCTGCGGTTTCAGACCGCGGACGACGCGGCTGTGCTGAACGCCGACGACCCGGAGGTCCGATCCTGGAGCGCCGAGACGCCCGGCCGGACGGTCTTCTACGCGGTCAACGGGCCCCTGGCCGAAGGCGCTTGCTTCGAAGGGACGCGCCTCGTCCTGCGCCTGGAAGGGAAGGAAGAATCGGCCGACCTGGCGGGGCGGCTGCGGCTGCGCGGCTGGCACAACCTGGGGAACGTCCTGGCGGCGGCGACGTCGGCACGACTGGCGGGGGCGCCGATGGAGGCGATTGCGGCCGGCGCCGAAGCCTTCCGGCCCTTGCCGCACCGTCTGGAGCCCATCGGCACGGTGGGGGGCGCGCTGTTCGTCAACGACTCGAAGGCGACGACGCCCGCCGCCGCCCGTGCCGCCATCGAGGCGTTTACCGAGCCGATCATCCTCATCGCGGGCGGGTACGACAAGCACGTGAACCCGGCGGTGCTGGTCGAGGCGGTGCGGCGGGGCGTGAAGGCGGTGGTGCTGATGGGAGCGACGGCCGAGGCGCTCGCGCGGGCAATCGGCCCGGGCGGGCCGCCGCTGGAGCGGGCCGACGACATGGACGATGCCGTCCGCCGGGCCGTCCGCCTGGCCGCTCCGGGCGACGTGGTGCTGCTGTCGCCCGGCCACGCCAGTTGGGACATGTTCGAGAACTACGAGCATCGCGGCGAGGCGTTCCGCCGGGCCGCCGAGGCGCTGGGCCTCGAACCGCCGCGATGATGGGAGAACCGCAGCGTGGACTTGATCGAGCGATTTGAAGACGCCGGGCACAACGGGCGCGACCTTCGGCCGCTGACGTTCTGGTCGTGGAACGACCGGCTGGAGCCGGAGGAAATCCGCCGCCAGGTCCGCGAGATGGCGAAGGGCGGCCTGGGCGGCCATTTCATGCACGCGCGCCTGGGCCTCGCCACGCCGTACCTCGGGCCGGACTGGATGGCGGCGGTGCACTCCGCCGTCGAGGAGGGCCGGCACACGGGCGTTGCGCCGTGGCTCTACGACGAGGACTGCTGGCCGAGCGGCGTCTGTTCCGGGCGCGTCACGGCCGGACGCGAGCCGTTCCGCGACAAACACCTTGTCTTCGAGGAGATCGAGCACTCCCGCTGGGAACCGCAGGAGCGGACGGTGGCGGTGTACGTGGCGAAGCGGTTGGCGGCCGGCTACGCGGATTTCCGGCGGGTGGACGACCCGCATCTGGTTTGCCATCTGAAACCCGAGGCCGACGAGGCGGTGCTTCACTTCGTGTACCGGACGGGCGATTACGTGGACGTCCTCTGCCGCGACGCTACGGAGGAGTTCCTGAAGCGGACGCACGAGGTGTACCGGGAATCGGTGGGTCGTGAGTTCGGCCGGCTGATTCCGGGCATCTTCACCGACGAGCCTTGCTACGGCTGGAGCGGCCATCGGGTCCCCTGGTCGCTGGAACTGGGGCGCTTCTTCCAGCGGTCGTGCGGATACGACCTGGCCGGCCATTTGCCGGAACTCTTCTTCCCCGTCGGGGACTGGCGGAAGGTGCGGTTCGACTTCTACGAAAGTCTGACGCGGCTGTTTCTGCTGGCGTGGACGCTGCCGGTGTACCAGTGGTGCGACCGGAACCGCCTGGCGCTGACCGGCCACATGATGGCCGAGGACACGCTCCGCAGCCAGGTCGAGCACATCGGCGCCGCCATGCCGCATTACGAATATATGCACATTCCTGGCATTGACCACCTCGGGCGGCGTCTGGGGAGCCCGGTGCTGGTGAAGCAGGTCTCGAGCGTGGCCGCCCAGTTGGGCCGGAGGCGGGTGCTGAGCGAGATGTTCGGCTGCGCGGGCTGGAACGCCAGTTTCGACGATCTGCGATGGATCGCCGAATGGCAATTCGTGCTCGGCGTGAACCTCGTCTGCCAGCACCTGTCGCTCTTCACCCTGCGCGGGTGCCGAAAACGCGATTATCCGCCCAGCCTCCACTATCACCAGCCCTGGTGGCCGCACTATTGCCTGTTCAATGATTATGTGGCGCGGCTGCTGGCGGTGCTGACCCAGGGTGAGGCGGTGGCGGACGTGCTCGTCGTTCATCCCTCCGCCAGCGCCTGGGCCGAGTTCTCGCCCCTCGACTCGCGCGCCGTGGACGACTTGGATAAGCGCCTTCTGGCGCTCGTGAACACGGTCCTGGCCACGCACGCCGACTTTCACTTCGGCGACGAACTGATTCTGGAGCGGCACGCGAGCGTCGCCAAGGGCGAATTGCGCGTCGGGCGGGGGCGGTATCGGCTCGTGATCGTCCCCGACGCGACGAACCTGAGGCGGAGCACGGTGCAGCTCTTGGCGCGCTTCAAGCGCTGCGGCGGGCGCATCCTCTTCGCCGGACGCGTGCCCCAGTTCGTGGACGGCGACGCGTCGGACGAGGTCGTCCGGCTGGCGAAGCGGTGCCTGCGCGCAGAGCCGGGCAAGGGGCGCGGCCGGGCCGCCCTGCGCCGCGCGCTGGACCCGAAACTCGAGGTACTGGCGGCCGGCGGCAAAGACGCCGCTTCCATCCTCGCCCAGTGGCGCCGGGTAGGAAAGGACCACGTCTTTTTCTTCGTGAACGTGGACCCCAAGCGCACCGTCAAGGCGCGTGTGCGGCTGCCGGTGGGGGGGACGCCGATCCGGCTGGACCCCGAGACGGGGGCGTGGTGGCAGGCGAAGGGGCGGCGGCAGGGGCGCCGCACGACCGTCCTCCATACGTTTGAGCCGAGGCAAAGCCTTCTGCTGGTCGTTCCGGGCGGGAAGAAGAAACCGAAAGCCCCGGCCGAACCGGCCCCCTCCCGGCGCGGGCGGGCGCTCGGCGGGGCGTGGCGGCTCTGGCGCCGCGACCCGAACGTCCTGGTGCTCGACAAGGCCGCCTGGCGGACCGACGAGGGCGAGTACTCCGAGCCCACGTACCTGATGGACATCGAGCACGACCTGGTGCGCCGAGGCGTGGACGAGCCCATCATGCTGCGGTTCGAGTTCCAGTGCGCCATCCGCGACCTCAAGGGCCGGCGGTTCGAGTTGGTTCTGGAACAGCCGGAGCGCCACGAGATGTGGTTCGGAGGGATGCGGGCGCCTTTGAACGACGCCGGCCCCTGGTGGGATAGTGCGTTTCGGCGTGTGGACGTCACGCCGTTCATCCGACGGGGGACGAACGTTATCGAACTGAGGCGCTCGTGGGCCATCCATCCGCAGACCCGTAGCGCCCTCGTGGGACAGGGGTCCGGATGGGAAAAGCACACCGCCTACCCGCAGGTGGAACTGGAGGCGGTGTACCTGGTCGGGGACTTCGGGGTCCGCTTCACGGGTGGCACGAGGCGGTCGGCCCGCGGCAGCCGGTGGTTCCGAGGCCGGGCGAAAATGGTGGAAGAACCGGCGTCTGCGGCTGGGACGGACCTGGGGCGGGTCGGATACCCCTTCTTCGCCGGCCGGATGACCCTGGAACGCGAAATCCTCGTCAAGAAGCCGAGCCCGCGCGCGGTGCTTCGGCTGCCGGCGTTTGCGGCGATTACGGCCTCGGTGGCGGTGAACGGCCAGGAGGCGGGAACCGTCTGGAAACCCCCGTACACCGTCCCGGTGGGCGGGCTGCTCGTGCCGGGGCGAAATCATGTCGCCGTCACCCTCACGACGAGCCTCCGCAACGTCCTCGGTCCGCTCCACCACGCGGACGGGGAACTCTATGGCGTGGGCCCGGGTTCGTTCCTCGGGACGAAGGGATGGTACGGCCGATTCGCCGGCCCGGGGAATGAGTACCGCGCGGATTATAACGTGGTGGATTTCGGTCTCGGCGGGAGTGTGATGTTGTGCACGTGAGTCGGCGGCGCGCTCGGGCGTGGTGCGGCCAGGCGGGGATTGAATCAAGGCCGGTCGCGCGGAGTGCCGATTCGATGCAGGAAGCCATCGAGGACGGCCGGAGGGGAGAGGTCCAGCCTTTTGCTGTATCAAGACCCGCGGTGGAGACTGCGCAAACGTCCGCCGGGGGTGGGGGTAATGGAAACCTTGACAACCCCTGACGGGCCTGTAAAATGGGGGTTGCAGCGGGGCGGGCGCCGGAGGATAATACACGCAAGTTTTTTCGTTTCAGCGCCCTGGGGAGATGTACAGCCGTCGCCTATGCGAAGGAGCCGCCAGGTGAACCGACGACAACCGGAGTACTGTCCAGGGACGCGTCGCAGCGGCTGGACTGATCGGCTGGCTGGCACCGCCTTGGTTCTTGCCGCAGGGGTGTTGCTCAGTGCCGGTTGTGCGCAGAACGAGATCGGCCGGTACAACTGGTGGCCGACGGTCGTCAACAATCCGCTGCGGGTGCGGAACCCCATCGTCAAGTCCGAGAACTATTGGGTCCAGCGCGAGGTCGAGCCGGCGGAGGAATTTCCCGGCCCCACGCCTGCAGATCTCGCTCGCCCTGAACAGGACTACATCCTGGGCGCCGGCGACCTGGCGGACGTGACGATCTTCGAACTGCTGGCGCCCGGGGCGGTGTACGTGACGCGCCAGCGGATCAGCCAGAGCGGACGCGTGACGCTTCCCTATCTGGGGTCGGTCCAGTGCGCCGGGCTGACGGCACAGGGACTGGAAGAGAAACTCGCCGACCTGCTGGAGCCGGACTACCTGATTGACCCCCAGGTGACGGTGTTTGTCATGGAGTACCGGAACCTGGAAGTCTCGATCCTGAACGGCGTGCCCCGGCCGGGACGCTATCCCCTGATGGGTCAGGACATGACGCTGCTGGAACTGCTGGCCCAGGCGGGCGGCGTGCTGCAGATGGTCGAGGACTATGGGTTCATCATCCGGGACTATACGCCGGAAGAGGCGGACCTGCTGAGGCTCGAAGGGCCGGCCGTTGCCCCCGAGGAGGAAGCGCCGGCCGCCGTCGAGGAACCGGCCGCGGCGCCCCCGGCCGAAGAAGGGGCCGCGCCGCCGGCGGAAGGCGTACCGGGGCCGGCCGCGGCTGAGGAGCCGCCTCCGGCTGAATCTCCCGCCGTGCCTGAGGAATCGCCGCCGGCTGCGCCGGAATCGCCGCCGCCGGCCGCCGTCGAGGAGCCGGCCGCGCCCGAGGCGTCCGCGGCGCCTGTGCCGCAAACCGATGCCGACGAGGCGCGGGAGGCGCTCGAGCGCATGGCCGAGGGCGAGATGCCCGAGGTCAAGCGAGTGGAGGAAGCCGAGGCCGGCGCCGCCGCACCGGCGGCCGCCGAGGCGACAGCCCCCGCCGCTGTGCCGGCGGTCGAGGCTCGTGCGGAGGAGGCGTTGGCGGCCGACCGGAAGGACCTGAACCATTGGGTCTGGTCGGACGGCCAGTGGGTGGAGGTGAAGACCGAAGCGCCCGAGGGCGGGGAAGGGGCGGTTGCCGAAGCGGCGCCCGCGCCGGAGGCGGTGGCGGCAGGGGCGCCCGCGCCCGCCTCGACGGCCGGCGAGGCCG
The DNA here is from genome assembly GCA_035530455.1 of Phycisphaerae bacterium. Lineage (GTDB taxonomy): Bacteria > Planctomycetota > Phycisphaerae > FEN-1346 > FEN-1346 > JAPLMM01. The sequence goes on along the minus strand of DATKUU010000162.1, from coordinate 15,705 downwards.
GCGGGCCGGTGGATCAGTCGCGGCTGCGGCTGGAGGCGAAACTGCGCCGTCTTGGCGTGGTCCAGGGTTCGGGCCAACTGAAGCGCATCGTCCGCTTCGACGTTCAGGCTCTCCAGGCGGGCGACCCGACGCAGAACCTCGTCTTGCGCGACGGCGACATCATTACGATTCCATCGCCTCCGGTCGGCGACTTCTACATGACGGGCTATGTGCTCCGTCCGGGGGTGTACAGCCTGACCGGCCGCAAAATCACGCTGCTCCAGGCGGTGGCGGCGGCGGGGGGCCTGACGGCCATCGCCGTGCCCTGGCGGACGGAAGTCGTACGCCGCGTCACCGAAGGCGAAGAGGAAATTATTTATGTGGACCTCTCGAAAGTTGCGCGCGGCGAGGTGCCGGACTTCTACGTCCAGCCGGAAGACTTGATCCGTGTCGGGACCGACTGGGGGGCGATCCACAACGCCGTCCTCCGAAACGCCTTCCGCGCGACGTACGGGGCGGGGGCCGTGTACGACATGAACTTCGCCGACTTCTACCCCTGGAGCGACGTCATTACGCCGATCTTCTGATACGCCCATCGGATCGGCTGGTGCGAGGGCCGAAAGCAGGCGGATCGGGCACAGGTATGCCGGCAGGCGGGAAGGAATCTGCTTGGCTGAGGCACAGTCAACCAACGGCGGCTTGGCGCTCGCAGGGGAGGCGCAGCGCCCCGGTCTCGCCTGGGACTGGAACCGTGTTCTCTCGCCGCGCCGCGTCCTGGAGATTCTGGCAGTGGCGGCCCTGGTCGTCTGGGCCTACTGGAAGCCGCTCACGCTGTGGGAAGCGCAGTGGCGCGTCCAGAGCGGCGCGTGGGGCCACGGCTATCTGATTCCCGTCATTGCGGTGCTGATTGCGCACTACCGCCTGCAGGAGCGCCCCCCGCGGAAGTTCGAGCGGTGTGCCTGGGGTTTTCTGCTGATTGGGGCAGGCCTGGCCATCCGCGTCGCCGCCCTCACCCTCCGCTATGGGTACCCGACGTACGTCACGTTCGTGCCGGTCGTGGCGGGTGTGCTGCTCTGGCTGCTCGGGTGGGAGGTGTTCCGGACGGTGTGGGTGTCGGCGGCGTACCTCGCGCTGATGATCCCGTGGGAGCAGAAGTACTACGAGAACGTGGCGCTGCCGCTCCAGACGCTGTCGGCGGCGGCGACGGAGGTGATGCTCCGCGCGGTCGGGTTGGAGGTGATCCGGCAGGACAATGTGCTGATACTCGAGAGCGGCCCGCTCCAGGTGGCGGGGGCGTGCAGCGGGCTGCACCTCTTGTTTGCGTTCGTGGCGCTGGGCGTGATGATGGCTTTCATCTACCGCCGACCGTTCTGGGAACGCGTGCTTATCATGGTCTCGTCGGTGCCGATCGCGGTCTTCTGCAACTTCATTCGCGTGACGCTGATGGCGATCGCGAGCGAGCACTTGTTTTTCGCGCGCCAGGCGATGGAGGCGGGCGAAGGAACGTGGGCGACGCTTGTTTTCAGCAGTCCGGCGAGCGTGGAGTCCTTCCGCCAGACGATTCTCGAGCCGACAACGTTCCTGCATCAGTCGTTCGGATACCTGATGCTTATCCTGGCGTTCGTGCTGCTGTGGGCGGAACTGTGGTTGTTGAACCAGTTGTTCGTGCCGGAGGAGCACGAGGGGGCCCCGGAACAGGGCAGGCGGGCCCCTGTGGCTTGAATCCCCGGATGAAGCGCCGAAAACGATGAATGAGACAGCGGTAAAAAGCGAGCGATTCTGGCCGGTGGCGGCGAGCGTGCTGCTTCTGGCGGAGGCGGTGCTGGCGGGAATCGGGTTGGCGCGCGCGGTCGAATTGCCCCCCGGCGCCGACGAGGCGGAAGCCGTCGCCCGGGCCGGCCGCGAACGCTCGTTCGGGTACGTGGCGGTGGCAGCGTCGGCGGCGGGCGCTGCGGTGCTGTTGGCCGGGGCGCTGAAACGCCGATGTGTCCCCTGGGCCTGGGGCGCGGCGGGGTTGCCGGTCATCTACGTCGCCATGCAGACCGTGCCGAGGGCCGTCTCAGGCGAGATGCTGGAGGTGGCGGCGTTTGTGGTGGCGGCCGGAGCGGCGGTGGCGTACGCATGGGTGCTTCGGGGCCTGCCGGCCCGGGCGCAGTATGGGACATGCCTGGGGATGCTGGCGGTGGCGGGCCTGTTTTTCCATCTGTGGGAGCCGCCGCCCCCGAAGCCGCTGCCCCTGCGCCGGTCGCTGGCGGAGCATTTTCCCCGTCGGCTGGCAGGGTGGAGCGGCGAGCACCAGGCGCTCGACAAGAATCAGGAAGCGGTGTTGGGAGCGGACGAGTATCTGAACATGGGTCTGCGGTCGCTCGACGGGCGCGAGGGAATGGTCTTCATCACCTACAACGCCAACGCGTGGTCGAACATCCCACATGTGCCGTGGGTGTGCATGACGCAGGCGGGCTTCGTCAAGACGCAGAGCGAGGAGCGCCAGATTGCGATTGAGGATTTTCCGGGCCGGCCGGGCAAGGAGATTTCCATCAACGTGCTCCTGTTCGAGCCGAAACCGGAAGTGCGCAGCCCGCCGGCGCTGATGCTCCAGTATTTCAACGTCGGGGGGGCGTACACGGCCAGCCGGGAGTGGGCGCGTGTGTTGGGAACGAGCGGAAGTTTCACCCATCAGGGCAGTTACCTGTCGCAGACGCAGGTGGCGGTGTGGCTGGTAGCGGGCGAGGGGGGGGACCCGATGGCGAAGGACAGCGAGGCGTATCGGCTGGCGGTCGGGCTTCTGAATGAGGTTGTTCCGCTTCTGGAGAGGGAGTATTATCCGAAGCGGGAAGGAAGTGGAGGCTAGGCAACTATGGCGAGGCGCCTGAACAAGCGAGTGGCGGCGTTTATCGCCGTCTTCATCGGCGTGCCGATGGTCCTTGCGATCCTCTATTTCGGCGGGGTGTTCGGAGGGCAGACCCCGGAGTTCTACAAGCAGCGTGCCCGCGAATTCATGGACCGCGGCGAATGGCCGCAGGCTTGGATCACCATCCGCAACGCGATCAAGTATGGCGGAGGGAAGGACCCCGAGACGCGGTATATGCTGGGCCAGATTGCGATCGAGCAGGTGCCGCCCGCCTGGGGGCCGGCCCGCCAGGCTTTTGAGAGCGCGGTCATCCTGAATCCAGAGTATTTCGAGGCCCAGCGCGACCTGACGGAGTTGAACGTCAAGTTTCGCGAGTGGCAGGACGCGAAGAAGGCCGCCGCACGCCTCCTGGAGATGGACCCGTCGTTCGGAAAAGGGTACTTGTGGGCGGCAATGGCGGAATGGGGCCTGGCGCAGAACCAGCCGATCTTCAGCAATCGCGTGCCGTTCTACGAGGCGGCTGCCGAACGGCTCGTCGCGGGCATTGAAAAGGCCCCCGACCTGATGGACCTGTACGGGTTGCTGACGGTCATCTACAAGGAACTCGATCAGCCCGACAAGATCATGGAAGTGATGGACTTGGCTATCGCCAACAACCCCCTCCTGCCGCAAGCCTACACCATGAAGGCGGGCCTGTTGATTACGATGGCGCAGCTGGACGAGGCGGACGGCGTGTTGCGGGAGGGGCTCCTGAAGGTCCCCGACGCCCCCATCCTCCTGCTGGCGCTGGGCGAGGTGGCCGCCAACGGAAACGACGCCGACGGCGCCAAGGAGTTCTTCCAAAAGGCCATCCAGGCCGACCCGAAAACCGAAGGGGCGTACTTGCGGCTGAGCAACCTGTACCGGGTGGAGGGGAATGCAGCGGCTGCGCTCGAAGCCCTCGGAAAGGGCCTGGAAGCCCTTCCCGCCTCGGCGGCGCTGAAGGTCGAACAGGCCGACATTCTCCTCGAACAGCGGGAGGTTGAAAAGGCGGGTGCGTTGCTCACCGAACTTGCCGAAGCCATGCCCGAAAGCGCCGAGGTGGATTATCTGCGTGGCAAGCAGGCGCTGCTGGACCGGCGGACGCGCCAGGCGATTGACTATCTGGAGCAGGCTCGCAGCAAGAAGCCGACGCCCCAGACGCTCCTGCTCTTGGGCCGGGCGTATCTGGTCGCCGGCGAACTCGGCGCCGCCAGAAAGGAACTGGAGGCGCTGGTGGCGGCGTACCCGGCCTATGTGGGGGCTCGCCGCTCCCTGGCCGATGTGCAGTTGCGGCTGCGCGAATACGACCTCGCCATCTGGAACGCCGACCAGGTTCTCCAGGCAACCCCGGGCGACGTGGACATGCGCCTGCTCATGGCCGAGGCCTACCTGGCCCAGGGCAAGCCCGATGTGGCGCTGAAGGAAGCGAAAGCCGCTGTGGAGCAGGCCCCGAGCAACCCCGCGCCGCTGTTTCTGACGGCCCGGCTGTATCGCGGCATGAACCGCAACGCCGAAGCCGAGGCCGACCTTCGACGCATCCTCCAACTCGACAAGGCCAATGAGCGGGCGTACCAGGAACTGATCGCCCTGTATCAGGCGACGGACCAGAGCGAGAAACTGGCCCGGACGGTCGAGGAGGTCCGCGTCAATCTGCCGGACAGCCTCGTCAGCCTGGCCGTCGGACCTCCCGATCAATTGGAGCAGGAACTGAAGCAGCGCATCGCGGCGGGCGCTTCGCCCGTTCGCGACCGCATCCTGCTCGGCCGCGTCTACCTGATGACCGACCGCGCCGAGCAGGCCCGCGAGGTCCTCCAGAAGGTGCTCGACGAGGCCGAGGCGGGGTCCGACGCCTGGCGTCAGGTCTGGCAGTTGCTGTTCATGCAGGAACTGAGCGAAAGCGCGTACGAGAAAGCAGCCGACCTGGTCCGGCGGATGGAAAAGGTGGACCCGGAGGCGACGGAACTGCTGTTCGCCGATGCCCTGGTAGCCCTGGGCCAGAACCGCCTCGACGAAGCCACCGACGAACTGAAAGCGATCATCGAGAAAAATCAGACGCTTTCCTCCGCCTACTATCTGCTGGGACAGGTGCTGGCGTCCCAGCGGCAGTGGGAAGAGTCGGCCGCCGAGTTGCAGAAGGCGCTGGACGTCCGGCCGGACCTGGTGGCGGCGCGGGTCCTTCTGGGGCGGATTTACCAGAGCCAGGGCAATAATGCCGCCGCACTCATCGAAGCGGGCGAGGCCCTCAAGTTCGCCCCGCGCTACGTTCCCGCCTTGGCACTCCAGGCCGAGTCCCATGCCCGCAATAACGCGTGGGATGCCGCCATCAAGGCCCGACAGGCCATCGCCGAGATCGTCCCGAACGACCTGGCGAACCGCGCCAACCTCGCTTCGCTGTACCTTCGCCGAGGCGACCCGAAGGAAGCCGAGCGAATCTTCAGCGAGGTCTACAAGGTCGCGCCGGACAACGGCTGGCTTGTCCAGCAGTTTGCGGGGTTCTACGTGCAGACGAACCGCCCCGACCAGGGACGCGAACTGGTCGCGCAGTATGTGGCGGCGCATCCGGACGACGCCGGCGCCTACCTGCTGCGAGGAACGTTCACCGCCACGACCGCCGGGCTGGACCAAGCCCGCCCGGACTACGAGAAGGCGGCTGGGCTGCTGAAGGACGAGGCTCAGCCCCTGGTCCTCCTCGGCGATGCCTATGTGGCGCGCGGGCGCCTGGACGAGGCGGCGGCGGTGTACCAGAAGGCGGCCTTGCGGCCGAAGGACGGCGACCTGGCGAGAAAACGGCTGGCGGACGTTTATATGTTGCAGATGAAACTCAACGAAGCCGAGGCCACCATCCAACAGGTCTTGAAGGGCGCCCCCGAGGATGCCCAGGCGATGGTCGTGGCCGGACGCATTGCTGCCCGCCGGAAGGATTTCGCAAAGGCCAAGGAGTGGATGGACAAGGCGCTCGCCGCGACGCCGAACTACGGCGAGGCGAAGTTCTGGCTTGCCCAGTTGTACCGGTCGTCCGAGCCGGAGAAATCCTTCGACCTCCTGGGCGCCGTGGACCAGTCGGACCCGTCCTTCGAGAAGGCGCTGCTCCTGCGGTCCGCGATCAACATGCGGCGCGGGCAGTTTGCGGAAGCGGCGATGGACCTTCGGCGGTTGATTGACTTCCGCCCGGCCAGCGTGCCCGCGCATCGTGCCCTTGCCCAGTTGTACATGACCACGAACGAGCCGCGACGCGCCTCCGCCATTCTCGAGGAACTCGTCCAGCAATACCGCACCCCGGCCCTCTTGACGCTCCTGGGCGACGCGCTGGTGGCGCAGCGCCGGTTCAGCGACGCCCTGAAACGCTACGAGGAGGCCCGGGCGATTCAACCCGAACTCCCGGAGGCCCTCATCGGCGAGGCCAGCTGCCTGGTCGCTCTGAACCGCAAGTCGGAAGCCCTCGAGCGAGTCCAGCACGTGATGAATGTTGTTTTGCCCAACGAGGCGTGGCCGAGGTTGGCGCTGGCGACCGTTTACGAGGGGACGAACGAACCAGCCAAGGCGGTCGAGGCCCTTCAGAACGGCCTGCTGAAGCATCCCGACTGGGAGATAGGGTACGTGCGACTGGCGTCCATGCTGAGTCGGCTCGCGGCCGGCGCTGAAGGGCCTCAGCGCGACCAGCGCATCGCGGAAGCCCGCGGCGTCCTGCTCGAGGGCCTCGGCAAGTTGCCCGGCAGCGTCAATCTGCGCACCTCCCTGGCCGCGATGGATATCGAGGGGGGGGACTATGAGAGCGTCAAGCGCATCCTGGAGCCGGTCGCCAAACGGTTCAAGGCAGAGAATACGGGGGCGCCCGAAGACGTGGACCGTCTCCGCGGTTTCCTTTTTCCGGTTCGCATCTACGCCCTCGCCCTGTATTATACAGGACAGGCGAACGAGGCCATTGCGTGGGCGACGATGCTGTGGAATCTGGACCCCCTGGACGCCGCCAACGCCAACAACTTGGCCTACATCCTGGCCACCGAGGGCAAAGACCTCGCGCGGGCCCAGGACCTCGTGCGGCGGTGCTTGCGCCTGATGCCGAATAGCCCCCAGGTGCTGGATACCGCCGGATGGGTCGCGTTTCTGCAGGGAGAGGACGAACGGGCGACCGCTTACTTGCTGGAGAGCCTTAGTCGCGGGGAGAGTCCCGAGGCCCATTACCATCTGGGCCGGGTCCACGAGAAGGTGGACCGCCCCGAGGAGGCGCTCGAACAGTACCAGAAGGCGATCGAACTCGGTCTGATGCGCGAGGAACGCCTCGACGCCGAAAAACGGATCGACGCGCTGCGGAAGCAGCGGCCGTCCTAGCGCCGGCGCAAAAGAGCCCGGCGGACCCGGCAGGAGGGGCGCTCGCGAAGACGCTCGCCGGGGCAAGGAGCCAAGTGATGACTCAAGCGCCGCAAGAGCAGTCCGGCACAGGTCTTTCCGCCCTCGGGGCGATCGGGGCCGCCGATATCTGGCGCATTATCCGCAAACGCCTCTGGCTGATTCTGGCGTGCCTGATCGTCATCGGCCTGGGTGGAACCGGCGGGATCGTCGCCTGGTACTTCCTGGCGCCGTTCTACACGGCAACCGCCTACATCGAGGTCGAACCCGGACAGGGTGCCGCCGGCCGGCTAGGCGACTTCACCCAAGTTTATCGCGAGAACGTTCCGTTCCAACTCTACGAGCAGTATGTGATGGCCCAGGTGATGGCCATCCGGAGCGACCGCGTCCTCGGCGGCGCGCTGGAAGAACTCGCCGACACCCAGCCCCAGACCATGTTCCGCGGGCCTGAGGCCATCGTCGCCCTCGGAGAGGACCTCGTCGTCGAGTACATCCCGGGCACCCAGAACATCGTGGTCAGCCTGACCGGCACGCAGCGCGAGCAGATCAAAAATATCGTCTGCGCAGTGACCGACAAGTATGAGGCGGTGGTCAAGGCCCAGCGCGAGCGGATAGATAACGACCGCCAGGGTGGGCTGAAGAAAGAGCAAGGAGACCTCGGGGCGAGACTGGCCAGCCTCACCAGGGAGTTGAACGAGTTGCGGAGCAGCTCCGACGCCGTCGTCCTCGATGAACGCTACAGCGAGGAACTCACCCGCCTGAACACCGTGACACGCCAACTGGCCGACGTCCAGTTTCAGTTGGCCGCCGCCCGGGCCGCCTGGCTCCAGTTTCAGGAACTCCAGAAGGAGGCCGAGGAAAACCGCGACCTCAGACCCGTTCTGCTCGCGTTTCCCGAGGTGATGGATAGCCTCCGTAGCGATCCCCGCGTCCTCGGACTGAGCCAACAGATCGCCCGCATCCTGCAGGAATACGAGGGCCTGAAGAACCACTTCGGCGAACGCCACGAATCCGTCCGACGGACCCAGGCCACCCTCGAGGGCCTTCAGAACGAATACCAGGCCCAGCAGGGCGCGGTCCTCGCAGAACTGGTCCAGCAGCAGCACGCCGTTCTCAAGGCTGCCTATGACCGCGCGCGCGAGGCCGAGGCCACCCTCCTGGACGAGGTTGCCAGCGCCCGCGCTAAGGCCATCCAACTCGCCCGGAACGCCGCCGCCTACCGCCAGAAAGATGAAGACTTCCGACAAGTCCAGGAACTCTACAACACCGTGACCGACGGCTTGGCACAGATGCGGATCAACTCGGCCCTGACTCAGCCCAATATCCGCGTCATCCAGCAGCCCAACATCCCTTTCGAGCCGACCGAGCCCAGACTTCTCCTCTACATCTCCGGCGTCATCGTCTTCAGCCTCTCCGTCGGCGTGGGCTTGAGTTTCGCCCTGGAGTTCATAGATACCCGCCTCCGCATGCCGGCCGACGTCGTCCGCCAGGTGGGGATCCCCTTGCTGGGAAGCATCCCGGACCTGGCGGAGGACGAGCGGCTTCCCTTGGATACGAACCTGGCGCTCGTCAGTTACCGCGAGCCCGAGTCCCTCCTCGCCGAAGCCTTCCGCCAGTTCCGCACCAACCTCCAGTTCGCCTCCGACCAGCCCATCAAGAGCCTGCTCGTGACGAGCCCGACCCCGGGCGATGGAAAATCCACCACCGCCGCCAACCTCGCCATTGCCACGGCACGAGGCGGCTCGAGGGTGCTCCTGGTCGAGGCCAACTTCCGACGGCCCGCCCTGGCGCGACTCTTCGACATCCCCGACGCCATCGGTCTCTCGAACGTCCTGGTCGGCATCAACACCGCCGCCGAGGCCATCCAGGCCACCTCCGTTGAGAATCTCGACATCCTTGTCGGCGGCGCGACGCCTCCCAGCCCCGCCGATCTTCTCGGCTCCGAAGCCATGCGCCGCTTCATCCAGGAACAGCAGAACAACTACGACCTCGTCATCGTGGACGGCGCCCCCGTTCTCGTCGTGGCCGACAGCCATCTCCTTGCCGAGGTCGTTGCCGGCGTCGTCCTGGTCTTCCGCGCAGGCGAGAACACACGCGGCCTGGCGCAGCGCGCCGCGCGCACCACCCTCGGGCTGAAGGCACGTCTCCTCGGGGGCCTGATGAACGGCGTACGGGCTACCAAGGGCGGTTACTTCCGCGAGGCCTACCAGGCCTACTACGACTACGCGGGAACGGCGTCTGCAGTCACGCCCGGGCCCACCGCCGCACGGACCGACGACGCGGCATCGGACGAAGGCGGCCGGCGGCACGCCTAGCACTACAACGCCACTTGGCGCGGCGGGCCGGAAAAGGGGACTGGCTCCTTTTCCGGCCGTTGGGAAAAGGTGCCTGTCCCCTTTTCCGGACTTTTTTTAGCGGCCCTAGAGCCTTATGGGCAGAGTCGGATGCAATCGCCCACGTTGCCCATCCGGACCGCTCGATCTCCCCTCGGACGCTTTCTCGGCGCTGCCGGACGCGTGGCCCTGCTGACGGCCCTGGTTCTTGCGCCGACCGTTTTCGGCCGGCTCCACCGCTACGGCGATTTCGACCTCCTCTTCCTGATTTGCCTTCTGCTCGCGCTCTGGGTGGTTTCGTCGCTGGTGGGTCCTCCTCTGATGTATGTTCGCTCGCTCGCGAATCCGTTTCTCTGGGGCGTCTTGGCCTTGCTCTTTGCGCAGGCGGTCCCCCTTCCGCGCTGGGGACCCGTCGGCCAGGATCCCGCTTCCCTCGGGGTCGTCCGCCAAGGGCTCGTCAACGCCGGCTACGACCGCGGATGGCAACCGGCCCCGCGCCTGCCCGTCGCGCGCTATAGCCTGGACCCGACGGCGACGGTCGGCGTCCTGCTCCTCGTGGTGAGCGCGGTCGGACTGTACTGGTTGGTGGGGTCGGCCCTGGTGGAGCGGAAACCGTTGCGTCGGGCCATGTCGGCGGCCTTGGCCGGCTTGGCCATTCTGGGGTTCTGGGTCCTCATCGGCGCCGGTTTCGGCGCTGGCGCCTTGTCGCCTGGCGCCTGGCCGACTGCCTTGCTTGTCCTCAATCCCGGCGCGGACGCCCTCGTGCCCGCCCTCCTGGCCGCCATCGCCCTTGGGACCGCCATGGTGCTCCGCCCCCTGGCCTCCCTGCTGTGGCGACAGGCCTCCCGCCGCCCGCATCCTATGGGCTGGCTCATCCACCCGAGTGTCGTCTGGGCCGCCGTCGCCTGGGTTGCCGTCCTGCTGGCCGCCGCCGCCCTCGGACGCTGCCACATCCCGTTCCCGCTGGCCCTCGTCTGTGTGCTGATTGCGATGGGGTTTGCCCTGGTGGGCCGGCGGGGCGCCTCGCCGCGGGCGGCGCCGCGGCGAGGGCCCTGGCTCCTCGCGGCGCTGGTGGCGTCGGTGGTCGCGGCGATGGCGCTGGGTGCGGCCACGCGCGCCGGCGGGCCGGACGCCACCAGCGCCGACGCACCCTTGCGCGCCCTCTTGGCCTCCGTGCCTCAGCGCGCGCTGTTCGGCACGGGGGCCGGAACCCTTTCGCCCTCCGCCATCTTCGCCGCAGCGGCGCCGGGCGGATCCGTTGTCGCCGATGGCGATACGAGCGGCTACCTCGTGATTCTGGCTGAGGGCGGCGTGGTCGGGCTGGCGCTCGTTCTCGCTTGTGCCACGGCGTTTGCGATCCAGATGGCTCGTGTGTGGCGCAGGGCCCGGAGCCCCTGGACGCGCCTGGCCCCGCTCGTCGGCCTGGGCGCGCTCGGCGCCAACCTCGTGTACCTGGCGTTCGACTCTTCGGCGCTCTTGGCGCCGAACCTGTTGGCGCTGGCAGGGGTCCTCGGCCTGGCCGTCGCGTGGAGCGCCCACGGCCTGGCCTGGCGGCCCGAACGCAGCCGCCAACTCGCCCCCGCCCATTGGCCGTTTGTCGTGGGCGCCGTCGGCCTCGTCGGTCTCATCGGCGTTGCCGAGCAGGACATGCTTGGCGCCGCCGCCCCGCAGGTGAGCGACAAGATCCTCCACTTCGGCACGTTCGGCGTCATCAGCCTGCTCGTCTGCTACGCGCTCGGCCCGCAGCCGGCCACCCGCTGGCTCCGGACGCGGATCCTGCTGGCGGTGGCGGGTGCCGCCGCCCTCGGAATCCTGGTGGAGTACGGCCAGGTGTTCCTCGCCTCCACCCGCCAGTTTGAATCGCTTGACATCGTGGCCAACGTCCTGGGCGCCTCCCTGATGGGCCTAGTGTGGTGGGTCTTGACGCGAGCCCGCGTCGCCGCTCCACCCGAAGGCTAGTTCTGCCACGGGATTTTAACGCAGAGATCGCGGAGATCGCAGAGAGACTGCTCCTGGAGGATGTCGTTCAATTCTTTACTTGGCTCTGCGTTCTCTGCGTCCTCTGCGTTTCAACCCCAGGTCTCTCGCCTGCTTCTTGCCGAACACGGTCTGGCGCCGCAGCAGATGATGGTAGTGCTGTGCGAACCGGTGGGCCTCGTCGCGCACCGCCTGGAGAATCTTGAGCGCCGGGCTGGTCCGCGCCAGATGCAGCGGCTCCTTTTCCGCGCGACCCAGGACGAACACCTCCTCCTCGCGCTTCGCCAGCGCCACGAGGAGCGGCATGGCCGCGCCGGCGCGCCGGACGGCCTTGGCCGCGGCATGCAATTGGCCCAGCCCGCCGTCCACAAGCACGATGTCCGGCAGGACGGAGAGTTCCTCCACCAGGCGCCGGAACCGCCGCTCCACCACCTCGCCGATCATGGCTACATCGTCCTGACCCGTGACGGTCCGGATGCGGAACCGGCGGTATCCGGCCTTGAACGGCCGGCCGTCTAGGAACGGGACGATCGCCCCGACCGCCTCGGTCGGCCCGAGGTTGGCGATGTCCACGCCCTCGATGCTCCGGAGCCGCCGGGGCGCACCGAGCACGCGCGCCAGTTCCGCCATCCCTTCCGACGGGTCGAACGTCGGCGCGAAGACCTCCGGCTGGAGGTGCTCGCGGAGCCGGCCCCGCTCGGCCAGGGCCTCGATGGCGCGCAGTTGGTCGCGCACCAGCGCCGCCTCCTCGAACCGCCGACGCCCGGCCAGGTCCTTCATCTCGCGCGCCAGGTCCCGCACCACCCGGGTCCGCTTACCCTCGAGGAATCGCCTCAGGTGCTGGATACCCCGTCGGTACGCGTCCCGGTCGATATGGCCGGCGCACGGGGCCGTGCACCGCTTGATGGAATAGAGGATGCACGGCCGGTGGTAGCGCAGGCGCGGGTCGTCCGCGCGAATCTCCATCCCGCAGGTGCGGAACCGGAAGATGCGCTGCAGTTCCCCGATGGCTGCCCGAAGATGCGCGGCGATTGTGAACGGGCCGTAGAGGCGGGTTCCTTTCGGCTGCGGCGTGCGCGTGAAATACACGCCCGGAAAATCCTCGCGGACCGTAATCTCCAGGTAGGGAAACGTCTTGTCGTCCGTCAGGCGGGCGTTGTAGCGAGGATGGATGTCCTTGATGAGTCGTGCTTCCTGCAAGAGCGCGTCAATCTCACTCTCGGCGGGCAGCACCTCGATGTCGGACACTTCGGCGACCATCTGCTCTTTTCTAGGTCCGAGGTCCGCCGAGGGCCGGAAATACTGGAGGACCCGGCTGCGAAGGTCGGCGGCTTTACCGACGTAGAGGACCCGCCCCCGGTCGTCCTTCATTAGATACACGCCGGGCGCCTTGGGGAACGTGCGAATCTTCTGGACGAGCGCCTCGCGGTCCATCGGGCTTTCTCCGGGGCCGGCGCTTGAAGGATAGGGGTGCGGCGTCGGCATTTCAATAGCGGCGCGGGAAATGGGGTCAGACCCCATTTCCCTAACCTCTTGTTGCACAAGGGGTAACGGAGGCCGTTTCTTGGTTTCCTCTGAAAGGGCTATTGCTACAATGCTACAATCTTATGCCCCAGTAGATGCCGACGTACAGGCCGATGAGGAGCAGGGCGAGGGCCCCCATGATGTCGAAGAATCGGCGGCCCAGCCTCAGCCGCGCCCACGTGAAGTACACCAGCAGCGCCGCGAGCGTCGAAAGGCCGAGGGCCCAATCGCCGCTCGTCCGGTCCGCGCGCCAGGCCCCGTTCGGGAACGCGGGCGAGACGGCCAGGGCGGCGGCGAAGCCGGTGCCCACGAGCGCCAGGATCAGCGAGCAGGCGCGCGCGGGCCCGGCCAACTGGAAGATCTCGCCGCGGATCGCGCGCAGCCGGTTGCTTACGCCGAACCACCCGAGCGCGCTGAATGCCAGGACGGCGGCGTTGACGTTCACGCGATACGGCGTCCACGCGGTCGGGTGGACGTTGTTGTGCCAGACCGCGAGCGCGCCGAGCGTCACCATGACGACGGCCGGATAGAGCATCTCGCCCCGGAGCCAGACGAACGTCCAGGCCAGGAACACCGCCGACATGACCCCGAGCATGATGAGCGACGCGGCGAGATGCAGCCGGAACGCCGTCAGGATGGCCGCCAGAAAACACGAAATGACCGCGAGCGTAAAAATGGTGGTCGAGGCCCGGCGCTCGTCGCGGTACAGGGGCGACAGACGCGACAGCATCGCCATGGACTTCGCCTCGTAGAGGTACACCACCAGGTGGGCGGCGCCGTAGCCCGCGATCGCATAGATGAGGTAGGCATAGAGGTCGTGCGTGTGCGTTCCCAGGCCGACGTACGCCGTTGCCAGGATGCCCACGCAATAGAACAGGAACGTCCGCGCGGTGTGGCGGAAAAGCCACATCGACACCAGAAAGGCCAGGAGCACCGCCAGCCAGCCGACCAGTCCCCACCACGGTCCGAGCAGTCCGGCCGTGGGACTGGCCCCCTCGAGGAAGAACTCGGCGTAGGCCCGGACCTCCTGGACCGCCAGGTACCCCGCGAGGACGAGCGTCGTCACCATGCCGAAGACGGCAAACGGTTCCGTCTGGCGTCGTGCGGTGCGGTCGGAGGCGGTGCGGCGAATGATGTCGCGCAGGCCGAGGGCGACCGCGAGCCAGCCGACGGCGGCGGCGGCGGCAATCTGAATGAATCGCTGGTGGCGCACCGCCTCCGGGAAGTCGGGGCTCAGGCTGCCTATCGCCGCCATGCCGGCCGTCGCGAACCCCGCCACCAGATAGTTGACCCACGCCGGGGCGCGGTGCGCGTGCGCCAACGCCAGGACGGCGCTGGCAATCAACAGGCCCGTGCCGACGTACTTGGCTTTCGTTTCGAGCGGTTCGAGCAGAACACCGGCGGCGGCGACGGCCAAGGCGGCAAAATAGAGCGCCCGGGCGAAGCGGGCCAGGGCCGGCCGATCCCGCCCCAGCGCCAGCGCCCACGCCAGCACCGCCGCACCGAAAGCCAGAACCAGCAAGACCGAAGGATACCGGCCCCAGTAGCCCGGAAGGTCCGTGCCGCCGAGGACGGCAAAGGCGGCCACGGCCGCCAGGGCCGCGCACACCGAGGAAAAACCGAAAAGGTCCGCCTGCGCCAGGCCCACGGAGGAAACGAGCAGCACCGCCCACCACGTCCCCAGCGCCCAGACCGTGTGCCAGGTCGGCCCCGACCAGACGGCGGCAAAGCCGGCGACCGTCGCGGCCAGGGTCGAGATGACCAGCGGCACGATGAGCAGGCCCTGGCGGTACCACTTGACGTTGAACTCCTGCCGCTTCTTCAGGCCCAGCAGCGCCGCCGCCAGCACCATGAGCAGGCTCGCGGCCGAGGCGGTCGAGGCCGTCCAGACCGCCGCCGTCCCCTCCAGCCGAGGGGCCAGGTGATGCTCCACGGCGATCAGCACCGTCGCCGCCGCGCCCAGGATCGCCAGGTACACCAGCGGCTCAGCGCGGAACCGCCAGACCGTGGAGATGACGAGAACCGCCAGCGGCGCTTGCACCGCCACGGCGACGGACGGCTGCGTCGCCGCACGCACAAACGCCGCCCCCATCAACGTCACGCCCGCCAGGAGGCTGCTCGACCATCGCCATTGGCGGTCGCCCGGCTCGAACGCAATGAAGGCCGCCACGTAGAGCACGACGCCGACGGCCGCGAGGGCCAACGTGACGACCGTGCTCGCGGCAAGGTAATGGGAGAAGGCCGGTCGGCCTTCCTGCACTAGGTAGGCCAGGCAGACGGCCGTCCAGCCGCACGCCACGGCCGCAAGGAACCGAAGCAACAAGGCCCCCTGTTGCCGCCACCGTGCCAGAAGCCAGAGCAAGACCGCTACGGAGACCCCGAGGGCTCCGCCAAGCAGAGGACCGCTCCAGATCGGCAACTCCATCAGGAGAATGGGTCGCAAACGCCTTCCCCACGTGATAGTGGAAGTCCACAGGACATCATAGGAACGTCCGCGGGAGGCTGTCTAGCGAAAACGCCCCTGTCCGCCAGGGGTGTGGCCGCAGATCGTGGCCGTGGCTCTTCAGGCCCATTCATGGGCCTTTGCCCCGCGCCAGTCGCCGCGGCGACCATTTTATGGCGGGGTTGATGAGGCTGCGGCCCTCCCGTGCGGCTTTTCTTTTCCCCCTCCGC
>DATKUU010000161.1:0-19912 GCA_035530455.1 Phycisphaerae bacterium | reverse complement strand
CCCGCTTCGCCGAGGAGGAGCGCGCCTCGCGCGTCGAAGGGCTCCTCAACACCGACTGGGGCGACGGCGGCCACCGCAACCCGCTGGCCGTCAGCCTCCACAACCTCGCCTATGGGGCGGCCCACGCGTGGCATCACGGCGGCGTGCGCGACGAAGGATTCACGGAGCGTTTCTGCCGACTGGCGCTTGGCGAGAAATCCCCCGCCCTGGCCGACGCCATCCGGATTCTTGGCGGGGCGCACGAGGCGCTCGATCTGGGCTACGCGAACTCGACGCCGCTCTATACGACATTCCTCGGGCCGCTCGAAGCGTATCTTGCGCCGGATAGCGCGGGCGGCCGGGCGCTGGACGCCGTCGCGCCCGAGGCGATTGTGCGCCATGCCGAACGGCTCGATGCGCTTCGCTGGCCGACGGCAGCGTCCCGGCGCGCCGGGACCGACCCGTTCCTCGCCGCAACGCTGGAGGAATACGCGCTTGCGGCGCGGATGGACGCGCTGGCCTGCCGGCGCGCTCGGGTCCTGAAAGAATTGCGGGCGGAAAAGTCGCCGGCCGGCGCGGACGTGGCGCGCCTGGCCGAGGAAACGGAGGAGGTGGCGCGGGAACTGGAGCGCATCTGGCTCCTGGGGAACCGCCCCTCGCGCCTTCGGGACATCCTGGACGGCCTCGCCCAGGCCGTCAGCGACTATCGCCGGCGGGCGAAGGCATAGAGGCCGCCTCACGCGCGCCGCCGGCCGAGCGGAGTTCTCCCGGATTCTCAAACCTTATCCATTTCGCTTGACGCGGGCTCGCTGCTTGGCAACAATATCAAGCGGCGTGCGAAGGACGCCCCCGGCCTGCGGGAAGGATCGAATCCACCTTCACAGAGCATAACCAACGAACCTTCTTTTCTGCCCGATCGTGCAGGCCGCGGGCGCAAAGGAAAGGAAGGTTATCATGACCCGTTCACTTCCCTCGAGACCCAGCCTGCGGTTCCTTCGGGAACAGGCCAAGGATCTGCTGAAGGCCCAGCATCGCAAGGACCCCGGGGCCTGTGGCGTCTTGCGCCTGCTTCGACGTTTTCGCGAGGCCGATGACCACAAGATCCTGACGGCGGACGTGGCGCTGCATGAGGTGCAGTTCGCCTTGGCGATGGACTATGGTTTCAAGAGCTGGAAAGATCTGAAGGAGCACGTCGCCGGACTTGAAGAGGCGGCCGCTCCGAAATCGTACGGACGTCTGGACGAGGTCTTCCGCGGGCACTGCATGAAGACCGATACGTTCTCCCTGTCTGTCCAGGCCGCGGCGGGGCTGCTGGGCCGACCGGCGGACTACGAGACGGTTCTGGTGCTGTCCACGAATGCATTCTGTCTGGTCCTGGACGAGGGCGAGGATTGCACGGCGTGGTGGCACATGTCCGGACGCGATGTGTGCATGGATTTCGTCGGGCGCGCACTGGGGCTGGAGTTCCGCCGGCTGGAATTGCCCGACGTGGGCATGCGTCCCGGGCTGACGGACGAACAGGTCGCCGAAATCACCGAGCGGACGAAGGCTCAGATCGGCCCGATCCTGCGGCAGGAACTTGAGGATGGGATCGTGCTGATCACCGCGGGTGGCTGGCAGGTGACGGGCGGGCGTCACGGGTTCATTCCCTGGTGCCACTGGGGCGTTATCACCAGCGTCGGCGATGACGATATCTGCGGCGCGACGCTAACCGGACACTCTCTGCAAGGCCACTGGGACACGCCGATGGAGTATGTCTCCGACGTCTACGCGGTCCGACCCGCAAGAGGGGCGATGGACCCACCGGCGGCCCAAGCCGAAGCGCTGCGTCTGGCTGCCGCCCGCATTCGCGGCCAAGACGCGCCCTTCCGCCAAGTGCGGCTCCACTTCGGCCTCGACGGGATGGACTTGTGGATACGCCACATGAAGCAGGTCGAGTCGTTCTGCGAGCCGTGCCGGGAGAGTTCCGGCTCCGGCTGGCGGTGTGCCACGTCCACTGCCAACGCCCTGACGTCGGGCGCAGAAACTGCCGCACGCTGGCTGCGCGAGCAGGCAGAGGAGCTCCAGTCGGATGCAGGCAAATTGCTCGCCGGGGCGGCCGAGGCCTACCAGCGCATCTGCAAGCGGCTCCAACCTGCCTTGTCGGACGGCGAAGCCGGCTACCAGAGCCTCATCGGTGACCTCGATAGACAACGCGCTCACGCGGAAACCGTCCTGTTGCCCATTCGGGACGATCTGGCTTCGGCTGCCGAGGCCATCGAAAAGGCGATAGCCTCAACCTGATCCTCGCGGGCCGGAAAGACGCCGGGCGGAACGGATTTCGTGCGCGACGACGACCGCGCCGACCGCCGCCGCCGCCAGATACGCCCCGCCGCTCCACGGCTCGCCGAGCAGCAGTTTCCCCACGCCGAGCATTGCGGCCAGGACCATGACGGTCCCGGCAACCCAGGCGAAAAGCATCCGCCCCAGGCCGCGCGCGGGCGCGACGCCGGACTGGGCGGCAATCGGACCCCAGAAACCGTACGGCCGGACCTTCCGGTAGAACGCCACGAGGCGTTCCTCGCTCACCGGTTTCGTCATGAACGTGACCGCCAGCCAGACGACGGTGGAACCGGCGACCGTGACCAGCAGGATGACGGGGTAAGGCCACGCGAGGGGCGCCAGACGGATGGGCCACGGCCAGGAAAGGGCGACACCGGATTTGAGGACGTACAGAACGCCCGCGATGACGGAGGAGGCTAGCATCGCCGCGATCTCCGACCACGCATTGATGCGCCACCAGAACCACCGCAGGATATACACCAGGCCGACGCCGCTCGAGAACGCCAGGAGAAACTTGAACAGCTCCGAAATCGAATCGAACGCCAAGGCGATGCCGGCCGCAATCCCCATGAACGCCACCGACGCCAGCCGCGAAACCAGCACATAATGCCTCTCCGACGCGCTCCGGACGGCGAATCGCCGGTAGACGTCGTTCACAAGGTACGCGGAGGAAAGGTTCAGGTGCGTGTCCACCGTGGACATGAAAGCGGCCAGAAAAGAGGCCACGACAAGACCCAGCACCCCCGAGGGCAGAAATTCCTTGATCATCGCGGGATAGGCCATCTCGCCGTCCGCCAGGTCGGGAAAGACCACAACCGACCCAAGGGCGACCAGAATCCACGGCCAGGGACGAAGGGCGTAGTGGGCGATGTTGAACCAGAGGGTGGCGAGCAGGGCGTGGCGCTCGTCGCGGGCCGAGAGCATCCGCTGGACGATCACGCCGCCGCCGTCCGCGTTCTTGTTCGCCCACCACTGCATCGTGATTAAGACGACAAACGCGAAGAACGGACCGTGCCAGAACGGCACCGCTTCGGCTGCGGCGTCTCCCGTCCGGGGGAAAAACGCCAGCAGCCGTTCCCCCAGCACGGAGGCCTGCGGCGCTTTCGACGCCAGCGCGCCCAATCCGCCGAGCCGACCGACCACCACCGCCGCCAGCACGATGGCGCCGACCATCGCGACCACAAACTGCACCAGGTCCGTCACCACCACGCCCCAGTAGCCGGAGAGAACCGCGTACAGCGTTGCGACGCCGGCACAGACGGCCACGGCGACCACGGGATGCACGCCGAAGAGCACCTGCATCAACTTGACCATGGCAACCATCACCCAGGCGAGGGTAATACAGTTGATAGGACCGGCCAGGTACACGCCGCGAAAGGCGCGCAGCACCGCCGCCGACCGGCCCGAATAGCGCAGCTCCGTCAACTCGACGTCCGTCAGGACCTCGGCACGCCGCCACAGACGCGCCAACAGGAACACGCTCAACATGCCGCCGGCAGCAAACGACCACCAGAGCCAGTTCTCGGCGATCCCGCCGCTGCGCACCCAGCCGGTCACGACCAGCGGCGTGTCGGAAGCGAAACTCGTCGCCACCATGCTCGTGCCGGCGATCCACCAGGGAAGGTTGCGGCCGGAAATGAAGTACTCGGCCATGCTTCGGCCAGCCCGCCGCGTGAACAGAACGCCGACGGCAAGGGAGAAAACCAGGTACGCGGCGATGACCGTCCAGTCGAGGGCCGAGAGTACGCCGCTCATTTCGCGCCTTTCGCCTCGAGCGCGCGGCGGAGCATCCCGCCGGCGGCGTCCAACCTGCGGCGGGCTTCGGCGGCGCCACAGCGGCGCTTGTGCATGACGACGGCGGTCTTCGTCTCGCCGCCCGCTCGCGCGAGCAGCCTCCGCGCCGGCGCCCGCGCTAGATCGGTCATCGCGCAGACGATCCGCAGGCTTCGGTCCCGCAACTTCGCGCTGGTCGCCCGAAGGTCCACCATCAGGTTGCCGTACACCTTGCCCAGGCGGACCATCGCGGCGGTGGTAAGCGTGTTGAGGACCAACTTCGTGGCCGTGCCCGCCTTCAGGCGCGTCGAGCCGGTGACCGCCTCCGGCCCGACACGGGGGTTGATGATGACGTCGGCCTCCAGAAGACCCTTCGCCTCCGGCGCGCAGGTGACGAAGACGGTGCGGGCGCCGCGGCGTCGGGCGCGGCGAACAGCGGCGCGGACAAACGGCGTCACGCCGCACGCCGCGATGCCCACCACGACGTCGCGCTTCGACACGCGCTTCTTTTCTATCGCTCGGGCGCCGTCGGCGGCGCAGTCCTCGGCCCCTTCGACGGCGCGCACGAGGGCCCGCCGGCCGCCCGCGATGATACCATGGACCATTCGCGGCGGCGTGCCGAACGTCGGCGGGCACTCCGCCGCATCGAGCACGCCCAGGCGTCCGCTCGTTCCCGCGCCGACGTAGAAGAGCCTCCCGCCGGCGCGGAACGCTTCGACGAGGAGGTCCACGGCGGCGGCGATGCGGCGGCGCTCCTTCGCGACCGCCGGGGCGACAAGCCGGTCCTCCCGCGCGAGGAGGTCCACGATGCCGAGCGTCGAGAGGCGGTCGAGGTTTCGGCTGCGGCGGCTGCGCTTTTCGGTCGCGAGTTTCGAGCGGTCTAGCATCGTACCCAATCCTTGTTTGGAGGCGGCCTTCCTATTATCTACAACGCCATCTCAACGCAGAGAACGCGGAGAGCGCAGAGACGGATTTTCTTTCATAACAACTTACCATCCGCCTCTTTTTTTTCTTGATCTCGTAAGGCCGTTCTCTGCGTTCTCAGCGATCTCTGCGTTGAAACACCCCCGGAATGATTTTGCCGAGCACCACTTCCCGCTTCGCCCCCGTCGCGGAGGGGACGTTGTTCGCCCGGCCGCGGACCGTGGCCCAGGCGAGAATGGCGAAGGCGACGGCTTCCTTGGCGTCGGCATCCACGCCCAGTTCGTCCGACAGGCGCACGCGCGCCGGGGCGACGGCCTCGGCCAAGAGATGCACGAGCGCGGGGTTCCGCGCCCCGCCGCCGGAGATTATCACTTCGTCGGGCGCGCGCGGCAGGAACCGGCGGTAGGCGTCGGCGATTGTCTCGGCCGTCCAGGCCGTCGCCGTCGCCACAATGTCCGCGGGCGCAAGGCCCCGCCGCGCGCGGTCGTAGAGGGCGTCGGCGAACTCGCGGCCGAACGTCTCGCGGCCGGTGGACTTCGGCGGGCGGCGGCGAAGGTACGGGTGGCGCATCAACTCCGCGAGGAGCGCCGCATCCACCCTGCCCCGCCGGGCGAGTCGGCCGCCCGAGTCGAACCGCCGACGGCCGCGCGTCGCACGCTCGGCCGCGCGGTCCATGACCATGTTGCCCGGCCCGGTGTCGAAGGCAATGATTTTCTCCGGCGCCGCGCCGGGGGCGAGGAACGTCACGTTCGCGATGCCGCCGATGTTCTGGACCGCGCGAGCCTTGCGGCGGTCGCGGAAAAGAAAGTAATCGGCGAACGGAACGAGCGGCGCGCCCTGGCCGCCGGCCGCCAGGTCGCGCGGGCGGAAGTCGGCGACGGTCGGAATGCCCGTCCGCTCGGCGATGACCGACGGCTCGCCGAGTTGGAGCGTCGAGCGGCGTCGGCCGCGCGGCAAATGGCGGACCGTCTGGCCGTGCGAGCCCACAAGGTCAATCGAGCCCAGCGCGATGCGGTTTCGCTTCGCCAGGCGCATGAGCGCATCGGCGAACACTTCGCCCAGCGCGAAGTTCAGGCGGCAAAGGTCGTCCACACGCGCGGTCTCGGCATGGGCAAGGTCGAGAACCTGCCGCCGAAGGGCCGGCCGATAAGGAATCGTCGCGAACGCCACGACGCGTACGCGGCCGGGCGCGATGTCCACGATGGCGGCATCCACGCCGTCGGCGCTCGTTCCGCTCATCAGCCCCGCGACGCGCAGCCGCGTCTTCCGCAACCGCGCCAAGCAATCCCCCATCGTGCGTCCTCGCCTGCCCCCCCTTGACGGGCACCAGGATACCATCCGCGCCGCCGGAGGGACAGGAAATCGTTGCCGCGGGAAAGGCGGGCGGGGACGTGCCCGACCCCGAGCGCGGATGTCGCTCAACTTGCGCGGCCGCATCACGGCACGCGAACGACCTCGATGCCCGCGCGGCGGAGGAGTTCGCCGGTGACGCCGTCACATGCGGCGCCTGGCCCGGCGGAGCCTTGGCGAAGCCGGGTCCTTCCCTTCACTAGCCACCGCCGGAGAGTTCGAAATGTCCGCGTTCGGGGTCTTGACGAGTGGGTCGCAATTTGCTGGAACCAAGGCGGGGCCTTGGCGTCTAATTCTCAGATCGAACATGGGAGAGATATCATGCGCAGATACATGGCAGTTGGATTGGGGCTTTTTCTTGGGGTCGCAGTGGCTTGTACTGGTAATGGCACAGCGAGTGCCCCTGCCAAGCAACCGGCGGAACTGCCCGGCAGCGACTTATCCGTCACGCAAGCACTCAAGGCCGGGAACCTGATGTTCGTGGTCCTGTGCGAAGCGCAAGACGATCCCCGCGTCGCTACGGGCAGAGATGACGGCATCGTCGAGGCCATGCAGAGTTTTCGGGTGGTGATGGCTTTGGATGCCGGTATGAGGACCGGCGAGACTCTTCGATTGAGGTATTGGTGTCATAGGGCTCGGGGCCGCCAGGAGCGGACTGTTCAGAAGGGCGAGAGGGTCATCTGGTTTGTGGGGCTTACCGAGAAGGACGGCCGAGTCGGCATCAAGGCGATGGACCACACCTTGGAGAATCAGTTGGCTGCCACTCGCCCTCAGGCGCATCTCAAGCTCCCGGTACGTCAATGGGGTCAGGCCGTGGAGGGATTGCAGTGCGGGATCGATCCCAGAGGCAACGCGATCTTGCTGGCAGTCACGAATGTCTCGCCGAAGCCCGTGAGTATCGGGTACCTGATGAAGACAGACAAAGAGGGCGTCCTGCCCACGCCTTCGCTCACGCTGGAGATGAAGGATTCCGAGGGCCAATTCGTGCCCAGAATCAACAGTGCCACCGTGAAGATCAGCGGACCAGGAATCGCACTGAATCCCGGCTGGTTTTGCGTCCATTTCTTTGATGTGCGGCAGTACTTCGCTGTGAAGGAATCAGGCCAGTACCTTCTCACTGCCCGGATCGAGAAGTTTCCTGTTCGGGGCCCGCAGACCCAGATTCACACTATCTCTCTGGTGTCCGGAGAAGCCACACTCCTGGTCGACATGGCCAAACCCCAGACGCCCGCAGAAGGTCCGAGGGTTCACGCGTTCGCCCCGCGCGGAGAGGCGGCCCCCGCCACACAGGCTGCTATCCAGCCCGCGCAGCCGGAGACCGCGCCGGTGAACACAAGTGTACTGGCTCGGTTGAAGGGCATTGCTGCGTTAACGCGCACGCTGGCGGGCAATGCGGCTGCCCGGGCCCCAGAAGACAAATTGAGGCATCCCACGCGGGATGAGCTTCTGAAACTTCAGCAGGCCCGATCATGGGATCGCTTACTTGGAGGGGGCACCCAAGGCAACGCAGCGTGGCCATCGCTCACCGATGCGCCTGAACTGAGGGAGCTGCTGCTGAGCGACGATCCAGGTATCCGCGGTCTGGCCGTCGAGGCATTGGCCTCGCTGAAGCAGCGCGAGGATGTGGAGCGAATCGCCCGCCTCATGGACGACACCGCCACTGCCTTGCCGCGTCTGCTGGGCGTCCACGCGCTGCTGGAGTACGACGAACCGTCGGGACCGGTCTCGCCGGCAAAGGCGTGGGCCTGGTACGAGCCGCCGCCTGTCGGTCGGTATGCAGCTGAGGCTCTTGCCGGGATGACCAACGCGCCGGTCCTAGGCAGCAGCAAAGCCTTCAACGAGTGGTGGCAACAGAACAGGCCCACAACCACCCAGCCCGCCACCCAACCGGGGGATTGACCCAAAGCCGCCATTCCGGGATCGGGGCAGGGCCTCGGCCGGTAAGTTCGAAATCCCCCCGTTCAGGGGCCTTGGCACGTTAGCGGTGTTAACTAACGGGCGGTGTTAACGAGAGAGCGCGAGAGCCACCTTTGCCCTTCCGTCTTCGCCCTCTGGGATATGCCGGACAAGTCGGGCTCCGGCGGCCGGGGGTTGAAGTAGGGGCGTATGGGCAACGAGCGCAAGCCGGTAGGTTGGGATCGAAGGCCGAACGCAACGTCTCCGAACTGAGAGCGCGGGCGGGGGGGGCAAGGTCGAGAACCTGCCGCCGAAGGGCCGGCCGATAGGGAATCGTTGCAAATGCCACGACGCGCGCCCGGCCGGGCGCGATGTCCACGATGGCGGCGTCCACGCCGTCGGCGCTCGTTCCGCTCATCAGGCCCGCGACGCGCAGCCGCTCCTTCCGCAGGCGCGCCAAGCAATCCCCCATCGTGCGTCCTCGCCTGACCCCCCTTGACGGGCGCCAGGATACCATCCGCGCCACCGGAGGGACAGGAAATCGTTGCCGCGGAACAGGCGCAATCTATAATTGCAGTGCGCCGGCGGAAGGCGATACACTAGAAAACATCCGGAAGCGTCGGGAGGCGGGAATGCCGACGAGCGGCGGGCGGCATAGGGGATTCGGCAGGAGACGAAAGGCAGCCACCATGAAGATGAAATCCAGCGATATCTACACATATGCTAAGGATGGCAAGGAACTCTGGTGCCGCACGGCCGAGCCGCCGCGCCGGTTCGAGAACCTTCTCTATAACGACGCTTACTTCGCCCAGATTGACCAGACGATGTGCGGCGCGCCCGAGGTCGGCGGCCGGCACATGACCGAGGAAGGGTGGGTCAACAACGTCGTCGCCGGCGAGCGGGTCGTCTATGTCCGCGATGACCGGACGGGCCGGTTCTTCTCGGCCGGCTTCGCGCCCGTCTTCAGGCCCTACCGCAGTTACCGCTGCGGATCGGGACTGAATTACCAGATCGTCGAGAACGTGACGGACGGACTGCGGGTCACGTGGCGCATCTACATACCTCTCGGAAAGGACCCGCTGGAGATATGGGACCTCAGGGTCGAATACCTCACGCGCCGGCCGCGGCGCATCAGCCTCGTCACAGAGATGGCGATGGAATGCGACGGCGTGGACCTCTTCGGCGGGTTCCTGTACCGGCGCGCAGGCTTCGAGAAAAATGTCAACGCCGTCTTCGTCCGCCAGGACGGCGAGCGGCATCAGACGATAAACTTCCCCTACCACAACGCGTTCGTGACGTCCGACCGCCGGGCCGTCTCGTGGTGCACCGGCCGCGACGCCTTTCTGGGACCGCGCGGCAACCTGGCCTGTCCGGAGGCGCTCTCGCACCCGCTGATTCCGCGCCATCCGGCCACGCGGCGAACGCCCACGGGGTCGCTTCAGGTGCGCTTCACGGTCGCGCCCGGCCGCCGGGCCGACACGCGGTTCCTGGTCGGCGCGTGCGACGAGCCTCGCACCATCGGCCGCTTCCGCCGCAAGTACCTCGGCGGCAACCTTGACGCCGATCCGCGCTTCGACGCGGTCGCCCGCGAGCGCGCCCGGATGATGAAGAACATCCAGATTCATGTGCCGGCGCCCTCGATGGAGCCGCTCTACAACGTCTGGATGAAACAGCAGATCCATCACGGCGCGGTCCATTGCCGCTGGGGGTACAAGGGATACCGCGACATCGTCCAGCAGGCGCAAGGGGTCCTGACGCAGGACCCGGAGCGGTCGCGGGCGATCCTCCTGAAGGCCTGCGCCCACCAGTACCGTGACGGCTTTGCGCTTCGCGGCTGGCATCCGATAGACCCGATGCGGTACGCCGACTCGGCCCAGTGGCTGATCTCGGCCGTGACGGAGTACGTCAAGGAGACGGGCGACTTCGCCATCCTTGACCGGCGGGTCCGGTATTACGACAAGGGCTCGGGCACGGTGTACGAGCACCTCATGAAGGCGATGAAGCGGCTTCGGGCCGACCGCGGCGCGCACGGCCTGTGCCTGATATTTTTCGGCGACTGGAACGATTCGCTGACCGGCGTCGGACGCAAGGGCAGGGGCGAGAGCGTCTGGCTCTCGATGGCGTTCTCGCGCGGGGCGCGGCTGATGGAGGAACTGGCCCTGAGGATCGGGCGCACGGCCGACGCCCGGACCCTGCGGCGATGGGGGGCGGACATGCGGCGGGCACTCAACCGCCACGCCTGGGACGGAGGGTGGTACCTGTGCGCCCTGGACGACGACGGCCGGCCGATCGGGTCGCGAAAGAACCCGGCGGGCAAGATCTTCCTCAACACGCAGAGTTGGGCCCAACTCGGACGCGTGGCGGACGACAGGCGATGGAACGCCGCATGGGCCAACGTCCGCCGACGGCTCGACACCGGCTGGGGCCTGATGCTCAACCGGCCGACGTACCTGAAGCCCGTCGCGAACGTCGGGCGGATGAGTTACATGCGGCCGGGCATCTGCGAGAACGGCTCCGTTTATACGCATGGCAATGCATTTATGCTCATGGCGCTTCTTGAGCGCGGCATGGCGGACGAGGCGCTGCGACTCTTGCGCGCCATCGAGATGACCAACCCCGGGCGGCCCGTCGTCAACCAGCCGAACTCGTACTTCAACGGATGCCTGGGGCCGGACGCCCTCGTCGGGCAGGGAGCGGGCGAGCACGTATGGGCCACAGGGTCCGCGGCGTGGCTCTTCCTGGCGATGACCGAATTTATCCTCGGCCTCAGGCGGACGTATGATGGCATCATCATCAAACCATGTATGCCGGGCGCGTGGAAGGCCGCCTCCGCGACACGCACCTATCGCGGCACAACCTACCACGTGACGATCCGCAATCCCCGCCGAAAGGCCAACGCGCCGGTTACGTCGGTCACGGTGGATGGAAAGCCGCATCCCGTCCGGGCGCCGCTACCGATAGACGGGAAGACGCACACGGTTGCCGTGCGGCTGGCCTGAGACGGTTTTTCGGAACACAGGCGAATAAGCAGTCCGGGGCGCGACGCCGGATGAGCGATACTTTCCCGGCGGGACGTTCCGCAGCCGACGACCGGCCAACCGAGCGCCGAGCCATTCGACTCGCCCTCGCGTTGGCCGAAGGCCATGAGCGAGCCCGAGCAACACGAGGGCGAGTCGAATGGCTCCCCGCTCCGAACGAGTTTCAAACGTTGGGGAGATTCTAGCCCGTTACACGGGAGGGCAAATGCAGGCGGGAACTCGACCTTTATGCGACGTGGTACAACGCCCACCGGCCGCACACAGTGCGCTCAATCGCCGCCTTATGGCCCCCGCCGTGACTACTTTGACCTGATCCGAGGCCCGGATCGTGCCGGTCCGGCCCTCTAGTCCGCCTTCCACACGCTCCGGGAATGCCTCCGCAACCCTAACGCAGCGCTAACCCAAAATCGGTGGACCAGTACACCCGTCCCACGAACCCGCAGCCCATCTTCTATTTTTTGCACAGGTAGTACATTAATAGTTCTCGTCAGCCATCATCCGGATGGCCTTCTGGTGAGATCCTGTCAACGAAACTTTCGTAGGACTCTCGCTCCAGCTTGCAGAGAAAGATGTGCAGCCAGCGCCATGCCTGCACTTGCGCCTTGGCGGACCGGGCCACATCCGCACGACCTGTTCTTTTGCTCCGCAGAGCTCTATGCAAAGCAACCTGCAAGCCCGATACCCCAATGATGTACTCCAGGCCGATTCCCAAGGGGAAAATCACCGCGCCGACCAAAAGGGCTTCGCCGAGAGATGTATACGTTGCGCTCCACCAGTAGGAACTGACTTGTATGACTACGACCACAACTACGATTATGATGGTCGCACGCTTGACAAGAGTTAACCCCCTCAGTATTGCCCATGCATCTGAACGCCGAAACACAAACGCGCACCAAAGCCACCACGCAAGCAAGAGTGGCAAACAACAAGCTATCCCGGCGACAAGCTGACCACCCATGTGCATCCTCCTAAGTCAGTCCTGGCGTCTGGGCGGAGTTCCGGGGACAGCATACTTAATTCCTTCGTCTCTTGTTCGGTTTCGGGCCGGGTTTCTGCGGCCGAAAGGAAGGAGTCCGCGAGATTCGCCTGTCGGCTCATGACGGCCCCCGCTCCCGGCTCGGGATACCGACAGCCTACCTCGGCGGGCACGGACAAACAACAATAATCCATATCCAGCCAAAGGCGGTCCAAAGTCTAAAGTTTACCCGCCGTAGCCTCGGCGAAGGCGGGTCCAAGGTCAACAGCGCGCGGCACGCCTAGTGCATGCGGCACTTCGCCAATCGCTTCAGTCGCTGAACATCGCCAACGACCAAGGCTTCCTTCTTCGCGCGCGACCAGCGCTTGACCTGAGTCTCGCGACGCCGCGCTTGGACAAACGTGGGGAAGGATTCCGAGTAAGCCAGCTCAACGGGCGGGTCGCGCTCGGTTGTGCGGCAGGCCCTTCCTTCGAGGTGTTCGCGCCAGCGGCGCTCCAGGTCGGTGGTGGCACCCGGATAGAGCAGCCTTGAACGCAATCGCAGGATGTAGAACCAAGCAGGCATTGGACTCTCGGTGAAATGGCCCTTCGACTCCGGCGCTTCGCGCCTCCGCTCAGGGCCATTCGACTCGCCCTCGCGTTGGCCGAAGGCCATGAGCGAGCCCGAGCAACACGAGGGCGAGTCGAATGGCTCCCCGGGCAGGACTCGAACCTGCAACCTAGCGGTTAACAGCCGCTCGCTCTACCATTGAGCTACCGGGGAACCCAGGCCTTTATCGGCACGCCGCTGCCGTGCCATTCACTTTCCATGGTACGCGCGGAGGGAGTCGAACCCCCAACCCCCGGCTCCGTAGGCCGGTGCTCTATCCAATTGAGCTACGCGCGCACACAAACTGCCACTGGCGGGCCAACTATAGCCCCGGCGAGGGCGTATGTCAAGGTTGGCGGCCCTCGGACACGCCCCGCGGCTAAGACCGGCACTTGGCCATCCACGGGCAGCCGTCGCGCTGGGGACAGCGGGCGCAGCCGTAGCGGCGCGCCAGGAACGGAAGGACGAGAAACGAGTTGACGATGAAGAGGGCGAGGAGCGCCGCGAGCGTCCAGGAAAACTCGCTCACCAGAAACCAAGCGCCTGCCGCCACAGGAATGAACCAGAGGGGAACGATGACGGGGATGTGCCTGCGGAACTGGCGGGCGAAGCCGTCGGGCCCCTGCGGGGCGCGAAGGAGCGGGGCGATCCGCCCGTAGCCGCACGGGCACAGGCGCGTCGCGTAGAAGTGGCACCACGGGCAGATGAAGAGCATGACCCAGACGGCCCCGGCCAGACCGTAGGCGGCATAGAGGCCCGGGCCGAGCCACCGCCAGAGCCCTTCGGCCCCGAGGGCAAGCACGGCCGACCCCAGAAGAACCATGATCGCATAGGGCAGGTTGTCAACCATCTCCTGAACGGGGGAGATGGGGGCCGGACAAGGGGGCTGAGCGGGCGGCCCGGCTTCGTCTTCGACTTCGCCGTGGCAGGCGGTCGGGGTGTCGGTCTCGGCGAGTTTGAGCGTCACGGGGCGTCGTTTCCTTCGCGCTGGAGCCGCAAGATTCTACCGACCGGGAGGCCGGACGACAAGACCGCACCGGCGTACAGGCAGGCCCTTTGCGGGTGGACCTCCCCTGCCCGAGGGCCTATAATGGGCGGCTTCCGGGGGCCGCGGGGCTCCCCAGGACGGAGAGGCGCCCGTGACGTCGCTCGAAGCACCGGCAAAACGTGAACTAACCGACCGCATCGGGCGGCTGAAGCGAGAGCGGCGGGCGGTCATCCTTGCCCACAACTATCAGATACCCGAGGTCCAGGACGTTGCGGACATCGTGGGCGACAGCCTGGCGATGGCGCGGGAGGCCCGCAGCGTCGAGGCCGAGGTGATCGTCCTTTGCGGCGTGCGGTTCATGGCGGAGACGGCGAAGATTCTGAACCCGGAGCGGACGGTCCTCGTGCCGGACGAGAACGCCGGCTGCCCGATGGCCGACATGATTACGCCGAGGGAACTGGCGGCGGCGAAGCGTCGGCGCCCGGACGCGGCGGTGGTGTGCTACGTGAACTCGGCGGCGGCGGTGAAGGCGATGAGCGACGTCTGCTGCACAAGCGCCAACGCCGTGCGGGTCGCCGAATCCATCCCGAAGGAGCAACCGATCCTCTTCGTGCCGGACCAGAGCCTGGGCGACTGGGTGGCGCAGCAGACGGGGCGGAAGAATATCATCCTGTGGCCGGGGTTTTGCCCGACGCATCACCGGATTCTGGCGGAGCACGTGGCGGCGCGAAGAAAAGAGTTTCCGGAGGCGGAGGTGCTGGTCCATCCGGAGTGCACGCGCGACGTGGTGGCGCTGGCGGATTTCGTCGGCTCGACAAGCCAGATCATCCGGCGCGTCGAAGAGTCGAAGGCGAAAGCGTTCATCATCTGCACGGAACTCGGCGTGTGCCACACCATCCGCCGGCGCAGCCCCGGCAAAACGGTCATCGCGATTTCGAGCCTGGCGGACTGCCCGAACATGAAACTGAACACCCTGGAGAAGATCGCGTGGTCGCTGGAAGACATGCAAGTCGAGGTGCGCGTGCCGGACGACGTCGCCGACCGCGCCCGCGACGCCATCGAAAAGATGCTGGCCCTTTCGTGAGCAGCGCCGGCCTGATGCCGGAGTCCCGCAAGACCCACAAGGTACCATGACCGACCCCGAGGCCCAACTCGAACGAGACGTCCCCCCGGGCGGGGGCGATCCAGCCGGCGGCGCACCGCCGCGGCGCAAGGAGGACCTGCGCCTGGCGGACCTGATTGCCCTGGAGACGCTTCAGGCGGTGCAGGACGGCTTTGCGGAGTTGACGGAGACGGCAACGAGCATCCGCGACGAGAAGGGGCGTCTGGTGACGCGCCCCAGCCGCTCGAGCCGCTTCTGCGAACTCATCGGCGGCCCGACGCACGAGAACGGGGCGTGCTCGATCTCAAACTACGCGGCGGCGGACGCGGCGCGAACGGCCGAGGAGCCCGTCAAGTACATCTGCCACGCCGGCCTGGTCCAGTTCGCCGCTCCCATCCGCGTCAAGGACCGCCTGCTGGGGACGATCGTCCTGGGCGACCTGCCCGAAAAACCGATGACGCGCCAGGATGTGGCGAGCCTGGCGACCCTGCACCACGTGGACGAAGAGGAACTCTGGCGCGCCGCGCAGGAACTGCCCGTCTCGCGCGACGAGAGCCTGCGGTCGGCCATCTCGTTCCTCCAACTGCTCGCCAACACCCTGGCACGCCTCTGCTACCAGCAGGTGCTCCTGAAGGACGGCATCGAGGAACTGACGCTACTATCGGAGACGACGCGCCTCCTCTCCTCGACCCTCGAGCCGGACCTCGTCTTGAATAACATCGTGCGCACCATGGCCGAGGTGATGGGCGTCAAGGCGAGCAGCCTGCGCCTGCTGAACGAGGCGGGGGACGAACTGGTGATCAAGGCGGCGTACGGCCTGTCGCCGGCGTACCTGAAGAAGGGCCCCGTCATCGTCGCCGAGAATCCGAACGACCAGCGGGCCCTTGCGGGGGAAATCCTCACCGTGCCCGACATGCGCACGGGCGCGCACGTCCGTTACCGCGAGGAAGCGCGGCGGGAGGGGTTGGTATCCAGCCTGGCGGTCGGCCTGATCGCGCACGGCCGGGCGCTCGGCACGCTCCACATCTACACCGACCAGCCGCACACCTTCTCGCCGGAGGAGGTGCGTCTGTTTCGGAGCATTGCGGACCAAGCGGCTGTCACCGTGCACAACGCGCGGCTGGTCGAAGAATTGGCGCAGACACGGCAGCAGCAGCGGGAACTTGCGCTGGCGTCGCAGGTGCAGCGTCGGCTGCTGCCCGCCCGCCCGCCCGTCTGGCCCGGCTACGACTTCTACGCCGTCACCGTCCCGAGCCAGGAGGTCGGGGGCGACCTCCACGACTGGATCCCCCTGCCGGAGGGGAACCTGGGGGTCGCGGTCGGCGACGTGGCCGGCAAGGGCGTCGCCGGCGCCATCCTGATGGCCAGCCTGCGGGCGGCCCTCCGCGCCCAGGCCGAGCACGTTTACGAACTCGACCACATCATGGACCGCGTCAACAAGGGCCTGACGGCCGAGACGGAACCCAGCGAGTTCGCGACGCTCTTCTACGGCGTGCTGGACCTGAAGGCCCGTCGCCTGACCTACTCGAATGCCGGCCACGAGCCGCCCGTTCTGGTGCGCGGCGGGCGGATCCGACAACTTACTGTCGGCGGGCCGCTGATCGGCGTCACTGCCGACGCCGACTACCAATACGAGGTCCTCGCCCTGGAACCCGGCGACACACTGGTCGCCTTCTCCGACGGCGCGTTCGACACCGCCAACTTCACGGGCGAACGTTTCGGCCGGGAAAGGCTTCTCGACTCCATCCGCCGACACGCCGACCACGGCGCCGAACGAATGGTCCAGGAAATCCGGTGGGACATCCGGCGGTTCGCCGGCCTGGCGCCGCGCGGCGACGACATGACGCTGCTGGTAGTGAAAGTGCTCGGTGCTTAGGGGCGCAGCGCACGGCCGGGAATCACTCCGACCCGGACACCGGCTCGCTCTCAGCCTTGAAGCGGATGGGTTCCCACGGCGGGATGTCTTGCGGCTGGGTGTCGAGCCATCGTTGCCAGGCTTTCACATCGTAGCCGAAGTCCTTGCCCGTCAACTTCTTCAAGGCCGCGAGGATCTGCGGATGGCGGACCTCGACGCGCTGGTAGTCCGGGCCTATGTGGCGCTCGGTCATGGCGATGGTGGTGGCGAAGTCCACGATCTGGACCTGGGGCAGTTCAATGAAGGTCGTCGCGACGCCGCCCGGCACCGCCGCCTGGATCGCCACCCGGCGGAAGACCGGCACGCCCGCCCACTGGCCGCGAATGTCCAGCATCATGCTGTAGTCCGCCACTTCGGCGCCGACGAGCCGGTACTCCACCGTCACGAGCCTTTCGGCCAGGAGCCAGACGGCCCGCTTCTCGTCCATGGCGGCGAGGGCCTCGGCCGCCCGGTCGCGCAGCACGTCCACCTCGTCGAGCGCCAGGTGCGCCAAGAGCCTCTCCGTCGGCGCCGGGGCCAACGACGACCGGTTGGCCTGAAGGGCCTTGACCGCCCGCCCGCGGTGGCTGTGGCTGGAGTCGCCGACCGCAATTTCCTGCAGATACGCCCTTGCAGCCGCGGAGCCGCGGGCCGCGTGGCGACCGAGCGCCTCAATCAAGAGGCCTCGGTACTGCTCGTTCGGACCGTAGAGGACGTGGACCAGCGGGCCGACCGCCGCGTCGTCCTCGATGGCGAGGATCCTGGTTCGGCCGGCTTCGAACTCCTTCGCGTCGCCGGACCGGAGATGGCGGATTTCGATGAGGCGGACCTCTTTGAGACGCTCCAGGTACGCGGACTCGGAGTCGGTGCTGCGGTCGCCCTTTTCTTCCGCCTGCTGCGCCCGAACCGCCCCTGCGATGCAGAGCACCGTGGCTGCAAACCCCAGAATCCCTATCGTCCGGCCGCGCATGATTAGACCCTCCCAGCGACTTCCTCTCATCCGTATTATACGAAAATCCGAGGAAAAGATGCTCGCGCAATTCGCCGCCGCCACGAAGGCCGTCCAGGCGAGCGGGTTGCTTTCGAGTGCCTATGTGCCTGAGTGTCTGAGTGCCTGAGTGCCTGAGTAAGAAACCAGCGGCCGGCCTGCCAACAGATTTGGTGTGCCGCTTGGGCGGTCATCCTTATATACTCTGCTCGGCATGACGCGTGCCCAAGGGCACCCTTGGAGCAACCGCGAAAACGCGAGGATACTGGAATGGGCGAACCAACGAAACCCATGCCGCCGGCGCCCGCCGGCCGCCATCTGGAACTCAAGGCCGACTTCGCCGACGCCGTCCGCCGCTGGGAAGCGTATCTCGACGGCGAGATCCTGGACCGCCCGGTGGTCCTGGTGAGTTGCCCCAGGCCCGGCGCGCCGGCCGTGCCGGCGCCATCCTATCATGACAAGGTCTTCCGCCCGTTCGACGCGGTCCTGGACCAGACGCTGGAAAATGCGCGGGGGATGTGGTGGGGCGGCGAGGCCCTGCCCACCTTCAGCCCTTCCTTCGGCTGCGATGAGGTGGCGATTTTCTGTAGCCGCAACAGCCAGTTCATCTGGCATGAGAACGTGACGGGCACCAACTGGTCGCATCCCTTCATCCACGAGTGGGATGGCGCGCTGCCGCTGCGCCTGAATGAGGATCACCCTTTGTGGAAGCGGATGCTGTCGCTCCTGCAAGCGGCCGCCGAGCGGCTGGGCGGGAAGATGTGCCTCGGCACGATTGATCTACACACGAACCTGGGGCTGCTGGCCGCAGCAAGGGGCGCGCAGAACCTGTGCCTGGACCTCCTGGACCGGCCGGAAGTGGTCGAGCGTGCCCTGGCCGATGCGCGGGCACTCTTTCCAGCCTTGTGGCGCGCCACCACCGCGGCCGCGCGGTTGCCGCAACTGGGCTATGCCGCCGGCTTCTTCTCCTACCGAGGCGCCGCGGTGCTCCAGTGCGACTTCTCCATCATGATCTCGCCGCAGATGTTCCGGCGGCGGGTCCTGCCGGCCCTGGAAGAGGAGGCCGAGATCGTCGGACATGCCTATTATCACTGGGATGGCGTCGGGGCGCTCAAGCATAAGGAAGCGATCCTCTCAAGCCGCGGCCTGCACACGATTGGGTTCCTGCCGGGCGAAGGACACGGCCCGCAGATTCAGTACCTGGACGTGTTCCAGGAATGCCAGGCCGCCGGCAAGGCGGTCCACGTGGGCGGGCCGCTTGAGGAATGTCAGGCCATGCACCGGGAACTGCGCCCGGAAAAAACCATCTACACGGTTTTCGTCAGTACACCCTCGGAAGGCGAGGCGGCACTGGAGTGGTTCCGACGAAACACCTGACTCTTGCCCGATGAGGAGCGGCACATCGGGGACCCCGGATTATTGGCGGGAATACACGAGCCCCGCCGCTCTCGCCGCGGGGGTTCTCTGTTAACCAAAGCGACCTTGCGGGTTCGCTCTTGAGATTCCGGCTCCCCGTGCAGATTATCTGCACAGGGAGGTTTTTGTCACTTCGTCACTTGTCGTACGCCACCTTCGCCCGCTTGTCGCCGTGACGGGCGGTGAGGCGGGCCGAGCGGCACGAGGACCTCACGATCTGGGGCTCAACGCCCCTCCTCGTCTGCGACGTGTGGGAACACGCCTATTACCTGAAGTACCAGAACAAGCGCCCCGATTACGTGGACGCATGGACGAAGATCATTGACTGGGACGGGGCGAGCAAGCGGTTTGAGGCGGCGAAGTAGTTTGGTTTGGCCGCGAGCCATAGGCGAGCGGGTTGGCGTTCGACTGACAAAGGGCCGGTCAGGCCGGGGGGCGATGACGCGCACCCTCGTGCTTGGCCGGCCTATTCTATTGCGGATTGCGGATTAACTGAACCAACCTCAAGCACCGCGCGAGGGGACTCCCGCCCTACCGGCGTCTGAGGATCAGCACCCAGTCCTGCGTATCCGATGGCGAAGGGGGGCGCACGCGGTCGCCTTCGGCCTTGATGGGATCGGGGAGTTGGCGCGCCTGGCCGGTCCGTGGGTCGAACCATGTGGCGCCGTACGTCCCGC
>DATKUU010000160.1:0-4673 GCA_035530455.1 Phycisphaerae bacterium | reverse complement strand
GCGGTTCTACCTGCCGCCGGCGCAGGGTGAGATCATTGAAGGTAAGAGTGCCGTGGGCGAAGACCTTGTAGACCCGCCCGGCTATGGCGTGCCTACCTACCACGAAGCCACGGTTGCCGAAGTCGAGGACGGCGTAATGTTCGGCCCATCCAGCGCCTATGAAGGCGAATACGCGGGCGGCGGGGGTGGCGGCGTTCGTCGCGGCGGCGCGTTGAGAGGAGCATAAGATGGCGGCAGAATTATCATTCAGGCACACCGCGACCGGATCAACAATGAAGGCAACCATTCGCCAGCCTCTTACCACTGGCGGCAAAATACGGATGTGGCAGACCGCTGGCACACCGGGATGGGAAGATTTGACCGTAGCCAACTGGGCCAACTACATCTTAACGATGACCGAGACCCCGGCGGACAGTTACGGGTACGTTGGCGATTGGCCAGCAACCCTCACAACGGTCGGTTGGTATGCCGTGGACTTCTACGACGGGGCCACGATTGCGGGCACCTTGGCCGGAACTTTCCTCGGCTACTGGGATGGCACGAACTTTGTCTTGGGTGGAGCCGACGCCCGACAAGTAGCCGGTACGGCAACTGCTGTTCCAGGCGCGGCGGGAGGAATGCTCATCTCCGGCAGTAACGCCGGGACAACGACCCTTGGCGCTCTGACTGTGACCGGAACCACAACCCTGACCGGGGCTGTGAGTCTTGGCTCGACACTGGGCGTTACTGGCGCGGTCACGTTCAGCAGCACATTTGCAACAGGCGCTGTCACCTTGGCGAGCGCCGCAATAACTGGCGCTTTGAGCGTGGGAACGACAACGACGTTGACCGGCGCGGTAAGCCTTGGCTCGACCTTGGCCGTTGTAGGAACAACGACGTTCACTGGGGCCGTGGCAATGTCTGCCGGTCTGGCAGCGGCCATAACCGGCAACATTACCGGCAACCTGTCAGGCAGCGTTGGAAGTGTTACCACAAAAAC
Organism: Phycisphaerae bacterium; assembly: GCA_035530455.1. Classification (GTDB taxonomy): domain Bacteria; phylum Planctomycetota; class Phycisphaerae; order FEN-1346; family FEN-1346; genus JAPLMM01. The sequence continues at coordinate 3,694 of DATKUU010000160.1, read as the reverse complement.
AGGGTACTCGCTCGTATCAACAGGCCTCGATCTCGTTACGGCCTGGACAACCGCGATTACCGGCAACATCACCGGCAATCTGTCTGGCTCAGTCGGCAGCGTCACCGGGGCCGTGGGGTCTGTCACGGGCGCAGTCGGAAGCGTGACCGGCGCGGTCGGGTCCGTTACTGGCTCTGTTGGCAGTGTGACTGGCGCTGTGGGCTCGGTTACGGGTTCGGTCGGGTCTATCGCCACCGGCGGCATCGTTGCAGCCACGTTCGCCACTGACGCCATTGCCGCCGGGGCTGTCTCGGCTGCCGCCGTGACGAAGATTCAGTCCGGGCTCTCCACGCACAGCGCGGCCAACGTGAAGACGGCCATTGAGGCCGCGGGCAGTCACCTGGCACTGATTCTTGCCGACACCGGGACAGACATTCCGGCGACGATAGTAACAGCACAGGCCACACTCACCAAACTCGACGGCATGTTGGAGGAAGTGTAATGACATGGCGTTGGAAAGACAGGTCGGCGGTTCCCGGCGAGTTCAACTTCGTCGTGGGATCGCTGGGCTTCGCGCCAGCCGCCGCGAATGTCACAACGACTGACGATATTGGTGACGGAACGGCCGGCACGATCGACCTGTCGCTCTACAAGCTGATCGCACCCACGACCGGCGAGATGGCGGGCTATGAGAAGAAAGACGAGCGGCGTTCCGGGCGGCAGGCGGGACGGTACTACGATGTCCGGGTCTACGAAGTCCCGTTGAACTCGACGCCGGCCCTGCCCCTGCCGGGCGCGTATTTCCCCGGCGAGACAAGCGGCCCACGCATCATGGACGGCGGGGTTACGACGAGTCCGATATTCGTCAAGGGCCAGTCCGGGCCAACCAGCCTGAGAATCACCATCGTTGCGGGCGGACCTCTCTACGCCACGTCGGACGGTGGGGGAGAATCGTTCAACTATGGCTTATAGCCAAGCAAACTTCACGGCGAACCTCTGGCCCCTGCTTACCACGCAGAGCCAGTTCTACGTCGAGTCCGAGCAGTCCGAGCGGTGGGTCTATCGCTTCGAGATACCGTTTGAGACGTTTACAACAACGTGGATGGGCAACAACGTGCCCGCTCGCGGCGATGCAAGCCCGACAGAGCTTGCCGGTGGCGTGGGCACGGTCCTGACCCGAAACGTGGCGTACCGTGAAGTGCCGGGCTCTGTAATCCTTACGCTGACTTGCGGCTGGTCGGGCTGGAACTACTTTGACGCCTTGACGCGGGTTTCCTGCCGCACCGTCACGGTGCGGGAAAAGCGGGAGTGGTCCATAGACGAGACCCCTAAACAGCTATCCGGGCCGGTCATGACCGACGCGGACTCACGAGAGACGCAGCGGTACGTTATTGCCGGCGACGAATATGAGGACGTAACTTACGTCCAGATAAACATTGAGTCCGTGGTGTCGAGCATCCCGGATCTCTGGCAGGGGGCGAACTTCAACATGCGGAATCAGGCGGCGGTAACGATTCGCAACGTCGTGTATCCGCTTGGCAGGGTGCTTTACACTGGCGGAAGCAGCAGCGACATTCCCGCGAGCCAGTCGCCTACCATGACCGCGGCCTACAGGTTAAACATCGTACTCCTGGCGTCGTCGAAGGTCTGGCCGCTAACGGTGAACAGGTACGTCGAGACGCTCGAATCCGTGGTGGTGGACGTTGTGAACGCCGGGGTGGCGAGGGGTGATAATCGAGTTGTGAAGTGGGTGAGAGCGGCGGCGAAGACGGATTCTCCGATCATCCGGTCCGAGTTCGATATGGTTGCAGCGCTGGCGGCTCTACCATGACAGACTACACCGATTTGCTGGCGACCCTGATGCGGCGGGTGGACGACGCCGAATCGGAGATCGTCAATCTGCGGCGCCACCTCCGCGGCGACTTTCCGCCCGCCCATGACGGTATGAGCGTGGACGACAGGCTCGACCGCCTGGAGCGTAGTACGAACGATACGGATATGGGGATTGGCGTGCCCCTTGACCCGGTTTACGTTTCGGGGGCGCCCCAGGAATCCGCAGATACGTTGGAACATCCTGCGGTGGACATCGAATGGGCCAACCCCACAGCAGAGCCCGACAGTACGCCCGTGTCGATCATCGAGATTCAGCCGTGCGACAAGAACGGCACGCCCTATTCCAGTGCCGACCCGATCAAGGTCTACATCAGGAGCGACCGTTCGACGGTGGACCTCAGCGACCGAAGTTGGACGACGAGTACAATCCTGTCGTTCATGCGGTTCCCGTGGGACGTTACGGACGGTGCGGATACGGTCGTCGGCGTGCTTGCGGGGGAAGGGAATCAGACGGCGAGCACGCCCGCCGGCGAGGCGGATGTCCGAAACTTCGCCTACAAGGCCCACTATAACGCCGGCGACGGCAACCCCAGCGAAGAGCCGTTTTGGACGATACCCGACGCGCTCCACAGCGACATAGAGTTTCGCATCGAGATACGGGAGTGCGTGGGCCACGGCGAGGAGGGAGCGGGTTTCCCGGCGGCCAAACACCCCGCATACAAGGGCGCCATAGTGCATAAAGGCGGAACGTGGAATGCCAATTCCATCCGCGTCTGGGGGGAAGGCGCAGATGATTCGTGGGCCGAGGCGTACGCGATGATGGTGCTCCAGAACGCTATGGGTCCGACTGATTGGAGTGCCTACGACGGCGATCCCATATTTCAGGTTCAGGTCAACGCCGACGGGGACCTCCAGTTTCGGTTCCATACGGTCTCCGCCCGTGTTTTGGACAACTGCGAGATCGTCATAACGGTGCGGATCATCGCCCTCCCCGGCGGAACGGACCTGCCGGAACTGGGGCAACCAGATGCTCTCGACTTCTTCGGTACGCCGTACTGCGATCACGAGCTTGGCTCCCCCAGTGACCCAGAGTGGAACCCCGAGACAGAGGCGACGCCGTTTGAATGGGGCGATGAGAAGTGGCGGAGTTTATAGGACTGAGGTAGCGATATGAGCTTGATAACGACAGACCGACAGCGGCGGAAGCCGGAGAAGTACGATCGGGATGTATGGGACGCCGCCGCGCAGGGCAGCGTGACCATGATCGGGCAGGCCCAGCCGCCGCCCGGCATGGTTGCCCAGCAGCCCGTACAGGCCCCTGTAGCGGCCCCAGTGCCCGTCCAACCCGCGCCGGTCCAACCACAGGCCCCGGCCCCGATAGCCCCGCCTGCGCAAACGCCGGCCCAGCAACAGGCACTTGGCGGCGTCGTGACGCCGATGTTCGCCCCGCAGACCACTCCGGGCCAGTACCAGCAGATTCAGCAGCAGTACGAGCGGAGCGGGTTGCAGGCTCCCCCGGCCCCGCAGCCGACGCTCGCCCCTCCCCCATTGCCCCAAGACCCGAATACTCCGAACGGCTACAAGCAGCAGTTGGATCAGGCGACTCAGCAGCGGAAGCAGGCGACGAACGCCCGGTTCAGGCAAAATGGCCAGCCCGTACCGTACCCGGAAGCGGAACCGACGCAGCAGGGACCGGCGGAAGTGCCCACGAGCATCGTTCCGCAGGACATCGAGGACTCGGAACTTCTTGAGGCAATCAGCACGCACCCGGAAGTCAAAAAGCGACAGGAGTTGTTGAACAAGCTGCAAGGCCGGAAAATCACGCCGCAGATTGCCGAACAGGTGAAGAAGCTACGGCGGGAAGTCGAACCATTCACGCGGT
>DATKUU010000159.1:0-2037 GCA_035530455.1 Phycisphaerae bacterium | reverse complement strand
GACCACGTCGATCTTCGCCCGGACGCCGGCCTCGTAGAAGGCGGACGCCTGCCGGTAGAGCGCCTCCTGCTGCCGGAGGTTCTCCCGCTGGAACTCCACCGTCTTTTCCGCCCGCAGGACGTTGTAGAACGCGACCGTCGCAACGAAGGCCACGTCCTCCCGCGTCGTGGCGGCGTTCTCGCGACTGAACGCGGCGTTCGCGTCGGCGCGGTCGACCGAGGCGCCGGTCCGCCCGAAGTCGTACAGCATCCAGTTGAGGTCCGCCCGGGCGAACTCGTTCGGCGTGGTGACGTTCTCGTCCGTCGTGGCGCTATAGGACCGCTGGCGGGTGTAGCCGGCGGACAGATTGACCGAGGGATACCAGGCCGACTGCGCCTGTCCCTTTCTCGCCACCGCCGCGGCGACGTCCGCATCGGACTGCAGGATCAGCGGGTGGCTCTGCAGGGCCGTCGACGTCACGTCGGCGAGGGTCCACGTTACGCTCTCCTTGGGGGAAGGCGTGGGTGGGATGGCCGTGTTGTCGGCCGCCCTGGCGGAGGCGGCGATCGCGGCCAGAACGAACAGCGGTGAGGCGATTCGGATCAATGCGCGTGGGATCAAGGCGTCCTCCCGGGAAATGGTGCCGAGTGAGCACTCAGTCGGCATCGTGGCATCGTAGGGGTCTGCGGCGGCGCTGTCAAGGGTCGGAGCGTTTCGCGCGATTCGCATCCTTGACAACGCGACGCATCGTTCCATAAGATGAAGCAATATTCACTTAGTGGACATGTTGTTCATGTCTGGAGGCCGGGCGATGGAAGACAGGGAGCTCCCCAGGCGGGAAAGGGAGAAGCGGGCGCAACGGCAGGAGATGTTGTCCGCCGCGCTCGATCTGTTTTCGGAGAAAGGCTACCACAACGTTTCCATGCAGGAGGTCGCGCAGAAGGCCGAGTTCGCCGTGGGAACGCTTTACAAGTTCTTCAGGAGCAAGGAGGACCTCTACAAGGCTCTTCTCATGGAGATGGCCGGGACGTTCGACGATGCGCTCAGGATCGCAATCGAGGAGCCCGGTCCGGAGATCGGGAAACTGCGCAATTACGTCAAGGTCAAGGGCGAGCTTTTCCGCTCCAACGCCTCCATGATCCGCCTCTATTTTTCCGAGACCCAGGGGGCGAGCTTCAACATGAATGCGGGACTCGATTCCGAGGTCCGGGAACGGCACGGGAGATTCCTGAAAAAACTGGCCGCCGTTTTCGAGAGCGGGATGAAAAGGAAACAGTTTCGGAGGATCGCCGACCCGTACTCCCTGGCCGTCGCCCTCGCCAGCATCACCAACACCTTTCTCCTGTTGTGGCTTGAAGATCCCGCACATTATCCCTACCCGGAAGACCCGGACACGATTTTGAACATCCTCTTCAAAGGACTGGTGGGCCAGTGACCTGGACAATTCGGAGGCCGAGAATGCAACGGAAGGAAACCCGTAAAGTATCAACGAAATACCTCCTGGCAGCGATGGCTCTGTCGGTCGTTCTTCCGGCGGGCGGTTGCGGCGGGCGGAAACAGTCCCCACCACCTCCCCCCGTCCCGGAAGTGGCCGTGGTGACGGTCCGGCCGGAGCGGGTCGTGCTGACGACGGAGTTGCCGGGGCGAACGTCCGCTTACCGCGTCGCGGAGATCCGGCCCCAGGTCAGCGGCATCGTCCTGAAGCGGATGTTCCACGAAGGGGCCGACGTCAAGGCGGGAGAGGTGCTCTACCAGATCGATCCGGCCCCGTATCAATCGGCGCTTGCCAACGCCGGGGCCGCCCTTTCCAGGGCGGAAGCCAATCTGCCGGCGCTCCGGTCGAGGGTCGGGCGGTACGAGGACCTGATTCCCGACAAGGCGGTCAGCCAGCAGGACTACGACGACGTCGCGGCCGCGTTGAAGCTGGCGGAGGCCGATGTCGAGGTCTGGAAGGCGGCGGTGGAGACCGCCCGCATCAACCTGGCGTATACCCGGGTCGCCGCGCCCATTTCCGGCCGCATCGGAAGTTCCAACGTGACGGAGGGCGCCCTGGTGACG
>DATKUU010000158.1:0-8684 GCA_035530455.1 Phycisphaerae bacterium | reverse complement strand
TCGGCGGTGCTCAGATCAAGCGGTGCGGGGGGCTCAGGCGCCCGGCGGGGGCCGCAACGCCCCGCTCGGGGCCCCGCCGGGGGAGGAATTCGGCTCACTGCCACCCGGCTGTCAGTCGCGCCGAAATTCCCTAAAGTCGCCCCTGACCGAGTCCGATATCAGGATTAGCCATTGCGGCTAGGCGGTCCTGGACAAAGCAGTTTCCCCTACGGCGCGCGGAGGCGGTCGGTCTGGCCGGCCCTTCGCGGCCGAATCCCCGAGGCCAGCAACAGGAAAGGCGCACACCCTTGACCTAATCCACCCGGAGACAATGGTTGCGCTGGGGAATGGGATATGGGCGCTGGGACTTTTTTGCTGGTTGACGACAATCCTGACAATCTGTTCGGCCTCGAGCAAGTTCTGCTCTCGGAACTGCCGGATGCGGAGATTGTCCGCACCACCCGTCCTGAAGAGGCGCTGGCGCTGGCCCGCGAGAAGGCCATTGATGTGGCCCTCGTGAACCTCAAGATGCCGGGGATGGACGGCATCGAGTTGTGTAAGCGTCTGAAGGCTTGCGGCGCCACGCCGTCCTTCCCCATCATCCTGGTGACCTCCCACGAGACGGATCCCGCCCTCCGGGCCGCAGGGCTGGAAGCCGGGGCCGACGATTTCCTTTCCAAGCCGATCGACCGCATCGAACTGATCGCCAGTATCCGTGTCATGCTCCGGATCAGGTGCAACGAAGACCAATTGCACCGGCTCAACACCGACCTGGAGAACCTCGTCGCCGCCCGCACCGCCTCGCTTCGCGAGAGCGAGGAGCGGTTCCGCCGGGCGGTGCTCGAGGCGCCGATTCCCATCATGATCTGCGCCGAGGACGGGGAGATTCTCCAGATCAACCGCATGTGGACCGAGGTGACCGGGTACGCGCTTCAGGATATCCCGACCTACTCGACCTGGGCGCAGAAGGCCTACCGCCTGCGGTCGGCTCTGGAGGCCGTCGAGGCGGTTCGACTGCCCGGTCTCGACCAGCGGTCCCGCCAGGGCGAAAGGGTGATCCGGACCCGCAGCGGCGAAGAGCGCGTCTGGGACTTCAGTTCATCCACCATCGGCCGCCTCCCCGACGGCCGACGCCTGGTCGTGACCATGGCGACGGACATGACCCACCAGCGACAGGCCGAGGAGGAGCAACGCCGGTTGGCGGGGCAAGTGCGGGGGGCGGAAAAGATGGCGGCCATCGGAGAACTGGCGGCCGGCATCGCTCATAACATCAATAACCAGCTGGCCCCCATCCTGGGCAACGCCGAGATGCTCCAGGCGATCCCCCAGATCACCCGCGAACAGTCTGAGATGCTGGATGATATTATGGATGCGTCGCGCCGGGCGGCCGACCTGATCGAGCAACTCCTGGCGTTCGCCCGGAAGGGCCGTTTCCAGAGCGGCCCCGTGGACATGCACCAGATCATCCGGGAGGCGACCGGCCTGCCTCGCCTCGCAGCCGGCGCGTCCATCGACATGACGCTCGACCTTCGCGCCGAGAACTCGGACCTCGCGGGCGACCCGTCGCAGTTGCAGAACGCCGTTCTGAACCTGATCCTCAACGCCTGCGACGCCATGCCTCAGGGCGGCGAACTGACCATCAGCACCGACTGCGTCACGCTGGACGAGGAGGCCTGCCGCCGCCGGCCCTACGCCGTGAAGCCAGGTCGCTACCTCCAGGTATCCGTGGCGGACACGGGCGCCGGCATGAGCGAGGAAACCAAGGCGAGGATCTTCGAGCCGTTCTTCACCACCAAGGAACCCGGCAAGGGCACCGGCCTGGGACTGCCGTCCGTCTATGGGTGCGTCAAGAGCCACGGCGGCATCATCGAGGTGGACAGCACCCCCGGACACGGGACGACGTTCGACCTATACTTCCCGGTGGTGCCGGCGGCCGAGGCGGCCCCGGCACCGGCCGAGCCGAGCCACATCCTCTGTCTCGACAACGAGACTCCCCTGCTCCACCTGGCAGCGAAGATCCTCGAAAGCCGCGGCTACACCGTCGCCTCGGTCTCCTCTGCCGAGGAAGCAATCGAACACTACCGCCGCCACCAGCCGGATGTTGACCTGGTGGTGCTGGATTTCGAGACGCCCGGGGCCGGCGGCCTGGAGGTCCTCCACCAGTTGAAGGCCATCAACCCGGAGGTGCACATCCTGATGACGGCGCTCAACGGGGCCGACCGGCTGGCCGGCGTGGCGCTTAGCGAGGGGACCATCGGGGTTCTCTCGATGCCGCTGGAGATCCAACGGTTGGCCGAGACCGTGGCGGAATACGTGAGACCGACGCCGGGCACAGGCGAACGGGAAACGGAACCGGTGTGCGCCGGCAAGGCCTCGGCCGCGCTCTCCCGGCGCGCCGGGATCGCGGCTAAACATAACGGTAAAAGCGCAGCAAACTGACGCCGCCGCGCCGTGCGGCGAGGAACTGCCCGAGCCGCACCCGAACGTGCTGGCAGACAGCCCCTGAGGGGTAGGATATGGATGGCGCAACGCTCCCGCTGGTGGACGATGCAGACCGGTTCCGCCGCGCGGTCCTTGACGCTCCCGTCCCGATCATGATTCACGCGGAAGACGGCGAGGTCCTCCAGGTCAATAAGCGCTGGAGCGACCTGACGGGCTACACCCCCGGCGACCTCCCGACGTATGCGGCGTGGGTGGAACAGGCCTGCCTCCTGAAACCGTCCGACGAGCCGGTCGCGCCCCGGGATCGGAGCGCCCGGGAGGCACAAGCCCACGATGGCGAGATAACGATCCGGACCAAGAGCGGCGAGGAGAGGATATGGGACATCCGTTCTTCACCCATCGGCGGGCTCCCGGACGGCCGGCGCCTGATTGTCACGACCGCCACCGACGTCACCGCCCGGAAACAGGTGGAGGCGGCGCTGCGGCGGGAGAACGCCAAACTGGGCGCCATGATTTCGGCCGTGGACAGCGGCGTGATATTCGTCGATGCCGACAACGTGGTGGTGGAAGTCAACGACTGGTTCTTGCGCCTGATCCGGCAACCCCGCCAGATCGTGGTGGGCCGGCGCGTCGATGACCTGTCGGAACTGAGGGTGCTTAAACCGCTGCTGGAGTCCACCGAACGCCTCCGCGCACGTGCCGCAGGCAAAGCGGCGGTGATCCATCAGACGGTCGGCGGGACGGAGGTCTTTCTGCGCCTTCTGCCGATCCACCAAGAGGACCGCTACGAGGGCGCTCTGGTCAGCGTGACCGATGTGACGAACGTGGTCCAGGCAAAGCGCAAACTCGAAGAAACCAACCGCCGCCTGGAGGAACAGGCCGCGACCGATGAACTGACCGGTCTGCCCAACCGGCGCCGATTCCTCGATGTCCTCCATCACGAGTTCGAGCAGATCCGCCGGTACGGCACCAGTCTGGTGTTGGCGGTCGTTGACGTGGACCGCTTCAAGAACATCAACGACGTTTACGGGCACGCCTTTGGCGACCGGGTGCTCCGCGAGGTCGCCAACACGCTGCAGACCTGCGTGCGCACCGTGGACACCGCAGCGCGCTTCGGCGGCGACGAGTTCGAGATTCTCATGCCCCAGACGGAAATTCAGGATGCGTTCTCCACCGCCGAACGCATCCGCAAGGAGATCGCCCAGTTGCCCATCTCGGACGGGGTGGCGGTGCTTCAGGTCACCGTGAGCATAGGCATCAGTTCGGCGGCGGGAAGCGCCGAGCGGACGCCCAACGGCCTTGTGCAGCGCGCCGACGAGGCGCTTTATGCCGCCAAGGGCGCCGGCCGCAACTGCACCCGGGCCTGGCCGCTCGCCTGCGGCCCCAGGTCCGACGAAACCCCTCTGGAACAGGAGGCCGTCCAGAAACTCCAGCAACATATCCAGGGTTTGGCCTCGAGGTCCCTGGAGATGTTCGTCCAGAGCGTCCAGAACCTGGTCCGCGCCATCGAGGCCCACGATCCCAACACCCGAGGCCACTCCGAGAAGGTGGCCGCATACGCCGTCCGCATCGCCGAAACCCTGGGCCTCACCGACGAGGACTTGGACGCCATCCGCCGCGCCGGCATGGTCCACGACATCGGCAAGGTCGGCATCTCGGATGCCATCCTCCAGAAGCCGGGATCGTTGACGGCGGACGAACGCCGCACCATCGAGCAGCACGTCCTCATCGGCACAGGCATCCTCGACCGGTTCGGGGCCCTGGACCGGGCCATTCCGATCGTCCGCTACCACCACGAGCGGTGGGACGGCCGGGGCTATCCCGACGGCCTGCGGGGCGAAGCCATCCCCCTGGGGGCCCGCGTCCTGGCCGTGGCGGACGTCTTCGATGCGATCACCTCGGACCGGGTGTACCACCGGGCGCGAGACGAAGCGGCAACCCTGGGAATCCTGAAGCAGGAAGCCGGCCGGCAGTTTGATCCCGCCGCCGTCGAGGCCATGGCCCGGTGGCTCCGGGAGTCCGGCCCACTGAGCCTGAAGCGCGCCTCCCGTGCCGGCGGCAAACCGGCGGCCGCAGCGCCGTGCCGGGCGGAAACGAAAGCCTAGAGGGGTAGCAGCTCGTGACGGGCCTGGAGCCATCGCTCAAACTCGTCGGACTCGGCGTCTCGCCAGGCCTGGCCGCCGGCAACGCCTGGGTCTTCAACCACGACCCGTGGGAAGAAGGGCGCGGCTGCGCAGAGGATACGCCGCGCAAGCGCCGCACCGTCCGCCAGCAGCACGCCCAAATCGAACACGCCCTCTCGGAGGCCCAAGCCGACTTGCAGGCCACGGCCCGCCAGACCGAGGCCGAGTTGGATGCGGCAACGGCCGACATCTTCCGCGCCCAAGCGGCCATTCTGTCCGACCCGCTCCTCCTCGAAGAAATCCGGAAAGGACTGACCGAAGGCCGGCACGACACCGAGTCGGTCGTCCAGCACGTCTTCAAACGTTGGGAGCACAGGTTCCGCACGATGGACGCGGAACTTCTCCGCGACCGCGCCGACGACATCGCCGACCTCCGACGCCGACTGCTCCGGATCCTTGCCGGGGCCTGCGCCCACGCCCACGCCCTCCAGAACATCCCTCCCGGAAGCGTGCTCGTGGCCGCGCGGCTGCTGCCCTCCGATACGGTGTGTCTGTCGCGCCGGTCCGTCGTTGCCGTCGTCGTCGAAGCGGGCGGGCGGCTGTCCCACGCCGCCATCCTGACCAGGCAACTCGGCATCCCCGCCGTCTCGCGGATAGACGAAGCAACCCGCCGCATCCGGCCGGCGGACCGGCTTCTGGTGGATGGCACACGCGGGACGGTCGTCGTCCGCCCGGACGAGATGACCGACGGGCGCTTCGCCCGACGCATCGAGCGGCACGAGGCCCGCTCGGCCGACGCCTGTCGCCGTTGCCGTGAACCGGCCAGAACCCTGGACGGGCTGCTCGTCCGCGTCGAGGCCAACATCTGCTCCCTGGAAGACGCCTGCGCCGCCGTCGAGAACGGGGCCGACGGCATCGGACTCTACCGCATCGAGGGTCTGTACCTCTCGCGCCGACACCCCCCATCCGAGGAGGAACTCCTCGCCTGTCTGCGGGACGCGCTTCAGCCGCTGGGCGACAAGCCGGTTACCATCCGCCTGCTCGACGCCGGCGGCGACAAGCCCCTGGCGTTCGCGCGCTTCGCGCCGGAGCCCGACCCCGCCCTCGGCCGGCGGGGGGTCCGGCTGCTGCTGGAGTATCCGGAACTCCTCAACACCCAGTTGCGGGCGCTCCTGCGGTTGGCCCGCGACCGCCCCGTGCGGATTCTCGTCCCGATGGTCACCCTGGCCGAGGAGATGCTCGAAGTCAGGCGGGTCCTCCTCACTACCGCACGCGACCTCGGCGCCGGGCGCCTCCCTCCGCTCGGCGCCATGATCGAGACGCCCGCCGCGGCGCTCTCGGCCGACCAGATCGCTCAACACGCCGACTTCCTCAGCGTCGGAACGAACGACCTGACTCAGTACACCATGGCCGCAGGCCGGGAGAACGCCCTCGTCAGCCGGTACTTCGTTGACGACCATCCGGCCGTCCTCAAACTCCTTGAACTCGTGGCCGATGCCGCCGGCGGCCTCCCGTTGAGCCTCTGCGGCGAACTGGCCGGCCGCAAGCGCGCCATCCCCCGCCTGGTCGAACTCGGGTTCCGCTCGCTGAGCGTACCGCCCTCGGCCATCCCGGAGATCAAGGCGGAAATCCGACGCGTCCGACTTGGACAGCGCCAATCTCCACAGGCGGTTCTTCAGACGTGACTCGCCTCCAGAAAATGTGACCCCCTCCCTGTGAATTAGCCCAAGTTCTATGAGAGAATCCCATCGGCCGGAGGTTCGGCAGGAACTCCGGAACACCAAACGAAGACCGTCCTCTCTTCGCAGGTCCACCGGCCCATTCGGCCTTCCTCAGAGGACTACAGGTAGCCCAGGTCTGCCAGACGACGCTCGATGGCCTTCTGGTCCTTCTCGGAATACGCGGCCCCTTGGCGACCGGTCGGGGAAACGTCGGCTGGCGTTTCCACGCGGCGTGGCGGGCGTCTCTCCAGGAGTTCCGGGTTCAAGGCCTCCGCGAGGATGTGGCCGTCCATGCTGGACGGTATCGGGAGGTCGGCAAGGTACAGCGCCGTGGGCGCCAGGTCGAGGAGCGAGGCGCGAACCTGGGCTTTCTTGCGGAACGCCGGCCCATAACCGATGAAGATGCCGTCCCGCTCGTGCCAGGAGTCCGCGAAGCCGGCGGCGTCGCGCAGATACCCTTCGCGGAGCAGGATTCGCGGAAGCAGGGCATCCGTCACGTAGATGCCCGGCGCGGGGCGATAGATGAGATCGGGGAACCGTTCGACGAGGGGGCCGGTATAGAGTTCCTCCCGGGTCCACACGCTCTCCAGAAGGCGCCGGCCGGTGCGGGGATCAACCGCTTCCGCGAGGGCGTGGCGGATGCGGTCGCGAAGCGCCTCGTACGCGGCGCGGTCCGAACAGCCTTGGAGCGTCCGACCGTTCATGTTAATTCGCACGCCGTACTCCAGAAACCGCGCGCATTGGGCGTCAATCGGGCCGGTCAGCCAATTCCGCAGGCGGCTGTGGTAAAGCGACGTCGGCAGGTGCAGCCAGCGGTGGACCCGTTCCAGCGGACCCCGCGCGAGCCGCCTCGTGAGGCGCAGGAAGATGTCCAGCATGACGGCGAGTCGCGGCGGGCGGAAAAATCCTTTCTTGGCCAGGTAATTGTTGATGCAGAACAGGGAGTGGACGGCGCCGAAGCCGTGATCGCTCATGAAGAGGAAGTTGGCGTCGGGGCCCGCCCAGGCTTTCAGGTGCGCCAGGGTCCGGTCAATGCGGGCATAGGATTTCCGCACGAGGGCGAGGATCTCCTCGCTCCTCTCGTTTGCCGAGGGATTGCCGTCCGGACGGGTCTCGCGCCATAAGAGGTGCTTCATCTTGTCCGGGAGTTGGAAACACAAGAGGAGGGCGTCCGGATCGGTCCACTCGACGAGGCTCTCCAGCGCGCGGCACTGCACATCGTTGCGGGCGGCCAGCGTCTTGGCAATGGCGAGTTGCTCTTCAGGGATCTTGCCCCGGTTGTCCACGGGTATCGTCATCCACTCGCACGTGTAATCGGGAAAAGCCTTGACGAACGCGTCCTTGAACCCGGGCAGGTAGAGATAGCGGGCGGGGTCGTTGACGGAAGGGAACCCGGAAACCATGAAGCCGGACGTCGGTTCGGCCGGGAACGTCAGCGGGATGTTGAAGACGCCGCAGCGAAGCCCGCCCTGGCCAAGAAGGTCCCAGAGTTTCGGAACTCGAACGTCGGTGAGGTCCACGATCCTCGTTTGACCACCTTCCAGGTCCTCGAAGAAACTCACGACGCCGTGCTTGCCCGGGTTCTGGCCCGTGAAGTAACTGGGCCAGGCCGGCAGGGTCACCGGAGGATCGGTCGATTCCAACGGCCCGGAGGCCGCTTCGGCAAGCATGCCCCCGAGGGTCGGCATCGGCGCCTCGGCGACCATCCGCCGGAGGGTCACGAACTCCTCGCCGTCGAGCCCGAAAAGGATGAGTTTGCCCAACTCGATCTCCTCGGTACACCATTCGGAAAAGGGCGCAAGCCAACTTCGGCTCGGGGACCGTCTTGCAGCGGCAAAACCCCGGAGCAGCCGCGTCCTTCAGTCTATTCGGCCAAATGTGAACACGCGGTTTAGCCAACTCGGTGGAAGGCCGCCATCCAGCAGGGCCACACCGGGTTTTTCCGAGCGCAGCAAGAGGAAAGCCGTCCCCGCCTGCCTCGGGGCCCACTCTGTCGGCGTTGTGCGGGGTAGGCGGTGAAAACCGGGTCCGGGGCGTTCCGCGTTGGGCGCTGCCAATGGTCGGTGCCAGGGGCCTCTTGGGAAAAACGCGCGTTCGAGAGGGGTGCGCGCTTCGCTGACCGCGAAAGAACCCCGCGCCACGACTCTCGCGTGAAGTTGGGGGACCGTTCCCCGGAGGCGCAGATAGGGCACTGGCATCCTGCCGGGCTACCGCCCGTAGTGTGGCGGTGCCAACCGATCCACCTGTGGTGGATTGGCCTTTGATGGGTTCCAACGGGTTCAGGAGTTTCCCCAAAACTGAAGACGGTTCCTGCGTAAGTGTTTGAGGCCGCGGGGGTTAGGAATTTCGAGAAGTGTAAAGGGTGGTCCTGGCGTAAGATACCCTTCAATCGAGCAAGATTTTGGGGAATCTCCGGAGG
>DATKUU010000157.1:0-5294 GCA_035530455.1 Phycisphaerae bacterium | reverse complement strand
TCCATGATGCCGTCTTCGAACATGTCAATCCTGCCGATGCCGGCCGCGCCCGCGATTTCGTTCAGCGCCGGGATGAGCCGGCCGAGCGGCATCTTCTTGCCGTCCAGGTGCGTCGGAATGCCTTCGGTGAAGGTGAGGGTGATCTCGCGGACCTTGTCGGGGGCCTTCCGGGGCGGCACGAGCCACATCCAGATGGACTCGGGAATCTCCTGATTCAGATCAATCGCGCCGGAGGCGATGCTGCGGCACCACATGGTTTTGTCGTCGCCGCCCTCGATCTGCTCGTCCACGGGGACGCCCCACGCCTCGCACAGCGCCCTCTCTTCGCCGCGCGTCAAATCGAAGTCCCGCACGGGGACGAGGATCTGGCACCCCGGCGCGAACATCTTGAAGACGTTGTGCATGCGATACTGGTCGTTGCCCTTGCCGGTGGAGCCTTCCATGAGGGCGTCGCAGCCGAGTTCCTTGCCGCGCAGCGCCACTTCGCGGGCCACCAGTTGGCGCGTCATCGAGGTCGAGACGGGGTAGCCTTCGTAGTCGGAGTTGGCGCGGATGGCCTTGGCCAGCCACTGCTCGGTGAACTCCTTCGTCAGGTCTATCATGATGGGTTTGACGCCGAGCGTCTTGGCCTTGGCCTTGGAGACGGCGACTTCCTCGTCGCCCTGGCCGACGTCGCAGGTGATGGCAACAATATCCTGGACCTTGTAGGCGCGGCGCAGGAGTTCAATGGCTAGGCTGGAGTCCAGCCCCCCGCTATAGGCCAGCGCGACCTTGCTGACCTTCGGCACGGGGGTGGCGAAGATTCTGGCTTCGATTGCTTTGACGTCCATGGCTTGCTTTCCTTTGGGTTCGGCCCGGAACGGGCCTTTCAGGCGAATTCTTCTAGCGTCAAGGGGGTCGGCTGTCAATGGGGTTGTGGCAAAAGCCGGCGCGGCCGGGTGGGACGGCCTTGACACTCCCCCTGCCGGCGCCCATAATCCCCTCGTCACACAACAAGCCGTCGGGGCGTAGCTCAGTTTGGTTTAGAGCGCCTGCATGGGGTGCAGGAGGCCGCTGGTTCGAATCCAGTCGCCCCGACCATCTTTCAAAAACGGCCGTTCGGCGAAAGAGCCGAACGGCTTTCCGGTTTCACCGCAACGAGTTATGATCACAGCCGGAAGCAGAGACGGTTCAAACTTGTAGGGGAGGCGACGGGATTGGCAAACCGTCCTGCTTCCAAGCGATCCCTGAGAGGAAACAACCTTGCGGATACTGAACCACTTGTTCGAGAACAATCGGGCGTGGGCGGCAGGGATGCGCGGAAAGGATCCCGATTTTTTCCGTCGCTTGTTGGACCAGCAACGTCCGGAATATCTCTGGATCGGATGCTCGGACAGCCGCGTCCCGGCCAACGAGATCGTCGGACTCCTTCCCGGGGAGCTCTTCGTACATCGCAACGTAGCCAACGTCGTGGTCCAAACCGACCTCAATTGCCTGTCGGTACTCCAATACGGTGTGGAGGTGCTCCGGGTCCGGCACATCATCGTCTGCGGTCATTATGGTTGCGGGGGCGTCCTGGCGGCGCTGCGCGGAGACCGGATGGGCCTGATTGACAACTGGCTCCGCAATGTGAGAGAAGTCTGCGAAAAAAGCCGGGGCCTAATCGATACCCTTTCCACCGAAGCAGAACGCCATGACCGCCTTTGCGAACTCAACGTGATTGAACAGGTGGCACATGTTTGCCAGACCACCGTGCTGCAAGATGCATGGAACCGTGCTCAGTCCGTGTCGGTCCACGGCTGGATCTATGGGCTGAAGGATGGACTCCTTTGGGACTTGGGCATGTGTGTCACGGGGCCCGGCGAGTTGGTCGGGTCCTACGAGGCCTCTCGTTCCAAGTCGGGTCCCAGAACCGCCCGATGATCTGTGTACCAGCCTTCGGGGACAGGGCATAAAACGCTCACAAGGACAGGCGCCGGCACATCCGGACCGACGGGGCTATGCCAACCGCCGCACCAGGCAATCCACGGTGAAGATGTGAGGTCCTGGCGAACCCAGGAACAGACTCACGAAGGGATCAAGGATTTGGGGGTACGGTTCAAACTTCGGACAGTTCCCCCCGACCATTGCCCCTCTGGAACCCTTCGGCAACAACGTCGAAGGGCTTTCTCTTTGAAGCAAAAGGATTTGCGTCAGCAGAAAATTTCAAAGCGACCCCGGGCTTGAATCCGGATCTCGACCTTGACACGTTGGCCTCAGGTTGTAGAATGCGGCTCGACGAGGCGCCACTAGCTCAGTTGGTAGAGCAGCTGACTCTTAATCAGCGGGTCCAAGGTTCGAGTCCTTGGTGGCGCACCAACCTTTTCCGCGGCCGCCGACGAGCGGCCGCTTGCTTTTGCGCCGCGCGCAGCGCCTTGACAGAAACGGCCGCTCGGCGTAGGAGAGGAACGCCGCCGGGAAGGAGACTCTGCCATGCTTACCGCCGCCCAGGTTCGCCGCTACCAGGCCCGCGCCGCCGAGATGCTCCAGCGCGCAGGCATCGTCCTCACGCCCGAGGAGCGTGCAGCCATCGAGGTGGCCGATTTCGGCCTGGGCGAGTTCGAGACGACCGGCCTGGCCCTCGTCATTTATGTCAACACGGACCGGTATTGCGCGAAGGAACTGGTGCTGCTGCCTCGGCAGACGTGTCCGGAGCATCGGCACCCGCTGTGCGGCCGCCAGCCCGGCAAGATGGAGACGTTCCGCGTGCGTGCGGGGCGGGTGTGGCTCTATGTTCCGGGCGACCCGACGCCGCACCCGGGCGCCCGCGTTCCCCCGGAGGCCGAGGCGCACTACACGGTCTTCCACGAGGTCGCGCTCGGCCCCGGCGAGCAGTACACCCTCGAGCCGAACACGCTCCACTGGTTCCAGGCGGGGGATGAGGGGGCGATCGTCTCGGAGTTCTCCAGCCGCAGCCGCGACGAGAGCGACGTCTTCACCGACCCGCGGATCCGGCGGATTCCGGAGATCGCGGACGCGTGAGGACGCTTCTCCAATTCGGAGCGGGAAGAATCGGGCGGTCCCTGGTCGGCGCCTTGTTCTCGCGGGCCGGCTACGAGGTCCTCTTTGTAGATACGGACGCGCGCCTGATTGATGCCCTCAACGCGCGCCGCGAGTATCTCATCCGCGTCAAGGACGTCTTGCCGCCGGGGGCGCCGGCGGAAATCCACGTCCGCAACGTCCGGGGCTTGGCAGCCTCGGACATCGAGGTGGTCTCGGCCGCCGTCGCCGAGGCCGACCTTATCGGCACGGCTGTCGGCGCCGCGGCGCTGTCGGCGCTGTTTCCGGTCCTTGCGCGGGGCCTGCGGCGGCGTCGGCGTCCGGTGTCCATTATCCTGTGCGAAAACCTTCGCCACGCGGCGCGGCTGGTGCGGGAAGGGCTGGAGCCTCGGCTCCCGGCCGGCTTCGATTTTGAGCACCTCGTCGGCCTGGTGGAGACCAGCATCGGCAAGATGGTGCCCATCCTGCCGCCGGAGGTCAGCCAACATGACCCCCTGGAGGTTTGGGCGGAGGCTTACAACCAGATCATCGCCGACCGGCAGGGGATCCGAGGCGAACCGCCCGAGGTCGAGGGCCTCGTCCTGAAATCGAACTTCCCCGCCTATGTGGACCGCAAACTGTTCATCCACAACCTGGGCCATGCGGCGGCGGCGTATCACGGCAGCCTCGCGGGAAAGGAAACGATTTGGGAGTGCGTGGCGGAGGAACGCATCCGGGCCGAGACCCGTGCCGCGATGGGCGAATCGGCTTGGGCGCTGGCGCGCGAGTACCCCGGCGAGTTTACGGAGGCGGACCTGGCAGCCCATGCCGACGACCTCCTCCGGCGGTTCGACAACCGCGTTCTGGGCGACACGGTCTATCGGGTCGGGGCGGACCTCTTCCGCAAACTCGGACCGGACGACCGGCTGATAGGGGCGATGCGCCTGGTGGCGGCACACGGCGGCAGGCCGGAGCACATCGCCCGAGCCGTCGCCGCCGCTCTGCGCTTCAAGGCCGTCGGGCCCGACGGCCGGATGCTCCCGCGCGACGAGGAGTTTCACCGGATGCTCGAAGCGCGCGGACCGAAGGCGACGCTGCGCGAAGTCTCCGGCCTCGATCCCGGCGTGCCGGGAGACGCGGCGCTCGTGGACCTGGTTCTGCGGGCCTACGGCTCCGGCGTGTAGCGGCGGGGTGAGCGCGGTCCCCGCCGGAGGAAAAAGGGATTGCCGGGGCGGGCGCGGCGGGTCTAGAATCGTCCTTCGCTTCTTTGCCGCTGCCGGCCTTACGCGGGCCGGCCGGAAACGCATCAGGGGTGCTGTCCACGCGAAAGGGGTATAACGATGGAAGTGGTGATCTGCAAAACCTACGACGCGTTGAGCCGCAAAGCCGCCGCGGTGGTGGCCGACACGGTCCGCGCCAAACCGAAGGCGGTCCTCGGTTTCGCGACGGGCTCCAGCCCGCTGGGGCTGTACAAGGAGTTGATCCGCCTCCACAAGGAGGAGGGCCTCGACTTCTCGAAGGTGACGACGTTCAACCTGGACGAGTACGTGGGCCTCCCGGCTGACCATCCGCAGAGTTACTGGCACTTTATGCACGAGAACCTCTTCAACCACATCAACGTCCCGAAGAAGAAGGTCCACGTGCCGGCGGGTACCTCGAAGGACCACGCGGCGTTCTGCGCGCAGTACGAGAAGTGGATTCAGGAAGCGGGCGACATTGACGTCCAGATCCTGGGCATCGGGTCGGACGGTCACATTGCGTTCAACGAGCCGGGCTCCAGCCTCGGCTCGCGCACGCGCGTCGTGACGCTGACCGAACAGACGATTGACGACAACGCGCGGTTCTTCGAGAAGCGCGACGACGTGCCGCGACACGCGATTTCGATGGGCGTCGGCACGGTCCTCGAGGCGCGGAAACTGGTCATGGTGGTCAATGGCAAGAGCAAAGCGCCGGCCCTGGCGGCGGCGATTGAAGGGCCCGTGACGTGCATGATCACCGCCAGCGCCCTGCAACTGCATCCGGACCCGATTGTCTTTGCGGACGAGGAGGCGGCCGGGCAACTGAAGTTGGCGGATTACTACCGCTGGATTCAGAAGAACAAGCCGGCCGTGCAGTAGGCGCGGCGGCGGTTGTGGGGCGCACAAAACCGGTCGCCTTGCGCCGACAGGGAAAGGGGTTTGGCATGAGCGAACTGGAGATCAGGCCGATGCAATCGCTCGGCCACGACTTCATCGCGGGCGAGTTCCTCCCACCGGGCAAGGACGAGCATTATCTGCGCGAGGAGCAGTCGCCTCGAC
>DATKUU010000156.1:0-10999 GCA_035530455.1 Phycisphaerae bacterium | reverse complement strand
GCGATGATTCGCTCAAGGCGGCCGGCTTCAACGTCGCGATCCCCCGGCTCGGCTGGGAATACGTCGGGTGGCGGTATCTGCCGGCCGTTGCCGCGGGCAATCTCGAGTACCACGTTTCCGGCGTCTACATCGAGCGGCTCCATCGGGCGGGCGACTGGACCGCCCTGGGGATCGGCTCCTGATGGGCGGCGACGGGCTCAAGCCGGTGCGGTCTGGCGATCCGCTGCGGATCTCGGCCCGCGCGTGGAATGGCATGCTGGGCCTTCTCCGCCAGGCGGGCGGGGCCGCCCGGGGCCCGAGCATCGCTCGGGCGCCGTGGCGGAGCGGCACCTGCCTCGTCCGCAACGATTCGGGCGCGGACGTGGACCGCTGGGGCGTGCTGGGGGTCGCCGGGGTCGATCCGACGTACGCCGAAGACGCCGACGCCTTCGCCAACGTGCCCGTCCTCGAGGGCGACACCCCCGCCGACCCCGATCACCGCGGCCGATTCGTCATCGCCACCGAGCCGATCGCCGACGGGGCGGTCGGCCAGGCGGTCGTCAGCGGCCTGGCGGTCTGCCAGGTGGACATCAAGGACGCCGGCCACAAGTACGCCGACATCGCCGACGGCGACGCGCAGCAGCTCGTCAGCGGGACTCGAGGCTCCGCCGTCATTCTGCACAAGCCCCCCGGGACGGGGACGTCCTGGTGCCTCGTGCTATTGGGAGGTGGTACGGGCCTGCACGTCCGCTACGGCAAGCCCACGGAGGCCTACACGGCCGGGGCGACGCTCACCCTCGACCCGTGCGGGATCGACGGCGCCGATTCGGGGGAGCCCAACGTCGCCGACGTGTACGTCAAGTCCGACCGCACCTCCGCCAACATCGGCTCAGCGAGCATCGCGGGCTCGCCCGCGGCCGTGAGCTGCGAGGTCTCGACCGCCGCGGTCGTCCCCTTCTACCGCGCCGACGACGGCCAGTGGCACGTCCCGGGCAAGGACCCGGTGCAAGCGGTGACCGACTTCCGCGTCGACGGGGCGAGCGCGAAGTTTCAGATCAAGGTGCGGTTCGACTTCGGCGGCTTCGTCAGCTCGGAATCGGACTGGATGGACGTCCACGTTGGCACGGAGTGCCCTTGATGGTCGCCCAGGTGCAGTTCCTCGACGGGGCAGTCCTCTTCGTCGGCAACCAGGTCGCCATGGACGCCGGGTGCTGCTGCCAGGCCGAGCCCGAGTGCGCCTACTGCACGCTGGATCAGCCGGATCAGTACACGGTCACTTTCACCGACATCGACGGCCACCCGGAGCTGGCGGCGCTGGAGGGCGTGCCCAAGGTCCTCAGCCCGGTGGAGGGCTCCCCCTGCACGTACACCACGGGGGAGTTCACCACCGGCTACCAGCAGTACGGCTGCGACGCGCAGCTCCATGACATCGAGTACCACGTCACCCTGACGATCACCGCCGCCGGAACCTTCGACCTGGAGCTGGGCGTCCTCTACCCCCCGGAGTACTGCGGTGAACACTACCTCGCCTTCCACGCCACCGGCAGCTTCAACCCTTCCGGCGATTGCACCGCCCCGGTGAGCCCGCTGACCAATGATGACGGATACGCCGCCCCCGACGGCTCGGCCGCAATTGTCGCCGGCTGAGCCGGCGTTCCTGGCTCGGGCCCGCCTGTGCGGCCGCCACTGCCCCCTCGCCGACTGCCCCATGCAGCGGCTCCGCTTCGCCTGCCGCATGCGCCGCCTGCGGAGGCGGTCCTTCGCCTGCCCCTTCGGCCGCTTTCGGGCCGAGGTCTGAGGCCCGGCCGCGCCATTGGCGGCCCACCCAGCCCGCCTGCCTGCCCGCTCGCCGCCACAACGCCCTTTCAGACGGCCCGATGACCACCCGCCGGGAGATCGCCCGTCCTGGGGCATCTCGCCGCAGCGAGTCGCCGTGGCGACCTGGCGCGTTTTCGGGCTTGGCGGTTTCCCCGGCGGTGGGGGGCTGCCGCCGCGCCGACGGCGCCGGGGGCTCGGACCGCCGCCGCCCTCGCCCGCGCCCCTCGAAAAATCTCGAAAAATCCCTGGAATCCCATTGTAATTGCGGAAACACCCCTTATCCTGTCGCCCATGGACACGCTGGAAAGCTTGGCGGGGCGATTAGGTCTGCCGATAGGGTGGCTGCGGCGTGAGGTCGATGAAGGGCGCCTGCCGTGCATTCGCATAGGCCGTCGTCGATATTTCGACCCGGACGTTGTGCGCGAGGCCCTGGCCGAGCGCGCCCGGGCGAACGCCCGTCCCGGCGGAGTCCTATAGCGCCCTGTGCGTTCCGGCGTGGATCAGCTACAACAAGGCCAACTGGAACCAGAACTGGTATCCGATCAGCCCCATCTATCAGACGTGGCCGGCGCTGGCCTCCAGGCCCGGCAGTGGGTACTCCAACGTCTCCTACGACCAGGTCAACACCGCCTACTGGTCGTACGACACGAGCTGATCCCCGGCCGGCGCCCGCCCCTTCCATCAGGCCTGCCTGCCGCCACAACGCCCTTTCGGACGCCCCGATGACCACCCGCCGGGAGATCGCCCGTCCCGGGGCGACCCGGCGCGTTTTCGCGCTCGGCGGTTTCCCCGGCGGTGGGGGGCTGCCGCCGCGCCGACGGCGCCGGGGGCTCGGACCGCCGCCGCCCTCGCCCGCGCCCCTCGAAAAATCTCGAAAAATCCCTGGAATCCCATTGTAATTAGCGTACGGCACGCTATAATAACGGCAGATGGGAGAGCCCATCAGGGTAGGCCGGGACCCAGACGCCGGCAAAGGAGAATGGACAATGAACGTGGGCACGATGACAATCACGGATTGTCGGAGCGAACTGGCCCGGCCGCGGGCGTCGATCGAGATGACGATCGCCCAGACCGTACCCGAACAGGCAAACGCCGCGGGGGACTTGGCGGCGGCGCTGATCGCCGAGGCGTTGCCGCAGTTGCTGGATCGCGGAGTCATCGGGGCCGGAGCCAAGATGACCGCCGCGGCGGGGGAAATTCATCTGTATCTGCGAATCAGGCCGTCCCTGACAGTCACCGAGTTGTGGGGGATTCGCGATCTGCTATTCGCGATCTGGGAACAGTTGGATTCGGGCGGCCGAATCGACGCGATTCTGGCCGAGGTTGATGCCGCCGGCCGGGCCGACTAGAGAACTCACCACGAACGGCACGCCGGGGCCGAGACGCCGGCGAGGGAGAAACAGATGCACATCAGGGAAATGGACGGTCGATCGCGGATCGACCCCGACTCCGGTAGCCTCGTAATGTACCGCCGATTCGCGGTCCAGCGCGAGGGCGGCTCCGCCCATCTGGTCGAGGTCGAGGTCAGCCACGACGGGGCACCGCAGTCCGAACGATGCGATTGCCGCGGTTGGCAGTTCCGCCGGGCCTGCCGGCACGTGGCTGCAGTATACGCCGCCGGGGTGCTGGGCGTGGAGGTTGAGGCATGAAACTGCGATGGAGCAATGGCCACAACCGGGCCCACGAGTTCGACGGCGGCTCTCGGGCTGATTTCGAGAGGACGCTCGAGGACGCGATGATTGAGTATCGCCGCGTTGACGGATCGGCGGCCACCGAGCGGCTGGAGCTGCACGTGGAGGATTCTCCCGGCGTCTGGGTCGATCCGGTGTTCCCGCCGGCTGCCGACGCGGAGCCGATCCGGTTCCCGGCCGATTTTTGCAACGGCCGGGCTACCGATGGCCACGCGGAGTTTCGACTGGCCCGCCGCACCCACGTGATCCAGTCGGCCGCCCCCGTTTGCGCCGGCAGCCGCACGCGCGGCGACTGGCAGATCGTGCTCGGCGACGGGTACAGCCCCCGAGCGGAGCCGACGCTGTGCGGGCTGTATTGGGCAGACTGGGTGCTGAAGGTCGGCCCCGGCCGCTGGCACGCCGATGTCGTGTACGCCGCCTGCGTGGCGGCCATCCGGGCGGCCAACGAATTCAGCGGGTTCATCGCCGACGTGGGGGAGGCCGTCGGCGACGTCGCTCGGGAGCATTCGACGCGTGAAGTGCCCCCACTGCAACCGTGACATCCGCGAGGCGGTCGTGCTCAGCGCCGCCGCCCGCATCGCCGGCAAGCGCCGCCGGCGGATGACGCCGGCCGAGGCCCGCGCCAAACAGGCCGCCTCCGTCGAAGCCCGCCGGCGGAATCGGCAGAAGGCCGAAGAGGACAACGACAATGCGACGATCACTGAAGCGCAAACCCACGATGTGGCATTGGGACGATGGACAGCGGCGAGAGGGGCCTCCGCCCGGCGTGCGGGGCGACCTGACCGGCGTGCGGGGCGACCTGACCGGCGTGCGGGGCGACCTGAGCGGCGTGTGGGGCGACGTAAGCGGCGTGCGGGGCGACCTGAGCGGCGTGCGGGGCGACCTGAACGGCGTGTGGGGCGACGTTGACGATTGCAAACTCACCAACGCTGATCGGCGCATAGGCGTAGAGATCACCGAGCTGATCGACGAGCCGGATGGCGCGGCGAACTCGAACGCCGATGGCGGGCCATGACGGTCCCTCACCCGACCGCCCCCCGGGGCGGGAGGGCCTGGCCCTGTCCAGGAAGGTAACCGGGGCCGAGACACCAGTAGAAGGAGAAGACAATGCGACGATCACTGAAGCGCATGATCAGGACATGGCATTGGGACGATGGACAGCGGCAAGAGGGGCCTCCGCCCGGCGTGCGGGGCTACCTGACTGACGTGCGGGGCGACCTGACCGGCGTGCGGGGTGACCTGAGCGGCGTGTGGGGCGACGTAAGCGGCGTGCGGGGCGACCTGAGCGGCGTGCGGGGTGACCTGACCGACGTGCGGGGCGACCTGACCAGCGTACGGGGCGACCTGACCGACGTGCGCGGCGACCTGACCGACGTGCGGGGCAACGTAAGCGGCGTGCGGGGTGACCTGAGCGGCGTGCGGGGTAACCTGAGCGGCGTGTGGGGCGACCTGAGCGGCGTGCGCGGCGACGTGCGCGGCGTGCGGGGCGACCTGAGCGGCGTGCGGGGTAAGCTGACTGACGTGCGCGGCGACGTGCGCGGCGACCTGAGCGACGTGCGCGGCGACCTGAGCGGCGTGCGGGGCGACCTGGCCGGCGTGCGGGGCGACCTGACCGGCGTGTCGGGCAACGTTGACGATTGCAAACTCACCAACGCTGATCGGCGCAGAGGCGTAGAGATCACCGAGCTGATCGACGAGCCGGATGGCGCGGCGAACTTGGACGCCGACCTCTCTGCGTGCGTACACGCACAGGCAGACGGGGCGGCAGGACCTGGGCCCCGCGCGTGAGGAGATTGGCGATGAAATGCCCGCACTGCAACGCGGATATCCGCGAAGCCGTGATCATGAGTGCCGCGGGCCGGATCGCGGCCCGGCGGAAGGCGCAGCAGGGCCGGGGCCTGACCAGCCAACAGGCCCGGGCGATGCAGGCCCGGTCCGTCGCGGCCCGGGCGGCGGCCAGGGCCGCCCGGGCCTCGGCCTCCCTCAGCCACATCGGGGGCCGCTGCCGGATCGGAGGCCGGGGGACCCCCTTGGCGGGGTTGCTCGCGATGTAGCCCATCCGCACCGCCCAATCGCAGAACACGCTGATCGCGCTGGCGGCGTTTCGGACGGTCGCGCCCGAGCGGCCGGCGCGGCGCAGGCCGGCGAGGTAGTCGGCGATGGCCCCGATGGTAATCCGGGCGGGGCTGTCGGCCTGGCTCTCGGCGAGAAAATGCCGGACCTGCCGGGCCGCCTGCCGGGCCTGCCGGCGGCAGACCCCGAGTGCGTATTCGATCGCCCAGGCGGCGATGAGGCGCGACGTGGCGGGCAATTGCTCTGGGACGCCGGAGCCGTGGATCATCAGATCCCCCCTCGCGGCGATGCCGGGTGCGGACAAATCGCCGGGGAATTACGATTTTTTCCGGGTGGTGCACAATGGCGCAAGTCTCGCCGGTGGCGCGGGTTATATGCCTCTGCGCCCCGCCGGCCGAATTCTCCCGGCGAATCTGCGGAAAATTCCCGTTGACAACTGCCCGGGACAGGATTTGAATCTGTCCCGTGCAATACGCCACGGCCATAGCTCGAAACGACGCGCGGGTAAGACTCCACCTGGCCGTGGCTGCGCTCGCGCTCGCTCGGCCGGAGGACTCGCCGAAGGAATGCCGAGGGCTCCAGCCCATGGCCTTCCGGGCCGCTACCCGACGGGTCCCCGGCCGTCTGATTTTCCTCGACCCGCAGTATGCGCCGTCTCCACTGTCGTCGATCCCTGACCTTCGAGGTGCCTCCCCTGCACACCCCTATTGTATGTACCCCGCCCGATATTGTCAACCCCCGACGCAGACCCGGAGGACCCGCCCGTGAACCGCTACCGCGTCGGTGATCAGCTCATCCTCCACGGCCGCGCCCACGTCGTGATCGGCATCCGATGCACTGAGCCGGCGGCCCATCGCCTGGCGAAGGCGCGGGCCGGCACCTGGACGATTCTCCGCGGTCAGATCCTGATCCTCGCCGCGGCCCCCGACCTGCCGATCAACGAGGCGCCGGCGCCGGCCAGCCACCCGGCCGATGCGCCGCGTGACGGCTCCGGTGTGTCGAGTCCGCCGGAGCCCCCACAGGCCGCGGCCGATCGGGTCTCCCCCCGCCCGACGGCCGCGGCCGCCTGTTTCCCCGAATTCCCGACGGGGGCGAGCCGTCCAGGCCCCGGAGCGTCCGGGGCCGCCGCCGACGCCGCGCTGGTCCGTGATCGCGACGCCTGCGGTCACATCCGGCGGCTCCCCCCGCCGCTGTGTCCATCATGCGGAGATTGACCATGCCCGCAGACACGGATGTCGTCGAATCGAGCAAATCGAACACGCACTGGCATGATTGGGAGATCGGCATGCTCCTCGCCCGGCTCGGCGAGGGCAGGCCCATCGAGGAAATCGCCTCCGCCCTTCGCCGCTCCCCCGACGCGGCGAGGCGGATGCTCAAGCGGCTGATCGACGGCGACGCCGCCTGCCCGCCCGGGTCCGGGGATGACCTCCAGGCCGTCCGCCTGGCGGCCGAGGCCCGGGCCGAACCCCAGCCGCCCAAGGCCGGCGCGTCCCCGGCCCTCAAGGCCGTCCGGGAGCAATATCTGGCCCTCGCCCGGAGCGTCGGCGAAACCAATCGGGCCCTGGCCCAGGTGGAGCAGCTCCTCCAGTTCAGCCTCGCCCTGGACCTGGCGGCGGACCATCACCCCCTCAGGCCGCGCGAGCTGGTCAGCTTCCTCGCCGGCCGTCGGCAGGCGCTGGCGATCCTGGTCCTGGCCGACGAGCTGCGGAAAATCCGTGGCCTGCCGTCGTGCTTCCTGGACCAGGCGCGAGTGCAGCACACGGACCTCGAGGAGGCTGGCCCCGCACAGCGGCCCAACGCCGCCGGCGAGCTGCCCCTCGTCTCCACCGGCCAGGGTGACGGGGCGAAAAACCTGTATCCCGAGGATCTGACCCGACCGGCCGGCCTGCCGGCCACCGGGACCCGGCCGGCCATGGAGGCAACGGGATGAGCGGCTTGCGCCAGACCGAGCAGACCCCCTGGGCGGCGGGTTGGGAGCCCTACGGCGGCTTCCCGGCGGCTATGGGACCCGTGGAGGCGCTGGAGATCGTGCAGCGCTCCGACCCGGCGGCGGTCAACCCCGACGGGTCGATCGCCGTCGAGTACGCCGCCCACGAGATCGCCGTCGCCTGTGGCGCGGTCAGCCGCCCCGTGCTGACCATCCGCACGGGCGAGGGCGCCCGGGCGGACGTGGAGGTCGCCGACTGGCTGCTGCGGGCCATCCGCTACTACGCCGCCGCCCAGGTCCGGGAGGGGGTGAACCCGCGATGACCCGACCGCTCGTGATCCGCAGTCGCCAGGAGGCCAACCGCCTGATCGCCGACATCCGCTCGGCCGTCCGCCGCTCCGCCCGCAACGGAGGCGGCTACGGCGTCTATCGCCGCGCCGACGACGGCTGCCTGGCCGTCAACATCACCGTGGAAATCGCGCAGCAGGCCCGGCCCCGCCGCGTGGCGGAACCGGCCCTGCCTTCGCTCCAGACCGCATGAGGAGAACCAACGCATGGACGCATCGAACAAAGACGCCATCCAGGACTTCATCCGTTCGGTCCAGAAAGGGCAGGAAAACGCCCTCGAAATCGTCCGCGAGGCCCTGCCCGACGGCGAGGGCGAGCGGACGGTCGTCGCCCTGCAAAACCGCCAACTTCAGCCGGAGCCGCCCCAGGCCCCCGAGCGGGCGGAGAGCCCGCGGCGGGCCCATGTCTTCAACGAGGTCGACGGGTTCATCCGTTACTTGCAGACCTACGGCACCGAGCGGACCATGGTCCTGGCCGACGTCCAGGCCAACCAGATCTCCGCGATCATCGACGAGACGGCGGACAAGGGGTTCGAGGTCGTCAGGCTGAAGCCGACCCTGCACCCGGAGCTGACCCCGTGGCTGGCCATCCTGGACGAGGAGATGCCCGTCCTGGCGTTCGCCCAGCACGTCATGAAGAACCGCCGAACGGTCGCGGAGCCGGATGGGCGGGACCTGGCCCTGCTGCTCTCGCAGATGCGGTGCGCCACCACGGTGCAGCTGAAGGTCGGCCGGGGGGCCAAGGCGGTCAACGGCCTGATGGTGACCACGGAGATCTCCGGCGAGCGGAAGACGGAGCCGGTGGACCTGCCCGACTTCATCCGGGTGGAGGCCCCCCTGTACGTCGGCGAGGAGCCGGTGACCTTCGACATCGACCTGCTGGTCTCTTCGGCCGACCACGGCACCGAGATCGTCGTCGCGGCCAGTTGCCCCGACCTCCGTCGCCGGATGACGGAGGCCTTCCTGACGTGGGTGGCCCGCCTCGAGGACATCGAGGGCATCACGGCCGCCCTGGGCAAACCCCAGCACGAAAACTGGGACTACCTAACACATCAAGAATGAGGACCGCCATGACGCGCAAGAACGTGTGGGCGAACCTGGACGTGGAGTCACTGCGGGACGGAATGCTGATCCCGCACGCCGACGCGGCCCTCCTCCAGGTCGAGGAGGCCGTCCGCCAGCGGGCGATGGAATATCCCAACCGCCCCTGCAACGGCCAGGTCACGATCAAGGTCGACGTCGACTACGACGCCAAGGACCAGATCTTCACGGCCGGCGCCAAGATCGGGCTGACGATGCCCGGGC
Organism: Phycisphaerae bacterium; assembly: GCA_035530455.1. GTDB lineage: Bacteria > Planctomycetota > Phycisphaerae > FEN-1346 > FEN-1346 > JAPLMM01. The sequence continues at coordinate 1,859 of DATKUU010000156.1, read as the reverse complement.
TGCCCGTCAGCTCGGTGGTGCTGATCAAGGAGCTCGACCAGCTCGGCGAGGAGCGGCTGATGCTCCAGCGGAGCGTCGAGCCGGGCCAGGATCCCAAACAGCGGAAGATGTTCGACCGCGAGGGGAAGAAGGCCGGGGACGTCCAGGCCTGATCGTTCCCGTCCCTCGGCTCCTCCCGCTCGCCGCGGCGAGTCGGTCACGACGCGGCTGTGGCCACGGCAATTGCGAGCGTGGCGCGGTCACTGGGGTAGCTCCCCACACCGTGAAGGTCGGCCCGGAGACGGAAACCGTAACCCCGAGGCAGGTTCGAATCCTGCCAGCCGCATTCACCCAATTCTGGAAAGGACATCAGATGAGTTTCCAAATGCAGCTTGGCGACCACGTGCGGGACATCATCAGCGGCTTTCAGGGAATCGCCACCGCCCGGAGTGAGTTCCTGTGGGGCTGCACGCGAGTCATGGTCCAGCCGCGCGAGACGAAGGATGGTCAGCCGATTGAAAGCCACTGGTTCGACGAGCCCCAACTCCAGGTCATCACGCCTGCCGTGATCACGCCCGCTGCCGCATCCCCGGAGCCGCGGAGGGGCCCTGGCGGCCCCCGGGAGGACGCCAAGCGGGGAGCCGACGCGGTTCGATAGATGACGGACAGCGCCATCCAACCGAGGATCACCGCGATCGCCCCATGGTTCGGCGGCAAGCGCGGCCTCGCCGGGACGGTCGTCGAAGAACTGGGCGTCCATTCGGCGTACTGGGAACCGTTCTGCGGGTCCTGCGCCATCCTCTTCGCCAAGCCGCCGTCGTCGCATGAGACCGTCATCGACCTCCACGGCGACCTGACCAATCTGGCCATGGTGATTGCATCGGATCAGTGCGGCCGGCTCGTGGAAGGCCTCCGCCATACGCTGTGCTGCGAGAACCTGTTCCGGACGGCCAAGCAGTTCCTCGAGGCCGACGACACATGCCCGCCGGCCAGCCCGCAGCTCGTCGGGCCCTCGCACGTTGCCCGGGCCTATTGGTACTTCGTGATCGCCTGGGTTGGCCGCAACGGCGTGGCGGGCACTCGGCGGGTGAACTACCAAATGGCCGTCCGCTGGACGCCCGGCGGCGGGCACGGTGGCCAGCGGTTCGCCTCGGCGGTCGATTCCCTGCCCTGGTGGCATCGCCGCCTCCGCCGGGTCCTGATCCTGAATCGCGACGCCTTCGAGGTCATTCCCCGCATCGAGGACGTCCCGGGCGTGGCCGTCTACTGCGATCCCCCCTACTTCATGGACACGCGTGGGACCGGCCGGCAGCGCGGCCCGAGCGGCGGGGGCTCGAATTATCTCCATGACTTTGCGGAGGCCGACCACGCCCGGCTGGCCACGGAACTGGCCCGCTTCAGTCGGGCCCGTGTCGTGGTCAGCTATTACGATTCGCCGGCGCTGGCCGAACTTTACCCGCCCGGCGGCTGGACGAAACGCGCGGTCTATCGGCCCAAAAACCTCCACGTCCAAAACCGACGCGGATCCTCCAAGTGCACGGCGCCCGAGGTCCTGCTCCTGAACGGGCCCAGCTACGCCATGGGCGATGATCTCTTCGGGACCGGCGGCCAATGAACCCCACCGGCATCCCGTACCTCGATTTCACCTGGAACCCGGGCGGGTTTGGATGCTCGCGGGGATGCCCGGGCTGCTGGGCGGCCCGGCTGGCTCCGCGGATCGGCCGCAATATCGGCTGTGATGATTGCCGCGCCTTCCGGGTCCACTGGCACCCGGAACGCCTCGCCGATCCGGCCGGGCGGAAGAAGCCGGCCGTCGTCGGCGTCCAGTTCACGGGCGAGCTGTTCGACCCCGCCAGGCCGGCCGAGCAGATCGACGAGGC
>DATKUU010000155.1:0-28981 GCA_035530455.1 Phycisphaerae bacterium | reverse complement strand
CCGATCTGGGCCGCCTTGAACTTCCGCCCGCGCGGAATCCCGCCCCCGATGTCGAAAATAATCTCGCGCAGCGTCGTCCCCATCGGCACTTCGACCAGGCCGGTGTTCCGGACCTTGCCGGCAAGGGCGAAGATCTTGGTGCCCTTCGAGCCTTCCGTGCCGACGCTCGCGTATTCCTGCGCCCCCAGTTCCAGGACCCTCGGCACGTTCGCCCACGTCTCGACGTTGTTGATGTTCGTCGGCTTGCCCCAGAGGCCGCTCACGGCGGGGAAGGGCGGCCGCGGCCGAGGCATCCCGCGCTGGCCCTCCACCGAGGCAATCAGCGCCGTCTCCTCGCCGCACACGAACGCCCCGGCACCTTGCCGTATCTCAATATCAAAATCAAACCCCGTCCCCAGGATGTTCGCGCCCAGGAGGCCCGCTTCCCTCACCTGCTCGAGGGCGAGTCGGGTGTGCTCGATGGCGATGGGATACTCCGCCCGGACGTAAATCACCCCCCGCGAGGCGCCGATGGCGAACGCCCCGATCACCATCCCCTCAATCACCAGGTGCGGGTCGCCTTCCAGAACCGCCCGGTCCATGAATGCCCCGGGGTCGCCCTCGTCGGCGTTGCAGATGACGTATTTCGGGTCGCCGGCGCTCGCGCGGGCCAGTTGCCACTTCCGCCCCGTCGGGAACCCGGCGCCCCCGCGCCCGCGCAGGCCCGAGCGCATGACCTCGTCAATCACCTCCTCCGGCCGGCGCGATGAAAGAGCCTCCGCCGCCGATGCGTACGCGCCGTGCGCCACCGCGTCGGTGAGGCTCTGCGGGTCCACCACGCCGCAGTGCTTCAGCACACGCCGCGTCTGATGTTTATAAAAAGGAATGTTGCTCCGCCGCGCGATGCGCCGGCCGCCGTCCGACCAGCACAGGCGGTTGACCACCTTGCCCCCCACCGCCGTCCGCTCGATAATCTCCGCCGCGTCCCCCGCCGTCACGCCCTGGTAGAAAATCCCCTTCGGGTCCGCCACGACCGTCACCGCCCCTGCGCACAGCCCGTGGCACCCCACGCGCACCACGCGTACGCGCCCTTCCAGGCCGCGCCGCGCCACCTCCGCCTCCAGCGCCTCGCAGACCTCCAGCGCCCCGAGCGCCCGGCACCCCGTCGAGCAGACGCGCAGCGTCGCCTCCGCCTCCGGACGGGAAACCAGCGCCCGCCGCCACGCCTCCAGCGCCTTGACCGATTCCAACCGTTTCACGCTTGTTTCGCCCGATACGTTCCCACGATGCTCGCAATCCGCTGCGGCGTCAGACGACCGTAGTACGTGGAGTCAATCATCATCACCGGCGCCAGAAAACACGTCCCCAGACACGCCACCGTCTCCAGGTAGAAAAGCATGTCCGGCGTCGTCTCGCCCTCTTCTATCCCCAGTTCACGCTCCAGCGCATCCAACACCCGGCCGGCCCCCTTGACGTGACAGGCCGTCCCCCGGCAACAGCGGATCGTGTGCCGGCCTCGCGGCTCCGTGTAGAATTGGGCGTAGAACGAGACGACGCCCCAGATGCGGCTCAAGGGCGTCCCCGTCCGCCGGCTGATTTGCTTGAGCGCCGCCGGCGGCAAATACCCGAATCGCTCCTGCACGTCCTGAAGCATCCCGATGAGGTTCGACGCAGCCGAAACGCCCAGCCCCTCCAGCAGCGCAGCAATCTCCGTCTCCGGCGGCGGCGGAGGCAGCCCCCGACGGCTCTGTCTCAGCATGGACCGCGGCGACTGGGCCATCCACTCTCCCTTGACTCCGAATGTGCCGCCCGACGCCGACCCAGTATAGGGACTCCCCCCAGCCCCGACAAGGCGCCGCGACCCCGATTGTTGACGCCGACCGCCCCGCGCGCGTCGCCTCCATGCTCGGATGCCAAGCCGAAGAGCCCCTGGTCTTTACCGGCGGCGTGGCGCTGGTGCCCGGCATGGCCGAGGCTCTGGCTTCGGCCCTGGGCCTTGCGGTCCAGGTTTCTCCCGACCCCCAGTTCACCGGCGCCCTCGGCGCCGCCTTAATCGCCTCCCGCTCCTGCGCTCTGTCACCCTGAGCGGAGCGAACGGGTCTCGCCTCGAATCCTTCCCATTCCGCATGCTGTTGACTTTGGACCTTGGACTTTGGACCGCCGCCCTTGCCACGGCGTAGTCGAAGCCGGAAGCCGGGCCCCTTTTTCCAATGGACTTCGGCGGCCTGTCCTGCCAAAATACTTCATTACACCGAGCCGTTGGGGGAAATAGGTCTTGCGTCACCAGAATTGCAGCCCGGGTTTTCGACGCGGCTTTACACACTGTTTCCCTGGCTAATAGTGAGTTACCAGAATGGTATCTGCCGCCCAACAACTTCTCGAAAAGGTTGAAGCCCTGCGGAATATGCTCTCCTCTCATGCGACGGGTGGAGGGGCCGACGAAAGCCAGTTCCGCTCTCTTCGTAACGAGTTGGTTAAAAACCCACTGATAAAAGATAGGCTGCCGCGCTTTGTCCGAACATGCCGGACCTTAGAGGACTTCTGGGGATTCATCAAGCCGAAGTTTGCGCACTACAGCGAGCGTCGAAGCTACCTCCTTGAAGAGTTCGCACCGGTCTTAGACTTCTTGGAGCAGTTAAACACGGCGCCTTCGGATGAGGCCAGTAATGCCGTTTTAGCAAAAGTAGATGCCCCCCACGTGATAACGGCTTGGCAGAAAGCGCTGGAGCGCCGCGAAACCGACCCTGAAGGCGCCATAACTGCAGCACGCACGTTGCTTGAAACAGTCTGCAAGCACATCCTTGACGACATTGGTGCTTCCTATGATGATAAGGCAGATCTCCCAGATATCTACCGGCGCACGGCAAGGGTCCTCAACCTTGCGCCGGACCAGCATACACAAGCCGTTTTCAGGCAGATTCTCGGTGGGTGCACAGCCGTAGTTGAGGGCCTCGGCGCGCTTCGAAACCGACTCAGTGATGCTCACGGCAGGGGGAAGCGGGCCACACGCCCCCTGTCGCGCCATGCGGGCCTTGCCGTTAATCTCGCGGGTACTGTGGCGAGTTTCCTCATGGAAACCTGGGAAGCTAGGAACGCGGAGTCCAGTGGACCGCGGGCTGGTGGATGAAGCATTTCTGCCGCCACGAAAATCCAGGGCCGCCCAGCCCTTATCTTAATGCCATTGGGGGATTCCGGGGACGGGGATTCCGGGGACAGGATACGGATTTTGGGCGGAGGAGGTGTCGAACTGGCGGCGGTTTCTCATGGAGGCGGACGAGGAGGATGTGCTGGACCGATTGCGTCGGCACGGGCGGACGGGTCGGCCGCTGGGCGAGGCCGGCTTTGTCAGGCGTTTGGAGCGAAGGCTGGGGCGCCGCCTTCGCCCGCGCCCGCCGGGCCGACCCTCCAAGGAAAGGAAATAGGTATCCTGTCCCCGGAAATCCGCAAGGCCCTCTCCACGCGGGGAAAGTAAGGTCTTGCCAAGGTGGTGCGAGCACGATACGCTATGCAAATACTTCAGTGCAGAACCGGCCAAGGCTAGACGAAGGAGACCGGACAGGTAGAATTCTCTGGTTCGAGTCCAAGAGGCTGGGCCGCGAGGGCAGCCGTCATGGTAGCAACCACATCCACAGGAATCGCGTCAAAACTCTCAGATTCTCTGGTTCACAGCCCTCTCCGAGTTAACGACTGCATAGCCTTCGGGCCCCGACGGCTACGGTCTCAAGCCGCCCTCGGCTTTCCTGAACATCTTAGGTGGACACCCAAGCCATGTTTGTGGTATTAGGCGGATTAGTCTGAACAATGTTGGAGCAGAAGTCCTCGATCCAGTCAGTAAACCGGAGATGGGAGAAAGCAACATGTCAACTTGGGTATCGAGTTGTACTGAGGCACATCGGCGAGTCGAGAGCTCACTTAAGGTCGTTGACGGCGTACTGAGCTACATAAAGGACACTCAAGGCAAGCCTGCAGCCAGGGAGCGTGCTTTGTTCGCCGCCGCGGTCGTGTTCACCTACGGAATTTGGGAGAACTATGTGGAACAGCTTGCCATTGAGCTTGCTAAGAAGGTCGCCAGGGAGATCCCGCCAGAGAACGTGCCAGAAAGGGTCCGTACCTTGCTGGATAAGTGCACAGCATGGGAACTGACCGTGTCCCCTGGATGGAGGCAACTCTGGGTACAGAAGGTGGAGCTTCACGCCATAGGTGACGATGGTGACAAGTACGGACTGAATACCGCAAAGGCTGGTCAAGTGAATAGCTTGCTGGATCTGGCGGGAATCAACGACGCATTGCAGGGCATGGCCGCGTCGATGGTTCCCGAGCACGTGGCCCAAGAGGTGGAAGAACCAGCCGAGGCAGTCAATCGTCTCGTCGATCTCAGAGGAGAGATCGTCCATACAGGAACGGTTCCTGAGAGTCTCCGAAAGAAGCATGTGCGTGAGTGGCGACAATTCATCGAGAACTTGACAGATGCACTTGACAAACGCTGTCGAAGACAGTGCAGACAGCTTCTTCGTAGAGCACGGAAGAAGATGGCTCCAACGACGCGCCGTTCAGTACGGCACTGCCCCGGCCGAGAGCGTGCACGTTAGCTTCAGCACTTCGGTTTTCCGGGGACGGTTTTCCGGGTTTTCCGGGGACAGGATACGGATTTCTAGGGAGGTCCAACGCGGAACGCGAAGGCAGTCCAAAGTTTGCCGTTCCCCCAATTCTTCCTCTGTGTGCTCTGCGTCCCGTTCGATCCCGGCGTGCCGGGACTCAGGGCAGGCCTCTGCGGTGAAACCACCCCCGGCATGCAAATCCCGTGCCAAACCGGTCAAGCCAATTCCGTTTGGGTGTGACAGTTATTAGCGACGCTCCATAACATAGGAGGCAAAACGAGGGTTCTGCGAGGCAAAACCGGGGCAGTACGGGGCATGTACGGGGCAAATCGGGGTCAAAACGGGGCTTTTTGCGAATTTTCCCGCGTCCGCCATAGCCTCAGCGGCGGCGAACACGCCCCAAAACGCCCCTGGCGCTCTAAAAACGCGGCTGGGACCCCCCAAAAAACGCCCCAAAATCCGCCCGCCCCCCAAAAATATTTTTTGGAATTTTCGGATTTTCCTGCCACGGCGAAGTCCCGATCCATCGGGACGAAGCCGGGTTCCCCCGCGCGCCGGAAACGGCGCGCTCTCCCGGCCCCAACGGGGCAGGCGCGGCGGGACCCGTGCCACCCCCCTCAGGTGAGCGATTCGGTCAGGACGCGGCGCATCGTGTCCACCGGCGCGGATTGGCCGGTCCAGAGTTCGAATTGTTCGACGGCCTGGCGCAGAAAATGGTCAATGCCGGCGACGGTGCGGCAGCCGGCGGCGCGGGCGTCGCGGAGCAACTTCGTTTCGGCGGGATTATAGACCGCATCGTACACGACCAAATCCTTCCGCAACCATTCCTTCGGAACGGGCGAAGCGTCCTCGCTGGGGTGCATGCCGACGGGAGAACAGTTGAGAACAACGTCAAAGTCCAGTGCGGAGTGCGGCCCCTCGACCATGCTCGGGCCGCCCTGAGCAAGGTCGAAGGGCGGAGTGCGGAGTGCGGAGTGGACGGCAACCCGGCTTCGCCCTTCGGGCTTCGCCGCGGCAAGCGGCGCACGGCGAGATCCCTCGACTCCGCTGCGCTGCGCTCGGGATGACAGACTTGCGGCGGAGACTTCGGAGGCGAGGGATTCGGCGCGGGGCAGGTCCACGTCGGTGATGGTGAGGATGGCGCCGGCATCGGCGAGGGCGAAAGCCATAGCGCGGCCGAGGCCGCCGGCGCCCAGCAGCAAGGCGCGTTTGCCCTTGAGCCAAGAAGCGCCGACGACGGCCTCGATGGAGGCAACGGCGGCCGAGATGTCGGTGTTCGTGCCGAAGAGCGATCCGTCGGGTCGGCGGAGAATCGTGTTCATCGCGCCGACGCGGCGGGCGAGGGGCGCCAGGTCGTCCATCGCCTCCAGGACCTTCTGCTTGTGGGGGATGGTGACGGAGTAGCCGTCGAAATCGAACTCGCGCATGGCATTGACGAACGCGGCGGCGTCGCCTTCGACCCAAAGGGGGAGATAGACGGCGTCCAGATCGAGGGCGGCAAAGGCGGTGTTGTGGATGGCGGGGCTCAGGCTATGGGCGACGGGGTCGGCGATGACGCCATAGACGCGCGTCTGGCGGCAGATGCGATGGACGCGGTAGAGGTTGAGCATGTCCGAGAGGGTTATCTGTCCGGGTCCGGCCTCGCGCGCGTCTGCATCGAAAGAGGCGTAGGTCAAAAGTGAGCCGAACTTCGGCGCGAGGATGCGCGTGAGGATGCCGCGCTCGCCCATGGCGAGGGCGATGGTCGGCGTGCGCGCGTCGCGGAGGAGCCGAAGGACCGCCGCGCAATCGAGGATGTGGCGTGCGGTGACGGCGATCTTGACGACGTCGGCGCCGAGGCGCGCGAGGCGCTCATGAATGGCGGCGAGGTCGGGCGGCGTTTCGCGGAAGTTGTGGTAGGAGACGATGCGTTTGGCGGGGGCGACCGGGCCGAGGGCACGGGCGGCGTCGTGTTCGATGTCAATGTAGGCGGCGCCGAGGCGGGCGGCTTGGCGCAGGAGTTCGAGTCGCGATTCCTCAGGGCCGTCGTAGAGACCGCCTTCGCGCCGGGGGCGGCAGGTGGCGACGACGGGGCAGGGGGCGGCGGCGAGGAGGCGGGCGAGGTCGGGGTCGCGGAGGGCGTCGAGACGCAACTCAACAGCGAGAGGTTCCCCACCTTTCGCTGCGCTCAAGATGGGGCTTTTGACGGCGGCGAGGCGCGCGAGGTCTCGGAGGGCGTCGTCGGTGGAGCGCGACATGAGGCTGACGGCGATCATGGGATAATCTTATCCCCCCCTTTCGCTGCGCTCAAGAGGGGGCTTTTGACGGCGGCGCGGCGTGCGGCGGTCAGGTTGCGGCGCCTGCGGTGTGTTCGGCGGCGCTGAGGCGTCGTCGGAGGCGGCCGATGACTCGTCCGGCGGTTTTGCGGTGAAGGGGTCCGTTGCCGGCGGCGCGATGCAGGAGGCGCTCACATTCGCGGAGGTGCGTGCGTGCGCGGTCGAGGTCGGCGGCGGCGACGGCCTCGAGGAAGGTGCGGCGAGCGGAGCGGATGCGGCTCCTCAGATGGCGGTTGCGGGCGCGTTGGCGCTCGTTCTGGCGGACGCGTTTTTTGGCGGAGATGGAACGGGGCATGTGGGGCATTCTCCTTGTCGGTCAGGACGCTGGGGGCTGCTTGCCTTGCTCGCTGCGCTTCCGGAGCGATTCGAGCCGTTTGGCGGCGTCGTGGTACTGGTAATCCTGCTGGACGATTCGGCTGAACCACTCGATGGCCTCGGCGAGTTTGCCCTGGACTTCGAGGGTCATGGCCAGGTTGTACTGGAGTTCTTTGGCGAGGGGGTCGCCGGTCAGTTCGTGCTTTTCGATGGCGCTCTGGAACTGATTCTGAGCCTCCTGGAAGAGTTTCCTGGCGTAGAAGCACTTGCCGAGCATGTTCAGCGCCTGGATGTGGCGTTTCGGGTCGCGCGAGGCCTGCTGGAAGGAGACGATGGCCTCGTCGTTGGCGCCGGTGCGGAACTGGCGCAGGCCCAGGTCGTACCGGATGCCGAGTTCCGTCGGGTACTGGCGCTGGCGTTCGGTGAAGACATCCAGTTCGAAGGCGTCGCGTTCGTCGGCGAGTTTTTTGGCCTGGGCTTTCAGGTCGGCCCGGTCGGGGTTGGCCTCAATTTGTTCATCCAGTTCGCGCTGGCGTGCGCGATACTCGGCCATGTGGATGTCGTCCATGCGGGCCTTGTAGCGGTAGTCGCCGGCGGAGGCCAGGGCCTTTTTCAGCAGCGTCATGGCCTCCTCGATGTTGCCCCGGCGGGCCTGGCAGTCGGCGAGGCCCTGCATCTTGACGGGGTTCTCGGGGTCGGCGTCGAGAGCGGCCCGGAGTTCCGCGTACTGCAACTCGATTTGCTCCTGCGTGCGGACGACCTGCTGGGTGGCGGAGGCGGTGGCCTGCCGGCGGTCGCGGATCATGTCGCGGAAGTCGGTGACGGACTCCAGTTTGCCCTCTTCGATGCTGGCGTCGGCGGCCAGGTCGCGGGCCCGTTTGTCCAGCGTCCGGTCCGACGGGTCTATCTTGATGGCCTGATTGAGGGCTTCCACCCCCTCATGGTAACGCTTCTGAGCCTCGTAGAGGTCGGCCAGGGTGGTGAAGATTTGCTTCTGCGGTTTGCGGGTCCGCAGGGTTTCCTCGGCGGCCAGTTGGCCGAACCAGATCGCCAGATCGGAGTAGTCGAGTCGGCGGGCCAGTTGCATCAGTTGCGTCAGAGCCAGGACGTTCTGAGGGTCGTGGGCGGTGGTGGCTTCGAGGGCGAGCAGGGCGTCCTTGTGGCGTCCGAGCATCTGGTAGAGGGCGGCCCTCGCCTGGCTGATGAACTTGCCGAGACCGGTGCCTTTGCCCTGGCTCTTGCGCTTCAGGGCGGCTTCGCGGAGCCCCTTGTGCCCGCGCTCGATGTCGCGCACGTTATACCGCAGGCCTTCCAGGAACAGGTGGATCGCGTAGTCGAGGTTGTTGCGGGTGGTGGCCTGTTGGGCGCGGTCGAAACAGCCGTCGGCCAGTCGGAGGACCTCCGGCGACAGCACGTCGGCGGGGGCCTGTTCGGCCGGCGGGGGAGTGTCCACGGCGGTCTCGGGCGCCGCTTGGCCGACGGGTTTCTCGGACGATTGTGTCAACGCGTCGCCTCCGTGAAAAGCGGTTCTCCTCCGCAAAGGCCCTTGGCCCGACAGACCTTGCGGGGGTCGTCTAATATACTGTTCGGCGGGCCCATGTCAACCCAAAAGCCTCCTTGTGGGGCGTGCCGCCGCCGCCTATAATGCCCGTGGAAAACTGCGCCGGCGTTCACCGCGGCGCGGGCGAAGGAGGCCGCTGTGGAGATTCGACTCTATCCCGAGCCGGTTCTGCGCGAGTGCGCCAGGCCGGTCGAACGGTTCGACGAGGCCCTGGCGGACCTGGCCGCAAGGATGGCGCGCGCCATGGTCGAGAACCACGGACTCGGGCTGGCCGCCCCCCAGGTGGGGGTGCTCGAGCGCCTCATCATCGTCTCGCCGGACGGCCAGGAAGGGCACGAGACGGTCCTCGTGAACCCCGAGATTCTCCAGACCGACGGCTGGCAGGAGGGGGAGGAAGGGTGCCTGAGTTTCCCCGGCATCTTCGTCAGGCTGGGTCGGTTCGACCGCGTCCGCGTTCGCTGCCAGGATCTGGCTGGCCGCCCGGCCGAGATGGAGACCGAGGGGCTCCTCGCCCGGGCCGTCCAGCACGAGATGGAGCATCTGGACGGCCGGCTGCTGGTGGACCGGATGACGCCGGTTCAGCGGATGGCGCAGCGTCGGCGATTGCGGGAACTGGTGGATCGGCACGAGCGGCGGGCGAAGGAGACCGTCCGCGCCGGCCAGGCGTCGTCGGACCCGGGCCCGCCCGCGTCGCAGGGCGAGGAATAGAACCCTGCGGTGGGAAGGCGGATTAACCGCAGAGGCCGCCGAGACTTGCCCTGAGTCCCGGCGCGCCGGGATCGAAGGGACGCGGAGAAGGCGAAGAGTGGAAGGTTGGAATAGTGGAATAATGGGAGGCTGGGAACGGGCCGGCGGGCCTGGCCGCCAGCCCATCATTCCAATATTTCATCATTCTATTATTTGTCGCTCGTTTTTTTCTCTGCGGCCTCTGCGCTCTCTGTGTTAGAATCACGTTGTGGAACCGGCGTTGGGAACCTTCCATGCGAATCGTCTTTGCGGGTTCGGGAACGTTCGGCCTGCCGACCCTCGGCGCCCTGGTCGAAGGCGGCCAGGAGGTGGTCCTGGCGGTCACGCAGCCGGACCGGCCGGCGGGTCGCGGCCGGCACGTCCGCTGGGGCCCTGTCAAGCGTTTCGCGACCGACCGCGGCATTCCGATACTGGAGCCGGCGAACGTGAACGCCGCGGGGGCGGTCCGGCGAATCCGCGAGGCCCGGCCGGACCTCGTCCTCGTTATCGCGTTCGGACAAAAACTCGGGCGCGCGGTCCTGTCGGCCGGACAGTATGGAGCCATTAATCTCCATGCCTCGCTCCTGCCGAAGTTCCGCGGCGCAGCGCCCGTCAACTGGGCCGTCCTCCACGGCGAGGCGGAGACCGGACTGACGGTCATCCAGATGACCGACCGCATGGACGCCGGCGACATTCTCGGCCAGCGCGCCGCGCCCATCGGGCGGGACGAGACCGCCGGCGAACTCGCCGAACGGCTGGCGGGGCTGGGGGCGCGCCTCGTGGCCGAAGTCGTGCGGGACCTCGCCCTCGACCAGGTGGAACGCCGGCCCCAGAACGACGCCCAGGCCACGCTCGCCCCGCGCCTCGCCAAGAGCGACGGACGGGTCCGGTGGGACCGGCCCGCCCAGGAGGTCCACAACCAGATTCGCGGGACCACCCCCTGGCCGGGCGCAACCGCGTACTACCGGCGGCGGGGACGGGCGGCCCTGCGCCTCCTCCTGACGCGCTCGACCCTGGCCGCGACCGGCGCCGCGGGGGGCGAGCCTGGTACCGTTCTGCGGGCGGGGGCCGACGGCCTCGTCGTCGCCGCCCAGCGTGGCGCGGTGCGCATCCTGGACCTGACGCCTGCCGGAAAACGAAACATGAGCGCCGCCGACTTCATCCACGGCTACGGGGTGGAGGCGGGGGCTCGCTTCGCCGTAGGCAGGGATGGGGGCGCCGAGTGATGGACCGGGCCGTCATCGCGCTGAACAACCTGGCTGTCCGCCTCCGGCGCACGCGCTGCCGCCCCCCGGAGGTCCTGGTGCTCTTCTCGCGGTGCCTCCAGCGATCGGCCTGCGAGCGGAAGGTGGCGGAGGACCTTGCGAACTGCGAGCGGTGCGGACGCTGCCTGGTCGCGCGGTTCCTCGAGTTGGGCGAGCGGTACGGCGTGCAGGTGTCCATGGCGACGGGGGGACGCCTGGCGGCCGAACGCGCCAGGGACCCGTCCGTCAAGGCCATCGTGGCGGTGGCCTGCGGCAAGGAGTTGCGCGCCGGCATCTTCGCCTCGCTGCCCAAAGCGGTACTCGCGAGGACCATCACTTGGCCGTGCGGGCCCTGCAAGGATACGACGGTCGAGGTTCTCCAGGTCGAAGAGGCGGTCCGGTGGTTCCTGCGGTGAGTCGCGGCGTGACCGGTGCGCGTGAGGCGGCGCTGCGGGCCCTGGAGCGAGCGGCCGACGAAAGGGTCTTCCTCCGCGAGGCGCTCCACGCCGTCTTTGCCGAGTCGTCGCTCGACGTTCGCGACCGCGCCCTGGCCACGCAGTTGGCGACGGGCGCCGTCCGCCATCGGCGGACGCTGCGGTGTGTTCTGTCGCACGTGCGCGACAAGGGGGCCCCGGCCTCCCGCATCCAGCCGTCGCTCCTCGCGATCCTCGAACTGGGCGCGTTTCAACTGCTGTTCCTGGAGCGCGTCCCCGACTACGCCGCCGTCAGCGAAGCGGCGGAGGCCGCCCGCCGGGCCTCGCGCGGGCCCGGCGCGGGACGAAAGGCCGCCGGATTTGTGAACGGCGTGCTGCGCGGCGTCGGGCGCCTCATTGTCGGCCGCCGGCCGGAGGGCCGCCCCGCGCGCGACGCCTTGCCGCACCCCGAAGGCGGCGTCGTCCTTCTGGGCGCGGCAGTTCTGCCCGACCCCGAGGCCGACCGCGTCGCTTTTCTGGGGGCGGCCTATTCGATGCCGGACTGGCTTGTGGGGCGATGGCTCCAGACGTACGGAGTCGTGGCGGCGGAAGGGATGCTGCGATGGAGCAACCGCCGGCCGCGCACCTTCGCGCGCGCAAATCCGATGTTTCATTTGGCCCCCGGTGAACACGCCGGGGGCGCCGTTCCGGGCCCGCGCGCCGGATGCCTCGACATTTCGGGCCTGGACCCGGCGAGGCTGGAATCGCTTCTGGCCGACGGCAGCCTGACGATTCAGGACCCGTCGGCGATGGCGGCGGTCGAGGCGCTCGCGCCCAAGCCGGGCGAAACGGTGATCGACCTCTGCGCCTCGCCCGGGACGAAAACGACGCAAATCCTGGAGGCGATGGGCGGCCAGGGGAGAATAGTCGCCTGCGACCGCACGCCGGAGAAACTCCAGCCGCTGCGCCGCGCCCTGGCGGCTCGCGGTGTGGTCGGCGCGACGATCTGTCTGGCGGACGACCTGGCCGCCGCCGTCCCGCCGAGCGGCTTCGACGCCGCTCTCGTGGACGTGCCCTGCTCGAATACCGGGGTGCTCGCCCGGCGCGTCGAGGCGCGGTGGCGTCTTCGGCCGGAGGACCTTGAAGAATTGCCGCGAATCCAGGGAGAACTGTTGGCGAAAGCGGCGGGGTTGGTGCGGCCGGGGGGCCGGCTCGTGTATTCGACGTGCAGCCTGGAACCGGAGGAGAACGCGGGCGTCGTCGCCGCCTTCGAGCGGGCGCATCCCGAGTGGCGTCTGACGGCAAGCGAGCAGGTGCTGCCGGCCGCCGACCGCGACGGTGCGTTCTGGGCGCTCCTTGTGCGCGCCGGGTGATTTCATTCGCCACGCGCAGCGGCCACGGCGTACAATGGCTCCCATGCCGGAACACCAGACATCTTCCGCGTCGTACCGCCAGGCCGCCTGGGGCGCGTGGGTCGGCATCGTCGGCAACGTCCTTCTCGGCGGCGCGAAACTGGTGGGCGGCATCCTCGGCACGAGCAGTGCCCTGGTGGCGGATGCGGGCCACAGCCTGAGCGACAGCCTCTCCAGCGTCGTCGTCCTCTGGGGCCTGAGGCGGGCCCGCAAACCCGCCGACGAGAAACACCCCTTCGGCCACGGGAAGGCCGAGTTCATGGCCGCCCGGACCGTGGCCGTCATGCTCATCCTGATCGCGGTGGTGCTCGGCTACCAGGCGATCGCCAAGATCCTCCACCCCCCGCCCGAGACGTTCCCCAAGACGTTCACCCTGTGGTTCGTCCTGGCCAGCATCCTCATCAAGGAAGGGATGTATCAGTATAAGTATCGGCTGGGTCGACGCCTGAAGTCGGAGAGCCTGCTGGCCGACGCCTGGCACCATCGGAGCGACGCTTTCTCGAGCGTCTGCGCCCTGGCGGGGATTTCGGCGGCGCTGGTGCTCGGCCACGAGTGGCGCGTGCTCGACCCCATCGCCGCCCTTGTGATCGCGCTGATCATCCTGGGGGTGGGCCTTAAGGCGTTCTTCCGCACCGGCTCCGTCCTGATGGACGAGGCCGCCGACGCCGAGACCCTCGCCGCCATTCGCCGCGTCGCCGCCGGTGTTTCCGGCGTTAAGGACACCGAAAAACTCATGACCCGCCGTAGCGGTCTGGAAACCCACATGGAACTGCATGTGGAAGTGAATCCGGCGATGTCCGTCCGGGAGGCGCACGAAGTGGCCCGGCAGGTCGAGCAGACGATCCGCCGCGAGGTCCCCGGCGCCACCCACGTCACCGTCCACATCGAGCCGTATTACCCCGACGACCATTGACCTCGCGGCCTGGGACGAACAAAGAAAGCGAAGGAGAGGCGCATGCGGGCCTTTGCGAAGGAGGAAACGATGGAACGCCGGCCTGCGAAAGAGCCGTGGCTCGCTGTCAGCCTTTCATGGTTGGTGCCCGGGGTGGGACAATGCTACGCGGGAGCGTGGGTTTCAGGCCTGTTGTTTCTGGGCGGCGGGTTCGGCTTAGGTTTGCTGGCGCTGTGGCAACTGGCGTCCGCCCACGGGCATCTCTTCGTAGCAAGCCTGTTGGTTGCGGCACGACTCGGGGTTTGGTTTGCCGGTCTGTTCCACGCGCACTACAGTGGCCGCAAAAGGAATTCCTCCGAGGCTGAGCAGGAACGCCGCCAGTCTAAGGACCCATTCTTCGCGGTGTTCCTGACGCTGATCGTGCCAGGCGTGGGGCACTTGTATCTTGCGCATTGGCTCGGTGGGGCGCTTCTGCTCACAGGTGTACTGGCGTTTTGGCTTGGGAGCGCAGTCCTTTTCGCGCTGGCATCCCTGCCGGCCGCGTTTTGCGTCGCGGCGGTCGTCTTCTCAACCTATCAGGCCGGTGCAGCACTTCTCGCCTACCGGGCGGGGCGCACGGAATCTCGCCGCAGCGCGGCGGGGATTCTCGGAGTGTGCCTGTTGGCCTTTGGGATGGGCATGCTGCCTGTGGCCGCCGCTATGGTGTCGCGGCAGTATGCCATCCAAGCCTTCCGGCTCTCTGGTGCTTCGATGTCGCCTGCCCTGGAGCCGGGAGATAGAATTCTGGTGTGGAAATGCGGCTACGTACCTCGTCGCGGCGACGTGATCGCCTATCGGAACCCGCTGGACCCCGATGTGATCTATCTACACCGCGTTGCCGCCCTTGCCGGTCAGACGATCGAGGTTCGCTCTGACGGCATATGGGTGGACGGCAAGAGGTTGGGCGAGAAACCCTTCGGCAGCATGACTCACATTCTGCCCGCGCCACCGTCTGTGCCGGATCGCGCGTGGGCTACGGAGGGCAGCCCCTTGACCGTCCCGGACGGGCACGTGTTCCTTCTCGGCGACAACATCAACAATGCCCTCGACAGCCGCTATCTCGGCCCCGTGCCCCTGGAGGCCGTTGTAGGGAAAGCCTACAAGCGCTACTGGCCGCTGTCGCGCGAAGGGCCGATCCACTGAGCCTCCTCCGGCTCGTGCCGGCAGACTGCGTGTGCGCGCCGCGCTCACTTCACCTCGCGCAGGCGGTAGGCACCCAGGCCGTTCAGCGTGGGTCGGATGATGCCGCCTACTCGGGTGTCACCGTCAGGGTGTGTTTGACGGGCACGAACGCTGCGCGCACGGCCTTGACCAGGGCGTCGTATTCCGCCAGGGCTGTCGCCGGCCATCTGGGGCTCTTGGCCTTCAGCGTTCCGGCGGGCGCCATGCGGTTGGACTTGATGAGCCATGTCTCGAAGTTCTGCTTGGCGGCGACCGCGCCGTCCACCTTCTGGAATGCCGCGCAGAACGGGTTGTCGGGGAACTCGGCGGCCAGGTTGATGCCCTGGGCCAGTTGCTCGGCCGTGAAGGATTTGGATCCCGGCGCGCCGGGACCCCACGCGACCGTGGCCTTGCCGCCCGCCAGGCCCTTGACGATGAGCGTCAGGCGGTTCAGGTCCTCGTTGAAGGCGACGAAAGGCAGGACGCTGCGCGTCGAGTCCGGGGATGCGCCGTCGCCGAAGAAGCAGAATGGGTAGCGGGTGCTTTCGAGTTCCACCGTGCCGCCCGTCGAGAGAGGACCTTGTGGCCGCCGGTTGCCGTGGCCGAGCCGGCCAGGTCCACCGTGATCGTGCCGAGGTCGCCGTCGAATCCCATCGCTTTGAGGAAGGCATAGGCCATGACGAGATGACCGTTGGGCGCCGGGTGGACGCCGTCGCCGCCGCCGATGTGATAGTGTAGTGCTTCAGAATTAGTGTTGCTTATGTTCGCCTCATCGGCTATACTCCTCCGCAGGAGGTGAAGCCGATGCGCGTCGCTTGTCCGATCGTGTTGACAGATGAAGAACGCAAAACTTTGGAACACTGGTCTCGCGGACGCAGCACGCCGGCGCGGCAGGTGCTGCGAGCGAAGATCGTTCTGTTGGCGGCCGACGGCATGAAAAACAAAGACATCGCGCCCTGTGTGGGAACCGACCGCCTCACCGTGGCCCGCTGGCGTTCGCGCTTTGTCCAGAAGCGTCTGGCGGGCATCGCCAGGGACGCCCCCCGCAGCGGACGTAAGCCCATCCGCCGCAACCAGGTGGCCCGCCTCATCGTTGAGCGTACCACCCAGACCCGACCGGCCAACGCCACGCACTGGACGACCCGTACGCTGGCCGAGGAACTCGGTGTCAGCCCCTCGATGGTCCTGCGGGTCTGGCACGCCAACAACCTCAAACCCCACCTGACCCGGACCTTCAAACTCAGCAACGATCCCCGCTTCGTTGACAAACTGGTCGATGTTGTCGGGCTGTACCTGAATCCACCCGACCATGCCCTGGTGCTGTGCGCCGATGAGAAAAGCCAGATCCAAGCCTTGGACCGCACCCAGCCCAGTCTGCCGATATACCCCGGCCGGTGCGGGACGATGACGCACGACTACCGCCGCCACGGGACGACCACACTCTTTGCGGCCATCGAGATGGCCGAGGGACGCCTGATCGGCACCTGCATGCCCCGGCACCGGCATCAGGAATGGGTCCGCTTCCTGGAACTCGTGGACCGCCAGACGCCGCCGGACCTGGACCTGCACTTGATCGTGGACAACTACGCCACGCACAAGCACCCGAAGGTCAAACGCTGGCTGGCGCGCCATCCCCGGTTCCACGTGCACTTCATCCCCACCAGCAGTTCGTGGCTGAACCTGGTGGAACGCTGGTTCCGGGAGATCACCAATAAACGCATCCGGCGCGGCACGTTCACCAGCGTCGCCCAACTCGTACAGGCAATCGTTGATTACATTGCTGAACATAACCAGAATCCCAAATCTTTCACGTGGACGGCCAAGGCCGACGACATCCTGGCCAAAGTTGCACGAGCCCGGGCCGTCCTGGATAAGATATCATCTGAGTGAAGCACTACAATAGTTCTCGCCGTAGGCGGCCTTGGCCTTCGTCATGACGTCCATCATGGCGTCGTGGACGTTGGCGAAGGGCATGTGGGCGGCCTTGGCGAGGGCGCGGGCGATGTCGCGCAGGTGCGCCAGGTTGTCGTTGTACACGTCGGCCGGGCCGCGCCATGTCTTCGTGTCCACCACGCCGGGCGAACCCACGACGACCGTCGCGCCGGCCTTTCTGGCGGCCTTGATGATCCGCTGCATCTGCGCCTGATACTCCTCGCCGATCCGTGCCTCATACGCCCGGTACCCGCCGTCGTTCATGCCGTAGCAGGTCGTGATGACGTCGGGCTTGAAGGGGAAAAGGTCCTGGTCCATGCGCCCGACGAAGCCGCCGGCCGTCTCGCCGCTCCAGCCCAACTGGAAGATCCAGAGGTCGAGTTGCGGCATGCACATCGTGAGGTAGTCCTCGATGAACTTCGAGTACTGTTTCTGCTCGGTGATGGAGTCGCCGACGATGACGACGCGGTCGCCCTTTTCGACTATGCCCTTGGCGAATGCGGGGACCGATGCCGCCAGGAAGGCCGGTACGAGGAACACAGCGGCCAGACGGACCAGACGCGAGGACGGACGGGCGGACGTGAGCATGTACGGGTTCCTTGTTCCCGAACTTCCCTTGTTCCTTGGCCGGGTCGCGGCCCAGCCGCCGCGTTTTTCGCTCACCACTTCGGGTCAGTCCACCCGCCAATTACTCCTGCTGTGCCTTGGCGATCAGTTCGAAAACGTGCTTGGCGTTTTCGACCATTTCAAAAGATGGGGTTGTTTCGCCCATTCCGGGCCAGCCAACGCTACTGAACGCAGCGAAAGGGTGAAAGGTGGCACCGAACGTTATTGTGCCGCTTCCATCGCTCTTCTCCGCGAGCGAGAGGTCGGTGATGGTACGCAGATTCAGGGACTTGACCTTGCGGCCTAGTATGCCGGAGACAATAATCACCCGGCGGCTGGTGACTCCATAGTAGGTTCGGGCACGTCGAGCGGCATCGAGCCAAAAGCGTCCGACGAGCAGGTAAAGCCCCATCAGCACAAACGGGATTCCGAAAAGGGGAAAGACCAAGCGGAAAGCGGATGGTGCGTCTTCACCGCCAGCAGCCCAAAGCATACTCAGGGCCATAGTTTCCCAGAACACGGCGAATCCCGCCCACACGATGCTGAAAGGGACAAGAAACGCGTCAATAGGGCGAAGCCGGATGCCACGGCGCGGCTTGCCACTCCACAACAGTTTCTCGTCCTGCGACAATTCCGCTTCGATGACCGGCGCCGGATCCTGGAGAAGGTCGCCATCCATATTCGGCCCCCTACGAACGGTCGTGTGCCCTTGCTCTCGGGTAAGGTCCTCGCTCCCCGGTTGACGCTTACGTGACCTCGCGCAGACGGTAGGCGCCCGTGCCCATCCCCAGCGCCCGAAGGCGCTCGATCTGGACGTATGGGTCCTTGCCGTGCACGCGCTCGAAGAGATGCTTTCGGCCGGCGAGGACCTTGTGGCTCTTCGGGAGGCTGCCGAGCAGGGGCTCGCCGTCGCGCGTCAGGTCCAGGCTGGCGAGGTCCACGGCCGCCATGTCCGTCGAGGCCAGGATGCCGACGTCCGGCACGAGCGGCCGCATGCTCATCCCCCAGCAGTCGCAGAGGAACGTGATGTTCGTCAGGACATTGATGTGCAGGACGCGCTTCGGGTCGAACGTCGCGAGCGCCTCGCGTGCCGCCAGCGCCAAGCCGTGCTGGAACGGGATGAACCCGCCGCCGGTGATCTTGATGGCCTTCGTCGGGCAGACGATCATGCAGTGTCGGCAATAGACGCAGTGGTGCCAGAAGATGGAGAGTTTGTTGTTCTCCCACTGGGCGGCGCCGCGCTCACACGCCTCGACGCACTTCTTGCAGGCGATGCAGAGTTTGGGGTCCCAGGCCAGTCCGCCCTCGAGGTGATGGAGGTCGCCGCGCGTTTTGTTCGTGACGCAGCCCATGGCGAGATTCTTGACGGCCCCGCCGTAGCCGCAGTCGCCGTGGCCCTTGAAGTGGCTGAGGTTCACCAGGGCGTCGGCCGCCTCGATGTTGCCGCACACCTCGATCTCGCGCAAGGTCTTGTAGCGGACCTTGTGGGCGTGGAAGTACCGGCCCGTGACGCCGGCCGCGCCGATGACGGGCGCGCCGAGCACCTCTTCGGTGTATCCGCGAGCGGCCGCGCCCCAGACGGCGTCGGAACCGTCGGTCACGAAGACGCGCTTCGCGCCCGACTCCTTGATGCGGGCGACGAGGAGCCGCACGAAGAGCGGCGGGATGGTCGTGTAGCCGAGATGGCCGCCGACGTGCATTTTGACGGCGACGACGGCGTCGCGGCAGACCTGCTTGGTGGGCAGGCGCTCGAGCATCCGCTGGAACTTGGCCGGCAGGCTGGCTTTCACGCTCAGTTGGTCAACGTCGGCCGAGGCGAAGAGAACGTCGGCCCGTTTTGTCGGGCGGCGCCGCGCGGGTTTCGGTTGCTTGCGAGTCCTGGCCACAGCAGGTTCTCCTTAATCGTTCCCTTCGGTAGGTTCGGGGATGGGGTAGTGTACGCCGGTCGTCCGTGCGATTCAAGGCGATTCGAGCGGCGCGCCGCCCGCGCGCTTCAAAGCGCGAGCATCTGATCCACGGTGACGGCCGTCAGGTCCGCCGCGGAAAGGTGCGCCTGCGGATGGCCTTGGGCGGCGCCGAGGGCGAGGCATTTCATGCCGGCGCTAGCGGCCGACTCGACCCCCGCCGCGGCGTCCTCGACCACAAGGCAGTTTTCCGGTCCGACGTTCAGCCGCTGGGACGCCTTCTGAAAAACCTCCGGATGCGGCTTGGAGTGGGTGATGTCGTTGCCGTCCACGGTGGTGTCGAAGAAGTCCTCCAGGCCGATGCGCTGGAGGATCAGCGGCGAATTTTTGCTCGACGAGCCGACCGCCACCTTTACGCCGCGGGCCTTCAGTTCCTTTAGCACCTCCATCGCGCCGGGAAGGATGTCGCGCGGCGTGAGGCTCGAAAGCATCTGGCGGTACCATTGGTTCTTGCGCTCGGCCATCTCGCGCTTCTCTTGCGACGTGTACTCTCGGCGGGACCGTTCCAGGAGGATCTGGAGGCTTTGCATTCGGCTGACGCCTCGCAGGCGGTGGTTGATTTGACGGTCGAAAGGAATGCCCTGTTCGTCGGCAAGCCGCTTCCAGGCCAGGTAATGGCACTCGTCGGTCGAGACGATGACGCCGTCGAGATCGAAGATAACCGCCTTCATGGCCACATCAGTTCCTCGATCGCGCGCTTCAAGGCGATTCGGCCGGTGCGGCGGCCGGGGCGGGCGAGGGCGGGCAGCCCTCGCGGCGCGCCTTGGCCAATTGCCGGGAGACGATCGCCACCACGACCGCCAGGCTCAGCAGGAGCACTACGAGAAAAAGCACCTGTTTCGTCGCCGTTCGCACAATTTTCACGCGCCGGAACGGTTGCCTTGGGCCACGTCGTCGCGTTTTGTGAGCAAAAGGTCCCGCATCGCTTCGGCGTCCACCACGCCGACAAGTGTCCCCTCGGGCATTTGCTGGCCGGTGCCGGCGGTCTGGACCTTGATGATCCAAACGCCGCATGCCCGTGCGAGCGGGCCCTGGGCGAAGACAAAATCCGTCACCCGGTCCAGCGGGATGCTCTTGCGCTGCAGAAAAATGAACCCCTTGTTGATCCGCAGCGTCGAGCCGTCGAGCCAGTAGCGCAGCGCGTTGGCCTGCCGGCGATGGACCCACCGGCCGAGCGTCAGGAACCAGAGCGGGCCCAGCAGCAGGCCGACTCCGAATGCGAAGATGCCGCAGACTCCAATCAAGAGCGACGTGAAGATCAGGGTGTACCGATAGACGGCCTCGCGGTCAATCTCGAATTCGTGTTGCGGTTTCTGGTCGGCCATGGTTTCCCTTTCCATTTGCTTATACGCCCCGGCGACCCGCCGTATTCGCGCCGCCGCCCCGCTTGCCCCGCATCATAGTCCGCGCCGGCTTGCGCCTCAAGCGATTTGCTTCCTCGCCGCGATCTGCTACGATATGCTGGAGCGGCGGGAACTTTCATGCGCATTCTGGCGACGAACGACGACGGCATCATGGCCCCCGGCCTGGTGGCGATTCGCCGGGCGCTCGCCGGCCTGGGCGAGGTGACCGTCGTCGCGCCCACCACGCCGCAATCCGCCGTCGGCCATTCCATCAGCCTGACCGAGCCTGTCCTCTGCCATCGCATGGACCTCGGGGAGGGGGCGGTCGGTTTCGGCATCGAGGGCAGCCCCGCCGACTGCGTCAAACTCGCCCTTCTGGAACTCCTGCCGGAGCGGCCGGACTTGGTGGTGAGCGGTCTGAACCTGGGGGCGAACGTCGGCATCAACGTCCTCTACTCGGGGACGGTGGCGGCCGCGGTCGAAGGGGCGTTCTACGGCGTGCCGAGCGCCGCGGTGAGCCTGGAGGACGGCGAGTCGGTGGACTTCGAGGCCGCGTCGCGCCTGGCGGCGGGCCTTATCGAGCAGTTCGTCGCCCGCCTCGGCGGTCTCGCCGGGCGAGGCCGACGGGCCGTCCGGCCCGAGAGCGGAGCGCTATTAAATATCAACATTCCCAATCTGTCGCCCGGTCCGCCGAAGGGCGTCAAGGTTGTCCCCCAGAGCCTGAAAGGCTGGAGGGAAAGGTGGGACGCCCGGCGCGACCCGCGAGGGCGGACGTACTACTGGATCACGGGCGACCCTCAGGCGGAGGACGCGGGGGCCGAGACGGACGTTTCGGCACTGGCCGCCCGATACGTGACGGTCACGCCGCTTCAATGGGACCTGACGGACCACGCGCGCCTCGCGGTCGTCCAGGGGTGGGGTTTCAATCTGTAGCCGCGGGCGGCCTTCACCGCGGCAGGTACCGCGCCGCCTCTTCCGGCGTGATGCGTTTGGGCTTCAGGGCCATGGCGCTTCGCAACCGCCACTCGCCGTCTGAGTCCGGTGCGAATACCCCTTCCCAAAGGACGCGGACCCTCTGCTGTCCCTCGATGACGATCGGTCGTCCCGGCGTGGGCCGGAAGTCCCACGTCTGCTGGACGACGGCCCGTCCGTTCTCCCAGCGCAGGGTGGGCTGGTTGGCCGAGGCCCGGACGCACGCGAGGCCGATCCGTACCACCGCCGCCAAATCCTCCCGCCGGGCGCCGCGGTTCGCGTAGTCGGGGGAGATGCGCTCGACGAACGCCTCGGAGTCGCCCGAGTCCGCGGCGCGGGCCATCGTCTCGACGGTCCGCATGAGCCGCTCGTAATCCGTCTCGACCGCCCACGCAAGGAAGCCGACGAGCAGTGCCGCCGCGGGGAGGGCGATTGCCGCGGCGGTCGCGCGGCGCGACCGCGTCCGCCGCCAGGCGACCAGGGCGAGGATTTCCGCCACGCCCAGGACGATCCACAGGCCGAGAGGGTTCTCCAGAAAGATGTGTCGCAGCATGTCCATGAGCGGCCTCTCCCCCTCATCGTAAACCCCGGCGCCGCCGGAGGGTAGTGAAAAGCGCGGGTGGCATGCCCATCCCGGCGAGCCGGGACCGTCGCGTGGGCATGCGCCTTTCTCCCGCCGCGCTCCTTTTTCGCCGTCACCCTGAGCGCAGCAAGAGCCTGCCCTGCCTGCCCCGAGCATGGTCGTGGGGAGCGCAGCCGAACGAGGGTCTCGCCGTGTGTCCTGAAATTGTCATCCTGAGCGCAGCGAAGGGATCTCGCCGTGAATCCGTTGCCTTTCGTTCCGCATTCCACGTTCCGCCTTCCGCATCGAAATCCCTTGTCCCTCGCCTTCCGCCCGACTAACCTATCCCCATGCCAAATAGCCGGCCTAAAACTGATTAAGAGAGGAGGAAAATTGTGTTCCCCAGCCCCGAACTTGCTGCCTCCCCCGAACTCGTCATAACGAGGGCGATACGACGGGCTATCTGGCACGTACGCCTGGCGATTCTTCGGCTACGCGCATTGGTGTTTCGTCGGGATGAACGCAAAGCCATTTTGCTCCATGCGTTTCGGGCTTCCCAAAACGGCGACTTCCGCGGATTTGCTCGCTGTATTGAACTGGTCGGTGGAATATCGCAATGGGATCCGCAAACTCTTGCTTGCGCTGCCGTGCGCTACTCCGATGCGGGCGAGAGCGAGTCGGCCCGGAGGTTGCTGGCGCAGGCTCTCGAAAAACGGCCAGACGACCCTCTCGTGTTGTTATGTTATGGAAATTACCTTTTCAAGGAGCGCCAGTTTCAAAAGGCCGCGGACTGTCTGAAAAAAGCACTTGAGGGGTTACCCAACGATCCTTGGGGTCTCACGACGCTTGGACATACCTACTTTTGGCTTGGGAGGCTGGAAGAGGCCCGCCAATGCTACTTGGACAGTATTAGCCATCGTGACCCCCATGACCTTGTTGTCGCCGAGATTTACGACGCGCTTGGCCAGATAGCGGCGCGCCTGGAACAGTGGGAAGAGGCCGCTCAACATTGGCGAGAGGCCGTCACGCGGTCGGCCAAAAACGGGCTGTTCTGGTACAACCTCGGGGACGCTCTCCTGCATGCAGGCGACTACCGTGGGGCTGTGAAGGCGCTCCGGAGAAGCATCCGTCTCGGGTCTGAAAGACCAGCGTGGGATTTCTACGACCTGGCCAGTTGTTATCGACAACTGGGCGACCTTCGCCGCGCCAGGGTGTATTGCGACCGGTCCCTATCTTACGCGCCATACGATGAGGACGCTTTGAGCCTTAAGGCGGAGCTTGAGTCTGGTGGCCAAGGAGAATCGGCTTAGAAACTATCGGGTGTAGCGGGCCACGTGCGCCGTGAAGCGCCATGTTCCGCCGGGAAGGTGCGTGGTTCCAGCGGGTGGACAAGCCAACGCGGAACGTAGCGGTGGTCCAAGGCTTGCCCGCCATAGTCCCGGCCCACCGGGACGACGGCGGGTCCAAAGTCTGCCGTTTCCCGTTCCCCTAGCCTTCCCTCTGCGGTCTCTGCGTTCTCTGCGTTGAAACCACACCCGGCATGCAAATCCCGTGCCAAACCGGTCAAGTGAATTCCGTTTTGGTGTGACAACCATCCACGCCGCTCCATAGCATAGGAGGCAAAACGAGGTGTTTGCGAGGCAAAACCGGGGCAGTACGGGGCATGTACGGGGCAAATCGAGGTAAAATCGGGGCAAAAACGGGGCTTTTTGCGAATTTTCCCGCGTCCGCCATCGCCTCAGCGGCGGCAAACACGCCCCAAAACCCCCCTGGCGCTCCGCAAATGCGGTTGCGCCCCCCTAAAAAACGCGCCAAAATTCGCCCAGCCATCAAAAATATTTCTTGGAATTTTCGGATTTTTTCACCGCGTGCCTGAAACGGCGCGCGGTCGCCTACCGGAAACTGTCGCGGATTTCCTCGAGCATCTCGACAGGCAGGTCCAGCAGGGCCTGGGCGACGTCCGGGTCGAACTGCTGGCCGGCGAGTTGGCGGATCTGGTCGCGTGCGGCATCGAGGTCCATCTCGCTGCGGAACGGCCGATGACTGGTCAGGGCGTCCAACGCGTCGGCGACGGTCAGCACGCGGGCCACCAGCGGGATCTCCTGGCCCGCTTTGCGGTCGGGGTAGCCTGTCCCGTCGAACGATTCGTGATGGGCGCGGATGACCTCGCCGACCTCGCCGAGGAACTCGAGCGGCGTCAGAAGTTCCCGCCCCACGACCGGGTGCCGCTGAACCACTTCCCGCTGCGCTTCTGTCAGGGGGCCGCCGTGGTTGACGGCGGAGTCGGGGATGACGATGTGGCCGATGTCGTGCAGGCGTGCTGCAATCTGAAGGGCCCCGGTCTGCGACTGGCTCAAGGCGACGGTCTCGCCCAGGGGCCTGGCGTAGGCCAGCACGCGGGCCGAGTGGCCGTGCAGGTAGGGGAACCGCTGTTCGTTGGCGGTGGCGATCATTTCGAGCGAGGCGTAGGCCTGACATCGCTGGCGATGATGCGTCTTGGCCGACAGAATGGCCGGGCCCATCATCTTGACCAGGGCGGTCGCCCGCTTGACGTCGGAGGCCTGGAAGTTCGGGCCGTCCGGCGGGCGGTGAAGCACGGCGGCTCCCAGCGCCTCGCGATGGAACGGGATCGGGACGACCAGGAGTTTGCCCTTCTGCCAGAACTCGCGTTCCTGCAGGTCCACCAGGACGCTGTCGGCAAGTTCCTCGATGTGGATGGTTTTTCGGGTCTGGACGGCACGGCAGACGACGCCGGCGCGGAGGGGCGTGCGGAGCCAGCAGAGCGAGGCGGCGGCGTCGGATTCCGGGCGGGCGCGGACCATCAGTCCGACGGCCCCTTCGTCCGATTCATAGAGGGCGATGGTGCTGGTGTCGCTGGCCACCCGGTCGCCCAGCAGTTCGGCGCACAGGCCCAGAAGGTCCTCCAGTTCCAGGATGCCCGTCAGGGCGCCGGCGACGTCGGCTGTCTCCGCCAATTCGTTCAACTGCCGTGCCATCCGCTTGTTCGAGCGCACCAGGTCGTGGCTGGCGATTTCGAGTTTCTGGTTGACCTGGGCCTGGTCGGCTTCCATGCGGGCGTTGGTCTGGGCCAGTTCGGCGAAGCGCTGCTTGACATGCTGGTCGCCGGCGCGTCGGCGGAGGGCGTGGCAGACGGCCCGCTGGAGCCCCTCCAGTTCGAACGGCTTCTCGAGGTAGTCGGTGAATCCGATCCGCAGGGCCTCGATGCTCGTCTCGAGCGTTCCCCGCCCGCTGATGGCCACCAGCGCGATGTCCTCGTTGGCCGACCGCGCCTGCTGCGCCAGCGCCAGACCCCCGACGCCGGGCATCACGAGGTCCGTCACGAGGCACTCGAACGTGCCGTCGGCGAGGCGCTCTTCGGCCCGCTTCGGGTCGGTCTCGCACTCGACTTCCCACGAGGGATCCGCGTCGCGGAGCGTCTCGACCACCAGTTGGGCGACTTCCGGCTCGTCGTCCACCACGAGGATGCGGGCTTCGAACTCCGTCCGTACGACTTCGGCGGCACTGGTCATAACAGGTGTTCCCTTCGTTTCTGTTCCTCGACGTCTTATCTATCGTCAGGAGGCCGCCCGCCTAGGCGGGGGGTGTTGCCCGGCCTCCGTTATCGTCAACCACGGTGAGGGCTAGCCGCGAGAGCGAGGGGGGAGGGAGAAGGCATCGCACCTCACCGTGGAGTGGATTGTCGGACGGGTCGGCCGCCTCCCGCGTCGCCGCGTCCGTTTCTTTCCGCGTCTCCTTTCGCGTCTCCTGCCGGAACTTTACGGAGCCGGCTTCTCGGCCGCCGCCGGAAACGTGATCCGGACGGTCGTGCCTTGACCCGGCGTGGATTCCAATGCCATCTGGCCGCCGTTGGCTTCGACGGCGCGAAACGCCTTCGGAAGTCCCATGCCGCGGTGCCGGCCCGCCTCGTACCCGCAGTAAAACGGGTCGAACGCCCGGGCGCGGACGTGGGGCGACATGCCCGGCCCGTCGTCCACGACGGCGATGCGGACGGCGTCCTCGGCCGCGAGCGGCTGGACCAGGATCGTTACGCACGTGCCGCCTCGCGCGCACGCCTCGATGCCGTTGCGCACGACCTCGCGCAGGGCCTCGGCCACTTGGCCCGGGTCCACGCGGACGGCCGGGACGGCTTTGTGCGCTTCGATCGTGACGGTGACCGGCGTCCCTTCGAGTTCGGCCCGGCAGTCGTCGGCAACGGACCGGACAAGCGCCGCCGGGTCCACCGTTTCGGGCTGCGGCCTGGGCGGGCGGGCAAACCGCCTCAGTTGGCCGATGATGTCGCTGATGCGGTCGGACTGTTCGACGATGCTCTCGAGCATCTGGCGTCGGGCGGCGTCCTGTTCGGGGCCGAGCAGTTGCTGGGCCCGGCCGCTGATGACCGCCAGGGGATTGTTGATCTCATGGGCGGCGCCGGCGGCCATCTCGCTCAGGGACGCGACGTTTCGCTGCTGGAGGCGGGCTTCCTGGGCGGCCGTCAGTTCGCGGTTGGCCTCGGCGAGTTCCTCCGAGAGGGCCACGAGGTCGGCCTCGGCCTGGGCGCGCTTCAGGGCCACGCCCGCCAGGTTCGCCAGGGCCACCAGTTCCGCCGTCTCCTGGGGCCCGGTGTCCTTCTTGCCGCCGGCCAGGGCAAACACGATGCCGCCGATCTTCACCCCTTCGACGACCATGGCGACGGTATAGAAGGGACCGGCGCCCAACCGTTCGCCGAGGCGTTCGAAAAGCCATGCTTCGACGCGTTCGGCACGGACGGGGCCGATGACCCCGCCCAGCGGGGCGACGTCCT
The DNA here is from genome assembly GCA_035530455.1 of Phycisphaerae bacterium. Lineage (GTDB taxonomy): Bacteria > Planctomycetota > Phycisphaerae > FEN-1346 > FEN-1346 > JAPLMM01. The sequence goes on along the minus strand of DATKUU010000155.1, from coordinate 2,146 downwards.
CCGAGAGAAGCGTCCTGAGGGTCTCGCTTTGCGAAACCTCGTAGAGGAAATGGTGTTCGATGCCGCCTTCGCCGGTAGCCGACACGCCCTCGACGTATTCGTAAGAGCGTGCGAGGAGGTAGGGCACGACGAGGCGCAGGCCGAGGACCTCGCAGGCGGTCTCCGCGATGGTCTCGAGGACCTCGCGGCTGGAGTGGCAGTCGGCGAGGCGGCCGTTGAGGCGAATCAGGAGGTCGGCCCGCCGGAACTGGACCTGGACTTCGCGCCGCTGGTCGGAGACCGCCCGGTACGCTCCCCCCAGGCGGCGGTTCGCCGCCGAGACGAGCCTCCACAATTGTCCCGGCGTCGGCTCGTCTTCCATGCCGACGGCGCGGATGTTGGCGCCAATGGCGTCGGCGACCTGTTGGCCGATCGCTTCGGTCTGGGCGCCGGCCAGGCCGAGACGCTCGGCCAGTTCCTGGGCGTTGTCGCGGATCTGTTCCGAGGGGTGGTACCCGAAGCCTTCCTGGCGGGCGATGAGGTCCGCCAGACGCACGACCCGAATCAGGGGACCGGCGCCGCTTTGTTCGACGGGAATGTTCGCCTGGTGGTGGAGCCAGATGACGTTTTGAATCGCCTCCGGGAACCCCCATCGCTGGGCGAGTTGCTTGCCGAGGACGGCATGGTCCATGCCCGCGAGTTCGCGTTCGACTTCGAGGAAATCGGCGCCGCCGGCCTCCACGCGTTCGATGACCTGGCCGAAGGCCTTCGGCATGAGCACGGGCAGGGCCACGTGACCGAGGTCGTGGAGGAGGCCGGCCAGGAGCGCCTGGTCCGGCGGGACCGTGCCGAGGCGGGCGGCCACGACCTGGGCGGCCATGGCCGTTGCCAGGTTGTGCTTCCACAGGCGGACGAGCCGCCCGCGCCGAAGGACCTCGGCGTCCACGATGTCCACGCTCAGCAGGTCGGCAGCGATCTCCTCGAGGCCGACGGTCCGGAGGAGTCCCTGGATGGTGATGCTTTCCGGCGTGGGGGCGTGCCCGAAGTGGACGGCCAGTTGCAGGACCCGTGCGGCCAGGGCGGCGTCGGATTCGAGGACCTGCTGAATCTCGCGGGGGGCGGATTTGGCCGAGACCAAAAGCGCCAGCAGATGCTGGGCGACGCCCGGGAGCGTCGGCAGGCGCTCGACGCCGTCGAGCAGCAGTTCCACTTTTCTGCGTTTGAGGCTGGAAGCGGCCATGACCGTTCCGGTTCCCGGGTGCTAGACCTGCAGCAACTCCGCCGCTTTGGCGAGAAGGTCGTCAATGCGGAACGGCTTGTGCATGAAGGCCTTGACCCCCATCTGGTAAAGGTCGCGGACCTTGTCCTCCTCCACGATGCCGCTGATGAGAATAATTTGGGTGTGGGCGAGGCTCGGGTTCGCGCGGATGGTGCGGCAGACGACGCCCGCGTTGATGTCGGGGAGCATGTAGTCCAGGACGATGAGGTCCGGCCGGAACTGCTGGGTCAGCAGGCCGGCGTCGTAGCCCGTGCCGGCCGTCTTCACTTCGAACCGTCCGTCTCGCTCGAGCGCATCAACGAGCAGATCCAGCAGTTCCGGCTCGTCATCCACAACGAGAACCTTCTTCTTTCCACTCTCCAGGTTGGAGAGGGGTATATTGTTCTCCTTCATGAACTTCATGAGGTTCTCACGGGGAATGCGGCGGAACCGCGAGCCGGGAACGTAAAACCCTTCGAGTTTCCCCGAATCGAAACATCGGATGATGGTCTGCTGGCTGACGCGGCAGACCTTTGCCGCCTCGCCTGTGGAGTAGACGTCTTTCATGTCGCTCTCCCTCGCTCAAAAGGGCGAAATAGACGGCTCAACGGCTTCGTACCTTCCCCATCTCCCCTAACTTCCCATATTATCTATCGGACCCTGCTGAGCGTCAACTTGAAAGTTTCAGAATGGGAATGCAGGAAAACAGGGCTAGGTGGACGAGAAAGGTCCGATAACTCGTGCGCGGTGCCAGCCCCCATCGCGGATCAGGATTTTGCATCTACGCGGCCTTAGCATCATGAATCAGTGTCCGAATCATGTTGAGGATGATCTTGCCTTGGACCCACAGGCGAACCCGGGGAAGGGTGCGGACCCAATTGGGCAACGGCGCCAGCCCGCCCCCGAAAC
>DATKUU010000154.1:0-4719 GCA_035530455.1 Phycisphaerae bacterium | reverse complement strand
GTTTCGGGGGCGGGCTGGCGCCGTTGCCCAATTGGGTCCGCACCCTTCCCCGGGTTCGCCTGTGGGTCCAAGGCAAGATCATCCTCAACATGATTCGGACACTGATTCATGATGCTAAGGCCGCGTAGATGCAAAATCCTGCTATGGGGAGGGAGCCTCGGCTGTCACCGGCATTCCGCCGGCGGGTAGCGGGGAGCGGGGGGTCGGCAATCTGTGCGTGGAAAAAAACTTTTTTTCCCGGCACCACCGCACCAATGATGGGTTGAAGGGATGGATAACGACGACAACCGGTCGGCGGGCGGGGGTCGCGGAACGGCCTTCACCCCGCCGCCATGCACGCGGGCTTCGCCCGAGCGAAGCCCACCAGGAGACAAGCCTATGGCCGAGCCAGCCAAATCCCGCAGCAGCGACCCGAAGGACGCCGCACGCATCAGCCAGACCGACGACATCGAGGCCGTCAAGGCGCTCAATAGCGCGTACCGGAAAATGTCCGACCAACTGAGCCGTATCATCGTCGGCCAGAAGGAGGTCCTTGACCAGATTCTGGTGGCGATCTTCTGCCGGGGCCACGCGCGCCTCGTTGGCGTGCCGGGCCTGGCGAAAACGTTGATGATCAGCACGTTCGCGCGGCTGCTGGACCTGACGTTCAAGCGGATCCAGTTCACGCCCGACCTGATGCCCAGCGACATCACCGGGACGGACGTGCTGGAGGAAGACCGGACGACGGGCCAGCGTATCTTCCGTTTTATTCACGGCCCGGTGTTCGCGAACATGGTCCTGGCGGACGAGATCAACCGGACGCCACCGAAGACCCAGGCCTCGCTGCTGGAGGCCATGCAGGAGCGGATGGTGACGGTGGGCGAGCAGAACTACCCCCTGCCCGACCCGTTCTTTGTGCTGGCCACCCAGAACCCGATTGAGCAGGAAGGCACGTACCCCCTGCCGGAGGCCCAACTCGACCGCTTCATGTTCGACATCAAGGTGGACTACCCGAGCGCAGAGGAGGAGACGGCCATCATCAAGCAGGTGACGGGCACGTATGAGGCGGACCTGGAGACGGTCCTGACGGGGGCGGACATTCTCCGGCTCCAGAGCATCGTGCGGCGGGTGCCCGTGGCCGACCATGTGGTCATCTATGCCCGCGACCTGGCGCGGGCGAGCCGGCCCACGAACGCCGACTCCCCGGGATTCATCAAGGAACTGGTCCACTGGGGCGCCGGACCCCGCGCGGGCATTTACCTGATTCTGGCCGCCAAGGCGCGGGCGATCCTGCACGGCCGGTACCATGCGACGACCGAGGACGTCCGGGCCGTCGCTCCGCCGGTCCTTCGGCACCGGGTCCTCACGACGTTCAACGCCGAGGCGGCGGGCATCACCGCCGACCAGGTGGTGGAGCGGCTGCTGGCCGAGGTCAAGCCGCGCGTCGAACAGGCCATCGCCTAGACTCCGGGCCCCGTGCCGCCAAGCATCCGTGAAAAGGGAGTGAGCGAACCCCATGGCCGTTGAGCGCGTTGCCCAACCATCCTACATGCGGCTGCTGGACCCCGAGGCGCTGGGAAAGATCCACCGCCTGGAGTTGATTGCGCGCGGGCTGGTGGAGGGCTTTTTCTCGGGGCGACACCGCAGCCCGTACAAGGGCTTCAGCATCGAGTTCTCGGAGCACCGCCAGTACGTAGCCGGCGACGACATCCGCGACCTCGACTGGCGCGTGTACGCCAAAAGCGACCGCTACTACATCAAGCAGTACATCGAGGAGACGAACCTGCGGGTGGTGATCCTGCTGGACGCCTCCGGCTCGATGAAGTACACGGGGGAGGAGGCGGCGCGGCACGACGGGCGAAGGCTATCGAAGTTCGAGTACGGCCAGTTTCTGGCCGCGTCCTTGGCGCACCTGATGATCCATCAGCAGGACGCGGCCGGCCTGGTCACCTTCGACACGCGCATCCGGCGATACATTCCGTCGCGCAGCCGGGTCAACCACCTGCGATTCCTGCTGAGCGAACTCGCCGCCACCCAGCCGGGCAACGAGACGGCCGTCGCGCCGATCTTCCACGACATCGCCGAACGCATCCACCGCCGCGGCCTGATTATCGTGATCTCGGACCTCTTCGACAACACCGAGGAGATCCTCCAGGCCCTCCACCACTTCCGGTACCGCAAGCACGAGGTCATCGTGCTGCACGTGATGGCGGAGGAGGAGTTGACGTTCCCGTTCGAACGCTGGAGCCTGTTTCGGGACCTGGAGTTCGACGAGCGGCGGGTTCAACTGGACCCGCGGTCGGTGCGGGCGGCCTACCTGGAAAAGGTCGGCGACTTCATCCGCCAGATTGAAGCCGGCTGCGGTCAGATGGACATTGACTACGTGCCGCTCTCCACCAAACGGTCCTTTGACGCAGCCTTAGGCATGTACCTGGCTCAGCGAAGGCGTCGAAAGAAATGATCTTCTGGACCCCCATCATGCTGGCGGGGCTGGCCGCCGTCGCCATCCCCATCCTCATCCACCTGCTGAACCGCCAGCGCGCCACCATCGTGGACTGGGGCGCCATGCGGTTCCTCCTGGACTCCCTCACCAGCCGCAAACGCCGCATCCTCATCGAGGAAATCATCCTGTTGGCCTTGCGGTGCCTGGCGATGGCGTTGGTGGCCCTGGCGATGGCTCGCCCGTTCATTCCCAGCCGCACCACCATCCCCTGGGTCATCGTCCTGCCGGCGATTCTATCGGCAGCGATGTGCGCCGGCGTCGGCATGGCAATGCGCAGCCACCGCCTTGCAGGCCGGCTCCTCCTCGGCGCCGCCGGGGCCCTGGTGGCCTTGGCGCTCATCACCTCCGCCGTCGAGCATTTTCTCCAGACGCGCCACTGGTCCCTGAGCGGCGGCGAGAAAGACGTCGCCATCATAGTGGACGGCTCGCGCTCGATGACCCTGACGCTGGACGGCCAGACGAACTTCCAGCGGGCCATCGAAGAGGCCCAGGCCACCCTCGCCGTCTGCGAACCAGGCGACGGCGTGGCTCTTTTCGTGGCCGGCTCCGTGCCTCGACCCATCATCCAGAAGCCCACGGCCGACCATAAGGCCGTCGAAGCCGCCTTGGCCGGGCTCGCGCCGACGGGAGGCACAATGAAAGTGCCTGAAGCCCTCGACGCTGCCGTCACCGCCCTGAAGGAAGGCTCCAACCCCGCGAAGATGATCGTCCTGGTGACGGACGGCCAGGCGCTCGGATGGAACGTGGAGAACGAGGCGCGGTGGCGCTTCCTCGCCGACGATGCCAAGAAGTTCCCCACCCCCTTGCGCTTCTTCTGCCGGACCCTCAAACTCCCCGGAACCTTCCACAATGCGACCCTGGCCGACCTGGCGTTCTCCCGCCCCGTTGTGGGAACCGACCGGCCCGTGAGCATCGAGGTCAAAATCACCAACTCCGGGACCGTCCGCGTCGAACCGTCGGGCGTCAACCTGTCGGTGGACGGCGAGGCGGTGGGGCGCCAGCCTATCGCCCCGATCCCTCCCGGTGCCGAGGAGGCAGTCCGCTTCGAGCACCGTTTCCGGACGCCCGGCCCGCACGTCGTCTCCGCCCAGGTTGTCTCGGAGGACGACCTGCCCGGCGACAACAGCGACACCCGCGTCCTGGAGGTCCTGGACGTGCTAAAAGTCCTCGTCGTGGACGGCGCCCCGTCGCCTTTGCCGCTCGAAGGCGCCTCGGCTTTCGTTGACATTGCGCTGACACCCGGGACGGCAGGCGAAGAGCCCGCCGCCCCCGCCGGGGAAACCGACGGGGCCCAGGCAGCGGCGCTCGTGCGGCACCTTGTCCTGCCGACGGTGCTCGCGGCCCCGGACATCTCGCGCGCCGGGAACTTGAAGGATTACTCCCTGGTCATCCTGGCGAACGTACCGATGCTGCCCAAGGACTTTGCCGACAACCTTGCCCAGTTTGTCCAGGAGGGAGGCGGGTTGCTCATCGCCCCCGGCGATCGTGCGGACGCCGCCTTCTACAACGCCTGGACCGCGCCGGGCGGCGGACCCGTCATGCCCGCGGGACTGGTCACCCGAAAGGTTCGGACCGACGAGCCTGCGCGCCTGGCTCTGAAGACGCTGACGCATCCGGCGCTGGCCGTCATCGCCAACAGCACCCAGTCCGACACCGACAAAGCCCTCGTCAGCGCCTGGTGGCGTCTGGGGCTCCAGGAGAAAGATCCCGCGATCCGCATCGGCGGTTTCCTGGACACCAACGACGCCGTCCTCGTCGAGCGGAAGGTCGGCAAGGGCTTGGTGCTGGCAACAGCGATGGCACTGGACCGGCAGGACTCGAACCTGCCGTCGCTTAAGTGTTTTGTCCCCCTGGTCCACGAGATGGTCTACTACCTGGCGTCGCCGAGCGTCGTCCAGCGGAACATTCCGGCAGGAACCGATGTGGTGCTGGACCTGGCGCCCAGGCCGGGCGCTCCCCCCGCCGCCACCGGTTCGTTTCCGGTCGGCGTTCAGACGCCCGGCGGGACGACGGTCCAGGCCGAGGCAGCGGTCGAGGCCGGCCGCCTCCGTTTTCGCTACACCGCCACCTATGAGCCGGGGCTCTACCGTCTCCTTTTGCCGGACACGGCCGCCAAGCCGTTCGCCATCCACCTCGCGCCGGGGGGCGGGGTCCCCTTTGTCATGCTCGGCGAGCCGGAGGAGAGCCGCCTCGCCGCCCTGACCGACATGAACTTCGAGGAGGTGCGGAAGCACCTG
>DATKUU010000153.1:0-3978 GCA_035530455.1 Phycisphaerae bacterium | reverse complement strand
GTTTCGGGGGCGGGCTGGCGCCGTTGCCCAATTGGGTCCGCACCCTTCCCCGGGTTCGCCTGTGGGTCCAAGGCAAGATCATCCTCAACATGATTCGGACACTGATTCATGATGCTAAGGCCGCGTAGATGCAAAATCCTGTAGCCGCCGGGGCATTGTCACTGGCGCGTCAGAAGCACGGGGGCCGCCATGAGGCCGCACGGCACGAGGTTGTAGCCTTCAATCTCAGGACCGTAATTGCCGGGACCCGTCCAGTGGGGGTATTCCACCTTCTGACGCAGAGGGCCGTGGGAGTTGCGCCGGTGGCCGAACACCTCGATCCCAAGTTCGGCCTTGTTGCCCTTCACGAGGTCCGTGACATCGACCTCGTTCGGTTCCCACGCGATAACGCCCGCCGGTTGTCCGTCAACCAGGACGCGGACACCCGCGCCCGCATACCGGGGTACCGAGACAATCAGCCGCTGCCCTTTGCGCAGTTTCGGGCGGATGCTGCGCAGGTATGTTACTGAGCCGCTGTAGAACGCCATGCCCTGGCTGACCCAGTTGCCAATCCTCAGACGCCGCGGGGCCGCAATCATGGCCACGCGCGAACCCTGCACTTTCGTGCCGAACGTGCCGAGGAGATAGGCCATTTCGAGGCCCGGGTGGTCGGCGTCGTAGTCGCAGGTGAGCAGGATCTCATTCGCGCCGAGCCTGAGCATGGCCGGGTCAATCGGCAGCCGCCGGAGCGACCGGTCGACCCACCATCCCGCGTCGGCGTCGGTGCAAACGTCGTGGCCGTTCACGCACACCCCGAATCGCCGCAATTGCTCGACGGCCAGAAAGAGCGCCCCGCTGGGCAAGGCTTCGACGTCGAACGTATATTTCAGGGCAACTGGGACCGTTTTGCGCGGGTCGGCCGGCGGGCGCATCCATGGCTGGACCATCGCCGCCCCCCGCTGCTGAACACCGAGGACGTCGCGGACGGCGTGGTCGATCTGGAGGACGTCTGTCGCCCCATGCCACCGGCCCGTGCCGATGCGGTAGGCCGACCGGTCGAGGACAAGGTTGTTCTCCTCCGAGAGGGCGATGTTCCACGGTTTTCCGCCCAGGGTTTGGCGGCGGATGGTCTTTACGCGCGTCGCGGGGCGGACCTTGGCGCCCGACCGCTTCTTCGGAAAGACGAAGACGCGACTTCCCAGGGCGGCGAGTGACGTTCGGACCTCCCAACCCGACGCTCGTCGCCGGGCATCCGCCCCGACGACCTCGCCCGTCTCGACGAGAAGTTCCAGGGGCCGGCCTTCACACTCCGGCAGACCCGCGATACGAACGTCGGGCAGCACCAGCGTCCGGAATCGCACGCCGCGGTCATCTAGGCCCTTCAGGCCGCGCGTGTAGTCGTGGCCCGTGTTGCAGATGAAGAGGTAGAACGCATCGCGGTCCTCGCGCAGGAGATAGAGCGTCGGTCGCAGTTGCCGGCCTTTCGCGTCGGCGATGGATATCCGCCGGCAGGTCGGCTCGACGACCGCGGCCAGCCGCTCGCCCCTGGCCGGCGCCCTGGTGCACGCCCGGGCCAGTTCGCGTGCCGCCGTTGACGGCATGGCATCGACGTACGCGGCAGGCGCGCCCGCAAATACGACCGTCCCACCGGCCCGGCGGAACCGCTCCAGCAGACGAACTGTCGTGCCGCGCACCGTCAGCGTCGGCGGAACCACGACCGCCTTGTACACAGCCTTGCCGACCCGGAGCGTAGCCGCGCCGCCGGTTGCCGAAACTTTCGCGTGGCGGGCAAGGATGTCCTCGTCGCCGTAATCGAAGTCGATGTTGGCGGCCAGGAAGGTGTCCCGCACATCCCGCATCTGGTCGTCCAGCCGCCTGACGGCGGGATCCTTGTTCCACCCCGCGTGGAACAGGGCCCACATGCTCTCGACCGGATGGACGACCAGCAGGTCGCGCACCTCGCTGCCGCGCGTCATGGCCACGTGGACGCGGGCAAAGTAGTCTTCCACCTTGCCGTATATCTCCCACCAGGGGGACTGGTAGAAGATACTGGCCGGGTAGTCGCGCTTGGCTTCGCCCTCCATGGTGTACCATGCGAGGTGCTGACACCGAAGGTTGATGCCAAGGGCCACCTGCCAGTCGCCCACGGCCTTGTGCCCGGCAAACGGGAAATCCCAGCCCGTGCAGCCGTAGGTCTCGGTCAACCGCCACTTGCGTCCGAACTGCCTGGCGGCGGAACTGACCTGCTTGGCCGTGTCGTATTCACGGCCGTACTCGGTCAGGATGTCTATGCCCGGGGCCTGCATATGCTCGTAGAACCGCATGCACGAGCCGACCACGCCGGTTTGCGACGAGAGCTTCTCCTCGCAAAGGACGTGGCCCGTGTGCTGGATGCCGGCCTTGTCACACCACTCGCCAATCTGGCGCGCGAAGGCGTCCACAAAAAGGTGCGTGACGCAGTCGTGGTAGTCCAGGCGGGCCGGCGTCATCGCCCGGCCGTCGCAATTGAGGAACACCTCGGGCAGGCGGGCGACGATGTCATAGCCATACCGCTTGCGGAAGTCCTGCGGCAAGCGGTCGGTCCAGGGCGCGCTCGTGCCGCCATCGGTGCTGTACATCATGCTCCCGTGGTTCGGCTCGTCGGTGAAGATGCCCGGAACCCGGCGTCCGAAGGCGTCGCCGCAGCGTTTGCGATAGGCCTCGTGGGTTACCTTGATGAACTCGCGCACGGCCTCGTGGCTGAGCGTGTCGAGGTACGTCTGGCCGTTGAACCAACTGCTGGGCTGCGCGATCTCGACACGGAAGGCCAGAATAGATTCACCCGGCGCCAGGCGCACCGGCCTCTTCCCGCGCGGAATGCGTTTGAGGCCGGCGGCCAACGGTCCTCATCATAGAGCCAGGCCTGCATGTCGAGTTTCTCGGCCTCGTCGATGCAGGCGCGGACGCATGTGAACCAGTCGTCGGTCAGGTAGGGCGTGGCCAGACCGACGCGCGAGTGCATGAAGAAACCGCCCAACCCCATCCGGTGCATGAGGCGAATCTGCCGACGAAGTTCCTCCGGGTCCAGCCGCCCGTTCCACGCCCAGAACGGCGCGCCGCGGTACGGGCTGGGAGGCAAGCGGAACTCTTCGAGAAAGCGCTGATCCATCCGTGGCTCTCCTGGTTAATCCAACACCCAGGTGATCTTCAACCCATTCTCGCTTCCGCCAGATCGATGCGCGTGGGGTCGGCGTTGCCCAGGCCGATCCGCTGGGCGTAGGCGACCATTTCCCTGGCGGCGGTCATCGGCCACTCCTTGCCGACGCTCTCGGCCCGCTTGGCCTCCAGAATGCGGATGCCCACAGCCGTCACCGCCACCGGGTCGGTCCCCACAATCAGACCCTGATAGTCCCACCGGTACTGCGGGGCGTCGGCCGGGCCGCCGGCGTAGAGCGGGCGGATGGCGTCCACGATGCACAGGCGCGTCTTGGTGCGGATCGGCTCCAGGGCGTTCAGTTCCGGAAGGCTGCGGGGCATGCGCTCCGGTTCCCAACCGTGATACCGGGCCGGGTTGTTGACGCTCCCGAGATGGTTCTTCAGCGCCGCCGAGATTCCCTCGCCGTAATGCGATTTCAGGACCGACACGTTCACGATGCCCGTCGCGTGGTCCGTGTACAGGCGCCGCAGGCACGTCTCCAGGCGGTTCGACGGCAGCGTGAACGGGTCCGAGAACTCGCGATACGCCTCGGGCAGGCGGCGGTCGGCGACGATAATCCGCTCCGCCGACAGCCCGACCTGGGCCTCCATCTGCTGAACAATCGCGTCGTTAATCTCGGTATGGCTGTGGAGCGTCGGGGCGCCGATGGAGTTGTGCTTGACGGCCAGCAGGTCGGTATCCCGGCCGAACGAGCGCCAGGCGTCCTTCTCCGTCCGGGCGCCGGTCAATTCCACGAGCGCCCGGTCGAGCATCTCGCGGACCACGGGCGGATTGACGCGGTACTCCCGAATCAGAACCTCAGG
>DATKUU010000152.1:0-4725 GCA_035530455.1 Phycisphaerae bacterium | reverse complement strand
GGCTTGATGCGGTAGTCCACCATGGACTTGACCGCGTTGGCCTGGTTGTTGGGGTCGATCCATTCCTTCGGGGGGGCCTGCCAGGTGGCCTCGAGATACGCGCGGCGCCATAGAGGCTGCGCCCACAGCGGGGCGGCAAGGCGCCCCTCGAGGACGGCATAGGTTATGAACGCCTCCCATACCCGTCGGCAGAGGACGTTCATCATGCGAAGCTGCTCGGCGTCGGTCTCGCCCCACGTCTCGATCATGCCCTGGCGCTGGCCGCTGTAGGTGTTGCCGGAAAAGTCGCGGCTCACCGTCGGGTAGTCGAGGCCCGCGCCCGCGGCGATCTTCTTCATCTGCGCGCGCGTGAACGGCTCGTACTGGCCGCCCGGCGTCTGCGGGGCAAGGAACTCGACTTTCTTGCCGGCGGGCAGCTGCCAGACCATGTTGGGTTCCATGTTGAACTGCGTGTTGCTGTTGGCGTCGAGCGCGTCGCTCGAGGCGCCCGTGTTAAGCCCCTCCATCGTCAGCGGGCTCGCCCCGGGCTCGCTCGTGATCGCCGCGCCGCCGCACGCCTCGAACCGCGCGCGCAACAGCGTGTACTCCTCGTACATCCGCGTGTGATACATCTCGCGCAATACGGGGGTGAGGCGCGAGACGCCGTGCGACTGCCGGACGCGGTCCTGTCGCATCAGGTGGATAACGCGGCTGGCGGGGACGCGCGCGCTCGATGAGGAGCGCCACTTGCCCCATGCGTCAAGCGGATGGCCCGCCTGGTAAACGTGATAGGCCACTGCGCGGCCGCGGTCGTCGAGCTCTATGCCCGCCTTGACCTCGCGGGTCACGCCCGTAGCCGGGTCCTTGTACTGCGTTATGCTCGTGTCGAACTGCTCGGGCTCCACCATCTGGAGGACGAGGCCCACGTCGCCGTCGCGCGGCTCGTAAGAGAGGATTACGAACGCCTCGCCGGCTACGGTCATCTCGCGCGCACACAGCGCCTCGATGCCCACAAATGTCTTGGTCCCCTCGCTATCGCACAGCTCGGGCCGCGTCGACCACCGCGCCCATTCGCGGTCTGCCGCGCGGTTGAAGATATCGAGGGAAGCGTTGGTCTCGGGATTGCGCGCGTTGGCGCGGGCGGTGATGCCCTTGCCCACCACGTGGCGAACGTAACCGTCGGCGATGGATACCGCCGCCCAGCTGTCGCGGGCCGCGCCGCGCGCGCGGGAAAGAATCGTCCAGTAATCGCCGCCTATCGCGGCGTCGGCGGACTTGGTCTTGGACGGCCAGTCGTCGGTCAGCCGCGACTTCTCGGCCGCCTCATAGGTGGACAGAAACCGGCGGGACTCGCCGATCATGGTCAGCCGCAGCCGCGCGATTTCGCGCTTGAGCGCCCACGACGGGAATACGCGGGCCAGGGCGCGTTCGACGAACGGCTTGGGCGGCCGGGCCGGCGGGGTCAGGTCTTTCAGGCGCGGCAGCATCTATCCACCCCCCGGCCTGACAAAGCGCACGACAAAGGGACGGACGCTGCCGGCGGTCACCTGCGCAAGCTCGACCTCCAGGCTGCGGCGCATCTCGTCAAGCTTGGAGAGGTCGAGCGCGGTGTAGGCGCGGCCTGCGATGGATACGCTCTGGGCCTTGCCGGTGAGGATGGAATTGATCGCGGCGTTTACGAGGTCGAGCCGCGTCTGTATCTCGGCTGCCGTCAATAGACTTGCCTCCGCTGGGCATACGGTAATACAAAGTAATACCGCAACGGACAGCAATCTACCGCGTGTGACACACGTACTCAATAGGGGGAATCGGATACATACCAGCGGCTGGTATTTATGTAAACGGAGCCCCTACGGCGCCTGCGGACGCACGACTATCGAGCCGGTCATGCCGCAGCCGCCGTCCAGTGGGTGGCACTGGACGTGCCGCACGTCGCCGTAGGTATTGTAGACGCGCGGGGTCGTCCGGCCGCAGACGGGACAGCGCCAGCGGGCAAGCGCCGTGCGGACGCGGATAGCCTGCATGTTGGAGAGCTCGCGCTGCGAAACGAGCGCGCCCGGCGTCGTCGGCTCGATCGGCGCGGGGTCCACCGTCGGCGGCATGTCCGCCTGGCAGCTGACGCCCTCGGTCGTCGTCACCTGCTCGTACCGCGGCAGCGGCGCCATCAACTCCATCTCCATCGTCATCTCCACTTCCCCGCCCGTCGTCCCCTCAACCCTGCGTCTGCGCTTCTTTGCCATCGGACGCCTCCTGTCCTTGGTTAGAAGTCCGTCTTGTGCCACATCTCTATCTGGCCCAGCTCGATAAGCCGGTCGAACCATTCATTAAACGCCGCGGCCGCCTCGTACATCGTCTCGAGCGGAACCCCCAGCCACGGGTAACACGACCATATCTCGCCGGCCAGCGCGTCCACCGTGTGGTTCATTTCCCGCCCCGGGCAGTAGGGGTACACGCGGCCCTTCATGGCTTGAGCCTCGTCGGTTTCCACGGGTCGGGCCTCTCCTCCCGCCTTGGCGGCGCCGCCGCCGGCTGCGCCGGCGCTATCGCCTGCGCGTACCTGATGCCCAGCACCGCCGCGGCCGCCAGCTGCTCCACCTCGCAGTCGAGATAGTGATTGTCCGGCCTGATCTGCTTCCACCGCTGTATGCGCCGCCCGAACCCGTCAACCCGGTCGACCAGCACCTCCGCCGTCATCTGCCGCGCGTAGTCGCGGCCCGTGTCCGCGTGCAAATGCCAGTAGCCCGGGTCGCCACGGCGGATAGCCATCCGGTGAAAGAGCACGCTCTTGAAGTGCGCGCCGTCCGCCAGCAGCAGCCTGAGCCCGCCCGGTATCGGCCCCCCGTCTGGCATCCTGTCAAGCGTCGTCCACCGTATCGGCTGCGCCATCCGCTCCATGCCTCGATACGGCAGCCGGCCCCGCCCGCCCCGGCACCAGTCGTAGACCTGGCCGCTGCGGAACTTCGCGTCGATCATGCACAGGTTGAGCGGGTGGCCGTCGTACACCCGCGATAGCGTGGCGTCGAGCGCCCCGATGTCCGGCAGCACCCCGTAGGCCACGAGCCACGATTCCTCGAACCGGCCCCAAGCGCGCACGACGTAGTAAAGCGAATCCTGCTGCACGTCCACCGTCTGTATCAGGGCTATCGGCCGCGCGTCCGAGGGCAGCGTCCCCTCGTTGTACTCGCTGCGGTGCGCCAGCAGCGTGTCCTCGGTGGCCGCCTCGCCCCGCTCCTCCCACGGCTCGGCCAGGTCCGAATTGATAATCTCGTGCAGCTGATCCGGGTACGGCTTGGCCCGGATAAACCGCGCCAGCACGTCCCCGAACGGCGTCCACGGCGAATACCAGCTCGGCAGGTGAAACGACGCCACACGCCCCCCGGGCGCCGGCGGCGTCCAGTCGTAAGCCGTCTCGGCCTCCACCTTCGCCCGCCACTGACCGGCGCGCAGCATCGCCGGCTTTTGCGCGTTGACGATATGCGCGTCGCAATACACACACTCGTACCACGCCACGTCGCGTATCTCCTCTTCGTCCCGCAGCCCCTCGGGTATGCGGATATTCGGGAAGTCCAACGTCTGGAACTCACCGCAATGCGGGCACGGCGTCCAGTACTCCCGCCAGTCCCCCGCCAGCAACCCCCGCCAGATCGGGCCGTCGGCAAGCGAAGGCGTTGAAGAAAGCACGATCTTGCGGTTCCAGAATGACGCGGTCCGGCGGATGGCCAGGTTTAACGCGCTGCCCTCGCGCCCGGTCAGCATCGGGAACTTGTCTATCTCGTCGGCGAACAGGTAGCGAATCGGGCGGCTCGACAGGTTGGACGGGGAATTGCCGCCGACGAGCGCGACGATGGCGCGCTTGAACTGCATCTCCAGCGTCTTGTAGCGGTCGGGGTCGGCCGGCTTTTCCTCGCACAGAACGGGCGTTTCGTCGATCAGGGGCTGGAAGCGGTTCTGCGAGAACGACCGCGCCAGGTCAATCGTGGGCATCGCCCAGAGCGCGGAGCCGGGGTCCTGGTCGATTGTCGAACAAAGGCAGACCAGCTCGCACGTCGTCTTGGCAGTCTGCGCGCCCCAGCACAGATAGAGCGTCTCGATACGCGGGTCCTCGAAGGCGTCGAACACGCCGCCCATGTAGGGCGTCAGGTCCATGCGGAACGGGCCGGGGAAGTTGGTCACCTTCGGCGAAAGCCGCAGATGGCGCTCGGCCCACCGCCCGGGCGATAGCCGCTCCGGCGGCCTGAGCGCCCGCCGCGCAGGGGCAAGCAGCAGGTCGGCGGTCATGGTCTGCCTTTCCGTGTTCTGCGGCGAGGCGCCCCCGCGGTGGTCGTTTCCTCTGCCGCGCCCGCCGCGCTCAACAACTCCAGGCACGCGCGGACCTCGCCCTCGATAATCCGTTCTATCTCCGCCGGCGTCAGCCCCACCAGCCGCGGGGCCAGCGACCGCGGGATCGCCACGAACGCCATCCGTATCTCCGTCGCCAGCCGCTCAAGCGCCGCGATAGCGTCGGCCTTTGGTACGAAGGCGTCCTTGTGCGCCCGGACCGCCGCCTGATCCTTGGCAACCTTGCGCAGCGCCTCCACGTAGGTATTCCAGATCCGCGCGTATGAAGCCGCGCCGCCCGGATCGCCGCACGCCGCACAGGCCGTCCACCGCCCGAACGCCTCCCGCTCCGCATGGTGCAGCCGCGCCAGCATCGCGTCGTACCCCAGCGCGCCGCCCAGTAGTATCTCCTCCGCCGTCGGCAACTCG
>DATKUU010000151.1:0-3315 GCA_035530455.1 Phycisphaerae bacterium | reverse complement strand
ATTGCCTCCGGCGTGGGCACGGAGGCCCCGCCGGAATGATTTGGAAGTGGCTCGGCTTGGATGGCCGGGCGGACTCGCCCGCACTTCAGCAAGAAACTCACCGGTCAACGCGGCGTCTTCTCCGCCTCAGCACGGCCAACCCGCCCAGGGCCAACAGCGACAACGTGGCGGGTTCGGGAGCAGCCTCGGAGACGCGAAACCCGACGTACCTGACCTCGTACGTCGGGCCGTAGTACTGTCGCTGTGCCGCGTGCAGGTCATCAGCGCCGTTGTGGAACGACCCGCCCCGCAGGCCGCGATAGGACCCGATTACCGCTTCGTTCCGCTCCCATACGTTTCCGCCCTGGTCGAGCGTGCCGTACGGACTCTCGGAGTTCTGGAACTGGCCCGCGAGCGTCGTGTAGTACGGCGAGTCTGTGGGCAACAGCGTGCCGTGGTAGTTGGCGTTGGTGCCGGCGGCGTCGGCCATGTCGGACCCGGGCGCGCTGTTGCTGCTCGTCGGGTAGTCGAAATAACTGCGCGTGGCGGCGTCGTAGTACGCGGCCTTGTACCACTCATCCTCGCTGGGAATCGCCCACTTCCAGTCCGCCTCGCGGCTGACGGCCAGAAGCTCCTCCTTCGCTATCGCGCCGCCGAGGAAGTACGCCCCGTCTTCGGTCGTGCTGTTGTCCTGTGCGCCTATGGGCTGGCCGTTGTGCAGCCAGTTACAGAAGCGGGCCGCGTCGCCCCACGAGACATAGTTCACTGGGCGGTTGGCGCGGTCGCTGGCCACGCGGTACTGGTAGGGGTCGCTCGACGTGCCGTTGCCGGCGTATCGCTCAATCTTGCAGCCCTCGGGGTGCGACCACATGTACGTGTAGTACAGCCCGTAGTTGTCCACGCCCGCCACGGCGTTGAGGAATGCCGCGTACTGACCGGCCGTCACCTCGTACTTGCCGATGTGGAACTCGTAGTCCACCGCCCCGCAGATGCGGTCTGAGCCGCTCCCGCCATGGCTTGCCCCGGACCACTCCCCCGTGTTCCCGGCGTCGCCCACCGGGACGGTTGCGATGGCGATGTCCGCCGCGCCTGCGCCCACGGCCAGGAGAATCGCCGCCAGGCCCGCCACTGCCATTATTCTCGCGTTCATGCCTTTCTCCTTCACCTTCCGGCCCAGAGAGAACTTCCCCTCGTAGGCGGCTCAGCCCGCACAGATGTAATCATAGCGGGGACGAGGGGGCCTGTCAAGCCATCGCCTATGCAGATATTCGGCAGGGCGAGTTGGAGACATGCTCCTCGAAGACCGCCTCGGGAATCCCGGCGAGCCGCTGCCAGCGAGATGCCTGACCTCGCTCAACGCCAAAATCGCACATCGTGTGCGATTTCTTCCCCCGGCCATAATCCTCGTCGTCTCGCACAGCAACTCCCCGCCCCGCCGCCTCAGCACCCAATAAAGCCTTCGACATACCGGCAATCTGTGCGACATTGGATTGCAGAGAATCAGATGGTTCTCAAAGGCGCAAGAGGGCGCCGTGACTGTGATGGGACGGATGATTAGCGACACAAGCAAACCCGAGAAGCCCTGCCTGAAGTACCCCATTTGTGTCTGTGGAAGGCGAACTCCGAATTCGTCCCACGCGCACGACGCCCCTCTTAATCTGCTGCGGGCCGCCTTAGGTGAACTCCGCACAGACAGTCGTGCGCGACCCCCAAGTCCCTCGCCGCGAACCTCGCTATTCGCGGCGAGGGCAACCTGTTTTCCACACCGCGCGCAGGCGAGTGCGAGGCGGCGAACTGAGGTAAACAATGGCTGACTTCTGGACACCCTACGAGACCTCGCGCAGTGGGCGCCGGCGCGGGACCGAGAATCGCTTCTATGGGGAGCGGGTCTGCTCGCTACTGGATGCGGATGCGGACAACCTGGCCTCAGAGTATGACCCAGCCCTGGGCGCTTCGGGGATATGGCCGGGCGCAAGCGGGACGTTCGCGGCGGAGTTGAAGGAGTTTCGTCTCGAACCCGACACGGCGGGCCGGAAAGCACTGACGCTCATCTACAGGGAACCGACGCCCGAAGAGGCCCTGAAGCCCGGCCGGGCAATTCTGTATGCGAGGCGCGCCGGCGGCACCGAGCGCCTCAAACGGGAACGGGCGGGCTTGCCTGGTGCGGCTGCGCGCGTCATCGAAGGCCCGGTAGACGACAAGCCGTTACAGAAATGGGTGATAGTAGAGGGCGGCAACGCGACGCTCGTTCCCGGCACGGAACTTCGAGTTCGCACCGTGGCCGAGAACGCCGCCCTGCCAACCATGTGGAACTTGTACGGCAAGTACAACGAGAGCGAACTCCCAAACTTCATGCACGCGCCCGCCAAGGTTCTTCGGTTTGCCGGCGGCGAACTCACGGGAACGCTCATCGGCCGCCGGTATTGGGCACTCGACTACCTGTTCGACTACAACCCGAACGGGTGGGACGCCAAGTGTTGGGTACAGAAGTTCAAGAAGGTTGTCGTGAATCTGGCGGCGGTTGACGCGGACAATGCCGCCCTCGTCGGCGGTCCGCGAAATATCATTGGCTGGGTTAAGGAGGGTGATGCAGAAACGCGGAACATCTCGCACGGGTCGGGCGACTTCAGTTTCCTGAATAGTATGCTAGCGTGGTACAGACAATGACCTTTGACTTGAACAGTGTGGACTCCCAAGGCGTGGGCGACAGTCTGCGCGAGGTGGTCGAGTACCAGGACCAGATTTCGCAGATTCCCGTCAACGTCGAGTCTGTGCCGGCGCCGGAGTTGGAACTCCCGGAATTGGACCTGCCACAGCCGATAGAACTCTCTCTGCCCGACGGTGCCGACCCGGAGACGAAGGCTGCGCTGGAGCAAGTCGTTGTCCGCGTGAATCAGACCATAGATGCACTGCGGCAGGTAGTTGGCGAGAAAGTCTTAGGCCCGCTTCAAGAGGCGATACGGGACCAGCACGAGCGCATCGCCGCGCTTTCTTCATTCTTGACCGCCCGGCAGGAGATACCACTCCCAAGGTCGCCGGAGGGCGACTTCGGCCTTAGCGCGGGCATGGCGGCGATTGACTCGGAACTGCAATCCATTCGCCCCGGGCACCTCAGCGGCGACGGCGTCGAGATAATCCACGGCGGCGGCACGATTGGACTGTGCGTGCCCGAAGACCCGTTTGCAGACGACGGTGGTGTTCTTGCGCGGGAAGTCCAGTGGGCGAAGGTCAAGCGGGACTGGGTGGACGCAGACGACAATGAGGTGTACGCCTATCCTTGTTCGGACATTAACGGTGCCGACGTAGACACGAATATCACCCTGACCTTGTATGTGG
>DATKUU010000150.1:0-10936 GCA_035530455.1 Phycisphaerae bacterium | reverse complement strand
CCCGTAGCAATCAGGTCGCCAGAAATCGTGAACGTCGAGCCGTCCCACTTGATGTAATTCCCCGCGGGGTCGCCACAGCGGAACTGATACTCGTCGTTGTCCAAACCCAGAAAGACTCCGACCCCCGCCTCCGGGCTTGTGGCATCGCCGATCAGGATCTGCCGGGTATCCGCGTTGATCTCGATGTTGCCCACCTGGATCTTGCCGGCGGTGATCGTTCCCATGTTGACGCTAATGGCCGACAGCGTGGCGATGGTCATGTCCGTTGCGAGAATAGTCCCCGCCAGAATCTCAGCAGTCGTGATAGTACCGGCATGGATCTCGTCGGCCGTGATCGTGCCCGCCTGAATCTGCCCGGCGGTAATAGTGTTTGCGGCGATTTCGTTTGCCGTAACGGCTTCAGCCGCGATGTTCGCCGTACCGACGAAGGCATTACTCTCACCCCCTCCGAACGCAAGGAAGGTCGCGTCCTTACCGGCGACGTTGTTTTGTGCGACGGCGACCAGGATCTTCCCGCTACCGACCGCCGTGGAGGCTTCGGTGGTTGTCTGAAGGGCGTCCGCCTCACCTTCGTTCTTGTCGAAGTAGATATACGTTCGGGCCTCCATGTTACCCGTGTTGCCCGCGTCAATCGTGTAGGTCGTACCGTCCAGCAGCTTGATCGTTTTCGTTCCGGACCACGCGACGGTGTCGCTATCGGTTGCGGAGAAGACGATGTCCGTGGTCCAGCCCTGGATCGCAATTTCCGAGCCGGTGGCAACGTTGGTAATGACGGGTGCCGTGATCGCCGCCCCGTTGATCGTCAGAACCGAGCCGTCCCAATGGATGTAGTCGTTCTCAGGATCGCCGCAGCGAAACTCAAAGTCGGCCCCGTCTTTGCCGAGAAACACGCCTATCCCGGTCATTGGTGCGGTGGCGGCCCCGAACAGGATCCGCTCGGTCGCGGCGTTGATCGAAATGTTCCCGGAGACGATGCTCCCCGCAGTGATGCTCCCCATGTCGGCCGCGATAGCCGACAACTGCGAAACGGTCATGTGGCCCGCTTCGATCGTGCTTGCAGCAATCTCCGCGCCGGTGATCGTCTCGGCGTGAATCTCGTCCGCCGTGATCGTGCCCAGCGCGATAGCGCCGGCAACGATGGTCCGTGCCACAATCAAGTCGGTCGTGATCGTACTGGCCTGGATCAGCCCGGCGTGAATGATCTGGTTGGCGAACGCGACGTTGATCCAGTTGGTGCTCTTCTTATGGCAGAGCAGCCAGATGTCCGCCACGCCCGCGAACTTGCCAATGGGCGGCTTGCTGTTACTGCTTGACAACACCGCCGGCGGGCCGGCTGCTTTGAAATCGTAATAGATGTAGGCGTCGGTCGTGCTGTCAGCGGAAATCGCCGTTTCCGTACCGCCGTAGTGCAGCTTCCCCGCCGTCCAAGAGACCGTTTCTCCCGAGACGGTGAAAACGATTGACTCCATCACCGGATAGCTCAGTGAGTAGTTATCCAGCTCGGTCGTGATGCCGGGGATCTGCACGTCGTTTACGTCGCGGAGGTCGCCGTAGATCAGCCGGTTGATTCGGTCCAGCTCCTTGTACAAGGCGCGAATCACCTGCTCGGCCTCGGCCAGCGAGCCGATCTTCTGCGGCAGCACGAACGCCAGGCTTTTCGATGCCTGCATACTCATTCGTCGAACCCGTCCGGGCTGAAGTCAAACACCGCGCCGAGAAACGCGAACGGATTGGAACCGGAGATTTTCAGGAGCGTATGCCGGGCCCGGAAGTCGCAGGGCAGGTCAACCCGGCAGACGTCCGAGCCGGCCTCGACGAGCGAAGCGCTGCCGAGCGATGTCCACGCCGTCGCGTTGTCTTCCTTGACCGACACGGCCAGCGTTCCGGACGCCTCGGCCGACGCGAACAGCCGAATGTTCAAGACCCGCTTGAACTCGACCGGATTGTTCGCCTCGGTCATGTCCGTCGCCAGGACGAAATGGCCGCTGAACGCGCTGCCATCGTCAGTGGCCGCGTTGTGCAGCGCGTGGACCGCCCCGGCGGTGTCGCCGCCGATGTCGATATAGAAGCCGACAAGAGCCTCCACGCTGTCGATCCCGTCCCAGTCCCAATCGTCGATCGTGTCGAACGGAACGGTGTCGATCGTGTAGTTTGTCTGATTCTTCCAGATCCCGAACGCCGTCACGCCGTAGCCGATGGTCCCCCACTTGCCCTCCCGGCTCAGTGTGATGATCTTGTTGTTCGCCGTGGCGTCGGCCCCGGAGGCGATAGACCACCAAAGTTCGTCGTATTCCTCGATTCGCGTTCCACAGGCGGTAGCCAGTTCGCCGTCGGGCATGGCCTTCAGCGTCTCGTCGATGGGCTCGGAAACCCGTTCGCCCTGGAGGTTGCGGATCGTCTTGTCGAACGCCAGGAAATACAGCTCCCCGCTGGACGCGGTAACGATGCTCGCCGGAGACTCACACCCGATCTTCGACGAGATCACGCTGTTGGCGAAGATCAGGTCTCCGCCGGTCAGCCAGAGCCGGTGGATCGAATGACGTTTGAACAGTATCAGAAAATCCTGGTAGGTCGCCGCGGCGGTCAGCGCCTCGGCGTCCCCGATGTCCGCCGCCCCGGCGTCTCCGCTGTCCCACGTCTCGTAATCGCCCAGGGCGCACCACCGGATGCGCCGCGGGTATCGCGTGCTGTTCTCCGTCGTGTCGCCGAGGAAGACGTAGTTCTCGAACACGACCACCCAGGCCGCTGCGGTCAGGTAGTAATCCGGACTCGCGGAGTACCTGATGCCATTGGTGCCTTGCTCTTCCGGGTCCAGAATCTCAAACTCGTCCGCGTCGCTCCCCACAAGGACCTTATTCACCCCGTTTGTGGCGATCATCTTGTCGGCGAACGTCACGACCGACCAGTAGGTCGCCGTCACCGCCGGCGTGCACCAGGCAGCCCACGCGCCCGCTATTTCGTCTGCCTTCGGAACCCACTTGTAAATCTCGGTGGCACAGAAGGCAAACAGGTAGCCACTGCCGGTCGCCTTCAGGAACCAGTGGAAGTGAAGGGCCGGCTGTGGAAGGTCAACGGGGAGATTGTCGCCCAGCCCTTGCCGCAAGACCGGGCTTCGCATCCGCGTCCGGCGGATTTCGCCTTCGACGATCCGGACGTTCTCGGACTCCGCCGTGTACGCCTCCGGCAGAAGCAGAACCGGGAAGTCCTGCTTGAGCCCCATCGTCGGACTGAAGATGCCGAATTGCTGCATAGGTTCACCTAGAGACGATAACCAAGAGCGACCCAACCATAGTTCGCGGCGACCTCATTCATGGTTGAATTACTGCCGACTGTAATCGTACCGTCGCTTTCAACGGAAACCTGATTGGCGCCGGTGTAGTTCGTCCCTTCGCCGTTCTTGACCGTCCAGGTGGAATTGTTCCGACGGACGATTTCCAGGTTTGCCGTGCCATCAGCCACTCGCGTCAAAACAGCCCACAAGATGTCAAGCCCCGTCTCGATGTCCTGCGATGTTCCGTTTCCTGAGTAATCACCCCTGGCGAGTATCGGGGATTCGATGCTCTCCGCATTGGAATCCCCCTCAGTAGGCAGCGCCGCCGTCTTGATCCGCACCTTCGCCGTCGCGTCGTATTCCAGCGTGTCGTCGTCGAGCTGCACGGCAAGGACGTTGCTGCCGTTCTCGTAGATCGTCGTACCATCAACCAACGGCGTCAGTTCACCGATAACGATGTTCAGGGCGCCATCGACGGTGAGCTGTTTCTCAGAAGAACCGTTGCAGATGAAGTGCAGCTCGACCAGTTCGGGGTCGCCGGCGGCCTTTGTGTAGGCATATGCCTTTCCACTGTCCGGCGTCGGCGTGGCGATCGCGCTGTAGAACGTCACCTGCTTGTGCTGGCCGGCGCCCTCCGTCTCGGTCCTCCAGAGAGTTCCGTCCAGGGCCAGGTAGTGATCGACGTCGAGCCGTTCCTGGACGCCGGCCTTCAGTTCCCGAATGTAGTCGTCAATGGTGCTCGGCGCTTCGCTGCCGGCGGGTGTCGTGTTGTCAACTTCCTGGTCTGTCATAGTTGCACCTACGCGATGTCGTTGTACTTGCCCACCGACGCCTTCAGGTCGGCCGTTCCAAGCATGCGCATGAGTTCATCCTGCAGCACTAGCTGCGCCGTCAGCAGAGCCTTCTTGTCCTGTTCCAGACGTATCCCCGCGATTTCCTGGTATGCCGCCATGTTGATCGCGTTGGTCTTCGGATCGACCCAGAGGCCCTTGCCACGGAGGTACATGAGCATCGTCATGGCGTACACGGCTTCGGAGAACTCGTCGGCGAACAGAACCGCAGCTTGATCCGGGTGCGTCTGCCAATGACCTATCTTCGCTGTGTAGGTCTTCGCGCTGTCGGGGACGGGGTGCCAGTAGAACTTCCGACCGCGAAGCGCGAAGCGCTCGGGTTCGCCTTGGTCGCTGATGCCTTCGCCCGCGCGCATCTGGCGGAACTCGTCGTAGCTGATTTCTTCCAGGGGCTCGCCGTCGTCCGTACCGTCGTTTATGTACACCAGGTCGAGCTTGCGGTAGTCGGTCGGTGTGGTATCGCTCTCCTGGCCGGCGGTGAGTGCCTGAGTCTCTGTCGTGTGCAAGTCGGGCCAGTCGGCCAGCCGGCTGAGGTTGCGCAGCGCCCCGGTGATCGCGTCGGCGATGCTGACAGTGGTTTCCGTCCGCTTCAGCCGGGCATTGAGAACCGAAACGATCTTGCTCTTCGTAATAGCCATGTTCGGCTCCGGTAAAAGGGCCCCGGGGGCGAACCCGAAACGATCAGGCCCGCCCCCAGAAAGCCCGGTCGGTTACGGTGCGGTCGTAACGGGCGGTGCAGCCACGCCCGCCGTGCCGAGGATGATCCATCCGACGCTGTCATCCACAAACATGAGTGTGGCAACATCGCCGACGTCCTCGAACACAATCGTCCCGAATCCACTCATGGTTGTCGGCGTAAGCGTGCCGGCGCCGTTGCCGTCGCTTACAAGGCAGATGCTAAGAATCTGCCCCGGATTGCCGTCCGCCAGACTCAACGCTTCCGCATCGGCGCCGGTCGTCTTTGAGATGTGGGAATGCGTTGTCACCATCACCAAGTCATCTGCGACTATGGCGACGTTGCCGCCCGGCGAGTACGCAAAGTTCCCGGTGTCGTCGGAGATCGTCATGGTGTTGTCGGCAGTCGGGTTTTCGATGGTAATGGTCAGCTCGTTTGCTGAAGCTGTGCCTTCAAGCACAAACGGCGACAGCCCGGCAATCGTTCCGGTGATCGTGATTACGTCCGTATCGACCGTGTCGCCAAGCGTCACAGCTCCGTCAAACGCCACCGCACTATCGAACACGGCCGCTCCGGTGATCTGCAGGTTGTTGTTGCCGTCGGCGTCCCACTGGATCTGCGCATCGCCGCTGGCGGTATCTCCGAACAGAAGAATGTCGTCGTCTTTCAACCAGACATCACCGCCGTCGAACTGCAACAGGTCCGCATCCGCATCCCAGAGCGCTGTCGTGCTGGCGGTCGTGCCGAACAGGGCCAAGTCGATTCCGGCCTGGTCCGATCCGAGGTTGACGCTGTAAAGCTCGTCAACGCCGGCCGGGGTGAACAGCAGGGTCTTCGCCACGGCACAGTCGATCACGAAGTCGGAGCCGGTTCCGAAGATCAAGTCGGAGTCGTCGTCCAGGAGGATGTCCGCGGCCGTCAACTCCAACCGATCATCGCTGTAGTCCCACAACATGCTGTTCAGAGTCGTGTCGCCGTAGAGCTGAAAATCCACGCCGGTAGCATCGACGCCAAGCGTCATGGTCCCGGTCCAGGCCGACGCCACGCCGTTTACGGTCCCGGTGTACGTTGTGGTGCCCGTCAACAGGTTCGTCGCCAGCGGCAACATGAACTTGTGGTCCGTCACGGTCAGCGACACCATCTTCACGGCGTTGCCGTTCGCGTCATGCGCAACCTTAAGGTCCACGCTGGCCTCATCCGTCCAGAACGCGATCACGCCAGTCTCGAAAGACGTGTGCGCCGTCGCTGCATCGGTCACCCCGCCGGGATCGGTGTAGACCGTCTCGGACGATCCGCCCGCGGCATAGACCGTCGCCGTCAAGGCGTCGGTGATCGTCTCGCCGAACTGATTCGTCACAGTGAAGTAGTAGTACCTTCTACCCGTTCCGGCGGCGAACGCCGGAACCACTACGGCCGCCGTAGCGGCCAGGGCCAAAAGCCCGATCAGAAAACGTTTCATCGTTCGATCTCCTTCTGCGCGCCTGTCAACGGGCACGCGGGGTTAAGACGTCTGTTACAGTTGCAGAACTCAGTCCGCGACGATCGCGGTGTCCACCACGATTACGCTGTAGTCCTCGGTGCCAAACTCCGGCTTCGCGACGACCAACATGCAGTCGATGCCGACGCCCCACTTGCGGCCGTAGTCGAACTGCTTCGCCAGAGGGCGCGGCAGTGCGCCGTATGCCTGGACGGCCGCCTGTGCGCCGCAGAACAGGGCGCGGGCTGCGGTAATGCCATTGGGGAGGATGTCGCTGCTATCGAAATACTCCGTTGGTCCCGACTGCGCCACAGCACCCGTCCGGCACTCGAGCCGCTCCCATTCGTGCAGAACCACGCCGTCCCACTCGCCGAGCGCGCCGGTGAAGATGGGGTTCTTGGCGCCGCGGACGTTCGCGCTCTTCTGGATGTCCGGCCATTCGGTCGTCGCCTTGAGGGCTTTGACCTGGTAGGGATGCAGGAACATCGCGTAAATGTCCCGACCGTTCACGTGGATCGGCCGAACCTTCGGCGTCGCCAACTGCGCTTTTCTCTTGACGGCCTCGATGACCTTGGCGCCGAACAGGTGGTTGGTCGCCGACGTGATCTCGGAATCCAGATTGTTCGCGGTGTGGTAGAGGACGCCGGCCTTGTCCTGCCCGCCCGTCCACTTCCGATTCGTGGACGGCGCGTTCGCCGCCACGTTGCCGTCGTCGCTGGCGATACCGCTCATGGCGCAGAGCGTGTACAGGTCGATCTTGCGGCCCTGCCACTCCACCAGGGCAATCCGCCCCTGGTTGCGGACATCGAAGACGACGCGTTTGTCCGAGAGTCGGCCCTTGCCGCGAACTGCATGGGCGATCTGGAACAGTTCAATCGAGAAGTCCAGAAACGCCATGGCCTCCTCGTTGCCTTCCAGGTCATCGTCGCCCGTTACGCCGGCAGACGCCAGCGGCACGCGGATGGGAAACGTGATCTTGTCGCCCGGGCCTTTCGCCAGTTCCATGCGGACCTGGACCAGGGCGTTGTCGCTGGTGGATATGATGATCCCCGGCCCGCCGATGTTTCGCGGCCCCTCATAAGGACCGATGAACTTCCCGAAGTACGTATTACTCAATGCGTACTTCCACATTGCCGCCGACTGCTTAACCTCTCGCAGTGGGTGGGCGGTTGAAAACTCTGTTGGAGGCATAGCGTGTTTTCCTTCCCGGCCCATTCAGCGGCGCATGGAGCGGCGCTGGGGCCTGTTATTGCTGGTTCGTGCCGAAATCAATCGCGTCCTCAAACATCGCGCCGAGCGTGCTCTCGTCGGCGTTCAAGAGGGCAAGCAACTCGGACGCTTCCTGCTGCTCGCCCTTGGTCAAGCCGCCGGTGCTGCCGGGGACACGACCACGGTTCAAGTCCTTGATGAACTTCTCGCGTTCCTGCACTTGCAACCGCTGGCGTAGAGATGGAACTATCGCAACGGCGGTGTCGTACATTTCCTGAGCGGGGTCAGCGCCTTGCAGACAGGCCGCGAACACGTGCGGTTTGTTCTGCCTCAGCCACGTCGCGCCTTCGCGGATCACGGTCTCAGCGTCCAGGCCCTTGGGACTCTTTTCGGGCGAATACCGGGTGCGTAGGCGCGCTTCGGAATCCACGACGACCTGCTGGCGATGAGCCTGCTGAGCCTTGCCGCTGTCCCGCTCCCGTGTCCGGCGCTCCGTATCCATCGTCTTTTGGACGAAGTTCCGGGCCTGGCCGACGGTCAGGAGCTCGTCGTCGCCGACCTCGGCAAGGGGATCCTCGTCGGCCCCGCCGCTCTTGCCGGCGGCGAGTTCCTCGCTGAGCGCCTGGTTGGCCGCCTGGGTCTGGCGCAGATTCTCCCTCGCTTCCATCAACTCGCTGCGGATGCCCTGGAATGCGGCGGTCTGCTCGACAAAACTGTGCGGGGCCGCCGTGGGTTCGGCCTTGGTCCAGTCGATCTCAGCGACCTTGCCCGCGTCGTCGGCGCCAGGGCCGGCAGGCAGATTGACCTGCGTCTCCTGATCTTCCGGACCTTCGGTGTCGATCTCTTGCTCTGCCATTGCTACAGCTCCTCATGCCGTGGATTCGGGCCGCGGCGTCCCGATGGCTGCCTCGTTCCCCGGGCAGTAGGGTTACTCGCCTGTCACCCCGGCGAGTCGGGCAACGCCCACGCGGGCGAAATAGAAAAGCCCCGCCAGTCCGCGTAATGCGGACCGACAGGGCTTCGGTGTTTCCGATCGTCCCTGAAAGGGCGGTTATTGGGTTGTCACAACGTTACTTCACGCCGGCCGCATCGACCGGCAGCTTCACCGATTCGTCGATGTTCGCATTCACCACCCGGCCGGCCTGCATATTGAACCGCACCGAGCCGTAGTGTTCGGGCAGTGCCTTCTCAACCGCCACTGCCGCCAGAATCAGACACCTGTTGCGGTGTTCGATGTACTCTTGCTGCTTCACGCCACCGCCCCCTGCGCTGCACCTTTTGCCTGCGTCTGCGAAAGCGCTCGCAGCTCCTCAAGGATCTGTTCCTTATTCGGCAGGTCCGACAACTCGATCAGGAATCGCGCGGGGATCGGCAGTCCCGCCTTCACCGCCTCAAGCATCTGCTCAAACTGTGCAATCCGGACGGTCGGCGCGGCCTTGCCGGCGGCGACCCGCACGCCATAACGGCCCTGGTCCCAGTTCCGGAGCGGCGAGAGGTCCACCACGACTTCGCCCGTCGCCTCGTCGGTCCTGAGAAAGTCCTTCAAGCTGGACTCCTGAGCCACGGCCGTGATCTCCTGCTCGGAATACACGTCCGATGTCCGGATGATCTCCCAAAGGAACTCACCCACCCCGGCTTGGGTCCGGTCGAAGTTGTCGAAGACGATCTCCGAGACCATCAAGCCGGCGGTCTGCCGGACGATCCGCGCCTTGCCGGACTCGCTGGCGTGGGGATTCGTCCCCGTCAGATCCGGATTGACGCCGCTGATCTCCTTGATGTCGTCGCCGGCCTTCTCTGCCAGCAGGAAGTGGGCTTGGTCCAGTTTGTTGGGCTCGATCTTGTCAAGCTTGCCACCGTAATCGCTCTCATCGAGCGTCACCCCGGGCGTGCTGCCATACTGTTCGAGCTTCCGCATCGCCTCGTCATTACCCTTCTTTGCCACCTTCCAACCACTGTTGGCCGTCTGGTTGGCGTTGTGGAGGACTTGCGACCGGCGCTTGTTCAACTCCCTCTGCGCGCCCTTGAGGTTCTCCACCACGCCAAAGACAAAGCCGTCCACCCAGTAAGGGCAGTAGCGGAAGAAGGGAAACCTCACGATGCCTTCCAGCGGGTCTTCCTTCTGCTCCAACACCGTGTCGCCAACAACAACAACCTGATGCAACACGGGACTTATCCGCTCGACCAGGCGGAACTCCTGCCTCAATTCCGGTTGCCTGATGATGGCCGCCTTGACGGTGGGGACGTCCCGTTTCTTCAACCGGCGGAGATTCATGGTTGGCAAGTGCACCAGGGACAGCACTCGCTCGTAGCGCTTGTACCAACACTCTCGGACGCGGTACTGTCTGCCGTGGCGGTCCTCGTCCGTCTCGCCGCCGCCTTCGATACCGGCCGTTTCCTCATAGTCCAGCCTGTCGTCCTCAACCTGCCGGCCCTCTCCGGCCCAGTCGCTCGCCTCGGTCGCGGCCGGCAGGTCCGCCGCCTTCTTGGGATACTGCAACTCCAACTCGCGGCGGTCCATCCAGTAGACCTTAAAGACGAAACTCCCGCGGTTCAGGTCGTAGGCCAGATTGGCCTGATCTTCCAGCATGGAGAAGGGCGAGACTTTCCGCACTTCCAGTTCCCCGGTGTCGGGATCCTCTGTGTAGACGACTTCCGTCTCGATCCAGCCCTTCCCGCAAATCAGGCCGTCGGCGAAGGCGTCGCTGAGCTGGTACTGCCCCAAACAACCGTCCATCGTGTGCTTGATAAGCTCCGTGCCCAAGGCGGCGACCGGTGCGGTTCCGCCTTTGCGGGCATAGAGCGTGATGTCGCTGCGGCTCTGTCGCTGATGGCCGCAGAGCAGATTGATTGTCGGCAGTATGCGATTGATCGTCAGCGCCGGCCGGCCTGCCTTCTCCAACGCGGCAACGATGTCCGGGTCCCACTGGCGAATCCCGGTGTAGAACTGGTAGGATTCCAGCGCCTGCTTGCGCCACTCTCCGTCTGCGACAGCCGCGCCTTGATACCAGTCCTTCAGCATGTCGATAGTGTCTGTTTCAGTCTTTGCTTGAGCCATGCTGAGCTTTCGCCTTGCGTTTCTTCACGTGGCCGCGGTGGCTCACGCCGTTCAACGCGCAGTAGTGCACGTATTCATCCGGTCCGAGCCCATGCGTCTTGTCCGGACCGACGACGGTGCGGATCTCTCCGCCTTCCGTCACGCACTCGTCAAACTCCTTGGGCATTCGGATCGTCCACCAGCACCTTGCACGGAGTCGGGCGGCCGTTGACGTAGTGAATCATCATCGCCAGCCGCTTGCCCGGGGGAACCGTGGGCGTCGGAGCGTGCGGTTCAGTCGCGGCCAGGCCCTCCGGCGCCGCCGCCGCCTCTGCCCGCTCAAGCTGATCAAACGCTTCTTCCCTGGTCTTGGGTTCCCGCGTCAGGGGTTCCGGCTCGGGTATTGGGGCTTCCGGCA
>DATKUU010000149.1:0-2161 GCA_035530455.1 Phycisphaerae bacterium | reverse complement strand
GGATCCGCTCGCGGAAGCCGCCGAGGTCCACGGAGAGGACGTTGAAGCGGGCGGCATAGCCGACGATGCGGCGGGGTTCGTCGCCCTCGGGCTCGGCGACGCGCAGTTCGTGGTCCTCGAAGAGGTAGCGGCGGTCCATGTCACGCTTCCTTTCTGGCCGTCCAGGCGGCGAGGGAGGTGATGAGGGAGTCGGCGAGGGCCTCGGCCTCGCCTTCGGGCCAGTCGGCCGTGGCGGCGTCGAGCTCGCCGAGGGTCGTGTCGGTGGCGCGGACGCGGGCGAGGGCGTCGAGGGCGGCGGCCTGGTGTCGCTCGCAGAGCTGGGTGGCGTGGTTGCCGACTCGGAACTCGGCGGCGGCCGCCGCGGCGGCGAGGCGGGCGTGGCCGTTCCCGGCCACGGCCTGCATGGCTCGCACACAGGAGAGCGCGGGAGCACGGAGAGCTGCGAACAGCACGTCCCGATGCTTGGCGTAGACGCCGGCGATGGCGGCGCGGGCGTCGGGCTTCCGGGCGGCGCCGAGCACGGCTTGTCGCTCTCGGCGGGCCATGCGGGCCGTGGCGTCGAGCATGGATGAGACTTGGGAGGCGCCGATGAAGGCCAGGGCGGCGGAGCGCTCGGCCTCGTCGTCCCCGTCGGGTTCGGCGGAATCGCCCTCGCCGGCTTTCTTTTCCTTCGGCGGTTCCTCCTTCGATGGCGGGGCGCCGGCGGGGGTGTCCTGGTATGCGTCGCCGCCGGGGTCG
Source organism: Phycisphaerae bacterium (assembly GCA_035530455.1). Lineage (GTDB taxonomy): Bacteria > Planctomycetota > Phycisphaerae > FEN-1346 > FEN-1346 > JAPLMM01. The sequence goes on along the minus strand of DATKUU010000149.1, from coordinate 1,423 downwards.
GTGCGGGGCGACATGTTTTCCTTGCGGCGGATCTCGTTGGGGTTGAGGACGCCCATCTGGCGGGCGATGTTGTAGACGGTGTACCGCGTGGAGACGTCGGTGCGGAGGATGGCGTCGGGGAGGAACTCGACGAACAGTTCGTCCTTGCGGTTGTCGGGGATGACCTTGAGCCAGTACTCCTCCTCCCATCGGATGAGCCAGGGACGGAGGGTGAGCGTGTAGAAATCGAGGTTCATTTGCTCGCCGTTGGACCATGTGGCGCGGCCGTATTCGGCGAGCTTGTTGGGTTGGATGCGGAACCAGCGGCAGAAGTCCAAGACGCTGTGCTGGCGGGCCTCGAGGAACTGGGCGTCCTTCATGGACATTCCGCCGAGGCGGGTGTCCCACTTGAGGCCCTCCTGGAGTAGGAGGACGCCGAAGGCGTTCGGCCCGCCCGCTTGTGCTTTGAGGTCGGCGATGATGTTATTGCGGGTTTCCGTGGTCACCTTGCCGGGGGTAGTGAGGGTGTTGCTGGGGAAGACGCCGTTGCCGAAGAAGTGGCCGCCGAACGCCTCGGCGGCCAGGGCGGTGCCGATGGTCTCGCGGGCGTGGGTGAGGACGCTCTTGCCGACGATGCCGTCGCCGAGGCCGCGGATGTGGAAGACGCGGTGGGCGGGGAGGCGTTCCACGCCGCCCTTCGCGGGGTGGTGCTTGTAGACGAGCGTCCCGTCGCCGTCGCGGTCTACGCGGACGCGGGCCGGGTCGAGGCGGTGGAAGGCGGATGCTCGGCCTGCGCCGTCGAAGACGATCTCGGAGTAGGAGTTGCCGGCGACCAGGGCGTTGGCCTGGCAGGATTCGCGGTAGGGCAGGGCGGTCATCTCGGGGTTGGGGCGGTAGCGGAGGACGTTGTAGAGCGGGTCTTCGGTGAGGCGCCGGCGGTCGTCGCCGTCGCGCTGGTAGAGGATGCAGGGGAGTGAGCCGAGGCCCTCGGAGATGACGGCGACGGCGCAGAAGAAGGCGGAGAGGTTGAAGGCGGTGGCCTCGGAGACGTGGGTGCCGGCGGCGGTGGGGCTGAAGCCGAAGAGGCTGGCGAGGGCGGGGTCGCCGGGGTGGAGGCCGTTGATGGCGGTGGCGCGGGTTTCCGCGGGGGCGACTCGGAGAGCGAAGTTGGCGAGGGCTTGGCGGAGGCGATGGAGGATGGCCACGTGCAGGGTCCAACGAGAAGGCCGTGCAGAGGGTGCAGGCCCCTGCACGGCCTTCACTCCGTCCGAGACACGTGTGATGCGCTCAGTATAAGGCGTGCGGCGGGAGTGTCAATAGCAAAAACACCACGCGCAGCAGATGGGGGCATAGGTGCCCCCTATGGGATGGGGGGGGTGTGCTGGACGGGCTTGCCGAAGAACTGGGCGGATTCGGCCAGGGCTTGCTGGCAGCGGCGGACGCC